>JADLAB010000175.1 GCA_020848455.1 Polyangiaceae bacterium
GTCCGTCGCGGGCCCTTGCCGACATCGGCGATCCGCCCCGCCGCGAAGAGCAGCAGCGCGATGCCGACGACGATCATGATCTGTAGCGGAGTCGGGCCCATGGCCATCTCACGGCGCGAGGCCCTGGGTCCCGCGATCGCTCGCAGCGCCGGCCTCCCGGCCCAGGTGCCGTACCATCCCGACCCTGGAGGCGCAAACGAAAGCCAGGCGCTCCGGGCCCGGACTTTCGCGGATCTACACGCGCGATGCCGGTCGCGGGGAGCCAGGGCGTCCGGCGACCGTAAGCTCTCTCGGAGCCCTCGCGGGACGCACCTCGCCTGGAACGTGCCGCGGGGCGCTCCCGGCCGGGCCGCTGGCTATCCTGTTCGGTGTACCCCATGCCTTCCATGCCTTCGCTCCCCCCGACCCCTACGGGGCCTTCTGCAAGTTTGCCGTCCAAGGACGGCTCGATCGGGACTATCCTTCCGACCGTGTCCAACCACGCGAAGATCCAGGCGGAAGAGGGGGCCGGGGCGCGGGCCCGGCGGCCGGACCGCGACGGCTGGCTCTGGCGCCGGCGCGCGCTCGTCGGCGCGGTCATGCTCCTCGGCGGCAGCCAGCTCGGCGCCGTCGGAGGGTGCTGCCGGCCGGTCATCAACTCGAGTCCCGAGTTCCGGTGGTGGCTCTTCTCGAACTTCGGCGCGAGCATGATCTGCCCGGAAATGTTGAAGATCGGGCTGCCGCTGCGCCTGCAGGACCGCGGCGCGGCGATCGGCCGCTACTTCCCGGCGCAGTGCTCGGTCGACGTCGACAACCAGAACAAGCTCGTCACCGTGAACTTCGCGGGCACGGGCTACGCCTGGCACACCCTCACGAAGCGCATCGGCTTCTCGGCGGTCGCCTCGGTGCAGTACCGCGTCGACTTCTACCTCGGCGAGGAGGATCTCTACCTCTGGGCCAAGTCCAACGGCATCCCCAACGGCCCGAGCTTCCGGCTCGGCTACGTCGAGAACCCCATCGCCGACATCGCGACCGGGGCGACGCCGCTCGGCATCGTGGCGAACTACTTCGGCAACCAGATCGTCGCGGGCGAGCTGACGCGCGGCTTCACGGTCATCCACAACCCGGACAAGGGCAACGACTTCGCCCTCGGTGTCCTCACCCCGCCGCAGCGGCCGAACCACCCGTTCAACGTGCTCCAGAACGAGTACTTCACCTACGCGAACGAGACGGTGGAGGTGCACTCGAATCAGCGCGACTTCATCGGGCCCTTCGAGGTGGCCGAGCCCGGGCAGCGGCTCTTCGTGCGCTACTTCCTGCAGGGCACGCCCGTCGACGTCGCGCTCGTCGACAAGGCCACCGGCGACCTCTGGCGCGACGCCTACCAGACGGGCCGTCCGCTCGGGCCGCCTCCGGGGCAGGTCCTCGGCGGGGCACCGCTCATGCCGGGCCAGGAGCTGCGCACCGCCTACAACCCGCCCCCCGGCAGCTACTACATCGTCATCGACAACAGCCCGGCCTGGGGCGCCGTCGCACCCCCTGTCTCGGTGCTGAACCCCATCCTCGATCCGGTCGCCACGCTGAGCTACGTCGTCCAGCTCTCCGGCGTCGACTGAGGAGCCGTCCAGAACAACACCCACCGCCGCCCGCGGGTGCGGGATGGCGCGCGCCGTCGACGTTGGACGCGGTCGTGGACCTCGACGGGAGGCCGGGCGCGAGTTGACCCGACGCCGCCCCGGCGCTAAGCGCCCTCACGCTCTCGGCCTCATGGCGCGCGGCGCGAACGGACATGGCGGCGTTGCGATACCCCTGGAAGGCGTCCAGCACCTATGGGGCCCTCGGCCTCGAGGTGGTGATCTCCATCCTGCTCGGCCTCGGCGGGGGCCTGTGGCTCGACGGCAAGCTCGGCACCGAGCCGGGCTTCACGTTCGCCGGGCTGGTGTTCGGTATCGCGGCGGCGGTGCGCTACATCTACCGCGCGGCCAAGCGAATGGAGAAGGAGACGCGCGACGACGGCTTCCGCTCGACCGACGCCGATCGCCCGTCGGTGCTCTCGGTGCGCGAGCGGCTGACGCGCCTCGCGGATGCCGACCGGCTGCCGGCGCCTCCCGACGGCGAGGCCTCCGCGACCGACGGATCGCGCGCCGCCGCGCGGCCGCCGCGCCGAGCCCGCGGTGCGGCGGCCCAGAGGACGAAGCGCCCGAAGGCGAAGGAGCCCGAGCATGGCGACGACGACCGTTGAAGAGGAGCCGGGGAGCCCGGCCCCGCGCCGGCGTCGCAAGCGACGCGCCCAGCCGAGCACCGACGAGCAAGCCGCCGAGCTCCGCAGGGCCGAGGCCGAGTCGGCCGCCACGCTGCGCACCGCCGTGCTCGCGGTCGCCGGCGCGGCCGTCGCGATCGCGCTCGCCGTGCTCTTCGTGTGGGGGCCCGGGGCGGCGATTGGCGTGGCGTGCGGCGGGGCGCTCGCCACGGCGAACCTCTACGTGTTCGTGCGCGTCGGACGCGGGATCGTCACCGGCGGTCGCAAGGCGCGCTTCTGGGCGCTCGTCGGGGCAGCGAAGTTCCTCGCGCTCATCGGGGTCGTGTACCTCCTGCTGCGCACGGGCGTCGCGAGCGGGCTCGGGCTCGCGCTCGGCTACGCGGCGCTGCCGCTCGGCATCGTGATCGCCAACTTCCTCGCGCCCCGGCCGGGGGACACGAAGCGCCCCGGGGCGCGCTGAGTCGCCCGGCCATGCGGCCGACCCGACTTCGCCCTGGAGCCACGTCACGCTGGAGGCGAGCTCCCTCCTAGAGCCCGAGCGCCGCGTGGACGGCGAGCGTCGCCGAGCTCTTGTTCAGCGTGTAAAAGTGCAGGCTCGGGACCTGTGCGCCGAGCAGCTCGGCCGCCTGTTGCACGGTCCAGTGCACGCCCGTCGCGACCACGGCGCCCGGGTCGCGCTCCACGATGCGCAGCCGCCGGTAGAGCTCCTGCGGGATGCGCGCGCCGCACACCTCCGTGAAGCGCTGGATCTGAGCGACGTTCGTGACCGGCATCAGCCCCGGCAAGATCGGCACGGCGATGCCCGCCGAGCGTGCCCGCCGCACGAAGGCGAAGTAGTCGGCGTTGTCGAAGTAGAGCTGCGTGATGAGGAAGTCGACCCCCGCCTCGACCTTCTGCACGAGGTGTGCGAGGTCGAGCTCGAGGTCGCGGCACTCGGGATGGCCCTCCGGGTAGCAGGCTGCGCCGACCGAGAACGGGTAGCCCTCGGCGTGGATGAAGGCGACGAGCTCGCTCGCATGCAGGAAGCCGTCCGCGGGGCGCTCGAAGGCGGTCGCACCGCGGGGCGGATCGCCACGCAGCGCGAGCACGTTCTCGATCCCGGCGTCCGCCAGGCGCCCGAGCACCGCCGCGAGCTCGCTCCGGCTCGCGCCCACGCAGGTCACGTGCGCGAGCGGCTCGATGCCGAGCTCGCGCCGGATGCGCGTGACGAGATCGAGCGTGCGATCGCGGTAGCTGCCCCCGGCGCCGTACGTCACCGACACGAACGACGGGCGGCAGGCGCGCAGCGCCTCGACCGCGTGGAAGAGCGCCTCGGTGCCCTCGTCGCTCTTCGGCGGGAAGAACTCGAAGGACACGACCGGCTTCTTGCCGCCGAACATGTCGCGGATCTTCATGGTCGCCGAGCTTAGCCCGTCGCAGCGGCCGGCGGGAGCTTGTGGCCCCGCGCGCGCGCGGCTAGCCCGGGAGCGTGGAGCGCAAGCTGTATCGCGAGGAGCACGACCTCTGGCGCAGGGAGGTGCGCCGCTTCGTCGAGCGCGAGGTGACGCCCCACCAGGCGCGCTGGGCCGAGGCGGGCATCGTCGATCGGCAGGCGTGGCAGCGCGCGGGCGAGGCGGGCATCCTGTGCCCCTGGCTCGAGGAGCGCTGGGGTGGGCCGGGAGGCGACTTCCTGCACTCCTGCGTGGTCATCGAGGAGCTGGCGCGCGTGTACGAGCCGGGCTTCGCCTTGTCGCTGCACTCCGACATCGTCGTGCCCTACCTCCACGCCTTCGGCACGGACGAGCAGAAGGCCCGCTGGCTGCCAGGCTGCGCCTCGGGCGCACTCGTGTCGGCCATCGCGATGACCGAGCCGGGCACCGGGAGCGACCTCGCCGCGCTCGCCACGACCGCCGTCCGGGACGGCGACGACTGGGTTCTCGACGGTGCCAAGACCTTCATCTCGAACGGCATCCTGTGCGATCTCTGCATCGTCGCGGCCCGGACCGACCCGAGCCGCGAGGCCGCGCACCGCGGCATCTCGCTCTTCGTCGTCGAGGCGGGCACGCCGGGCTTCGTGAAGGGCAAGAAGCTGAAGAAGATCGGCATGGCCTCGCAGGACACGAGCGAGCTCTACTTCGAGGGCTGTCGCGTGCCCGGCGCGAACCTGCTCGGGGAGGTGGGCGGCGGCTTCTTCATGCTGATGCAGAAGCTGCAGCAAGAGCGGCTCGTCGTCGCGGTGGACGCCCAGGCGCGCGCCGAGCAGGTGCTCGCCGACACGCTCGTCTACGTGAAGGAGCGGACGGCCTTCGGCAAGCTCCAGAACACGCGCTTCGTGCTCGCCGACTGCGCCGCGAAGGTCGAGGTGGGGCGCGCCTTCCTCGACCGACTCGTCGCCGAGCACACCGCCGGCCAGCACCTCGTCAAGGAGTGCTCGATGGCGAAGCTGTGGCAGACCGAGATGCTGGGTCAGGTGGTCGACGCCTGCCTGCAGCTCTTCGGCGGCTACGGCTACATGCAGGAGTACCCGGTGGCCCGCGCCTTCGTGGACGCGCGCGTGCAGCGCATCTTCGCCGGCACGAACGAGATCATGAAGGTCATCATCGCGCAGCAGCTCGGGCTGTAGTCGCCCGGGAGCAGTGGCATGCGGTTCGGCGCGGCGTGGGCCCCGCCCCCGACTCGCGCTGCGGCGCGTGCATGGGGCTAGTGGCGGGGTGTGAGCTCGAGCGCCCGCGTCCTCGCGCTCGACATCGGGGCCCTCCCACGCCGCGCCGCACCGCATGCCCCTGCCCCCGGGCTCGTGGGTTGGGTTCGGCGAGTAAGGAAGTAAGGAGCAAGAGGGAGCAAGTTTGTACCGGGCTGCGCCCGACCCGCGTCGCCTGAAACGGTAGGCCGACACGGGCGACGGGCTCCAGGGCTCCAGGGATCGAGGGCTCCAAGGCTCCAGGCTCCAGGCTTCGGGAGGCCTTGCCTGTAGTCAGTTTCAGCACCGGGCTGCGCACGACCCACGCCGGACGAAACGGCGCCCCCCGCAGGCACGTGCGTGCACTCCGCGTGGGATCGGCGCTCCGGCTTCTGGGCCTGAAGCCTGGAGCTCCTGGAGCCCGAGGTCTGCAGCCACGTCGCGCTGGAGCCGAGTTTCCTTCTAGCCGCCCATCGCGCCCGGGCGCGACCCGCGTCCCACGAAACTCCGCGTGGTTGCGCCCTTGTTTCTAATCAGCGCGTCGGCTTGACCCAGCCGCCGAAGGCGCGCTCGAGCTCGAGCGCGACCCCGATCGTGAGGTGGTCGGCGCCGCGGCGCGCCGCCACCTGGACGCCGAGCGGCAGGCCCTGCTTGCCGAGCCCGAGCGGCACGGCCGTCGCGGGCATCTCGAGCACGTTCAGGATGGCCGTGTAGACGAAGGCGAAGGGCTGCACGAGCGGCACCCGATGGCGCGGCGCGAGCGTCGCGAAGGGCGGGTACAAAAGGACGCCGCTCGGGCCGATGAGGGCCTCGAGCTCGCTCTGCAGGGTGCGCCCCATGGCCACGTACGCCTGGCCGCGTGCGCCGTGGTAGGTCGGCAGCTTCTCGAGCAAGGCGAGCGCGAGCGCCGGCAGGGTGTGTGCGCTCCGGCCGAGCGCGTAGCGCCCGAGCTCGCGCCCGAGCGGCAGCTCGCGCCCGTGGCCGAGCATCTCGTGGAAGCTCGTCTCGGCCGCGGCCGACAGCATGGAGCTCCAGATCGCGAAGGAGTGCCGGAGCGCCGCGAGGCGCACCGTCTCGACGCGCGCACCGCGCCGCGCGAGGTGATCGGCCACGCGCCGCTGGGCCGCCGTCAGCTCGGGGTGCACGCGCGTCGTGCCGTTGGTCTCGATCGACACGACGCGCAGGCCCTCGATGGGCACGTCGCGCTCGTCGCCGAGCGCGACCGGCTGGCAGCCGGGATCGATGCCGGCGGGACCGGCGACCGCGCGCAGGAAGGGCATGAGATCCTCGGCGCGGCGGCACAGGGGCCCGCTCACCATGTACCGGAGCGCCTCGTTCTCGGGCACGGGGAAGGAGCCGGTCGCGGGCACCACGCCGCCCGTGGACTTGTGCCCGAAGACGCCGCAGAAGAACGCCGGGATGCGGATCGAGCCGCCGATGTCCGCGCCGAGCCCCATCGGCGTCGCGCCCGCCCCGACGAGCGCCCCCTCGCCGCCCGAGCTGCCGCCGGCGATGCGCCCGGGGTCGTAGGGGTTCGAGGTCCGCCCGTAGACGGTGTTGTGGCTCTCGTACCACATGCACAGCTCGGACACGTTCGTCACGCCGAGCGGGATGGCGCCCGCGGCGCGCAGCCGCGCGACGGCCGTCGCATCCTCGGTCGGGTAGTGGTCGGCGCGCGCCTTGAGGCCGCCGGTCTGCGGCATCCCGGCCACGGCGAAGCTCTCCTTCACGCTGCAGGGCACGCCGAAGAACGGCGCCGCCGTCTCGGGGGCGCGCGCCCGCACGAGCTCGTCGGCCCGGTCGGCCTCGCGGCGCGCGGCCGCGAAGCGGTCCACCACCATCGCGCGGATGCGCGGGTTGACGCGCTCGACCTCGGAGATGTGCGCCTCGACCGCCGTGCGCGAGCTCAGGGCTCCCTCGCGGATGAGCGCCGCCATGCGCACCGCGCTCATGTGGAGCAGCTCGTGGCGCCCGACGATCCTGGGAGCTCCGCGTGCCTGTGTGGCGGCCAGCATGGCCGGAGCCTAGCCGGTCGGCACTTCGCGCGCCGGATTTCTCGCCGCTCCGCGCCGCCCCGCGCGGCTCGTGGCGCGAGGCGGCCGCTCGCCCCCGTCGTCGCCTTCGTGCTAAGGGGGTCGCCTTGGTGGCTCCGACTGCGTATGAGCCCCGAGCGGGCGGGCACCCGTTGCGGCGCCCCCGGCCTGGACAGGTGGTCAGGCGTGCAACTTGCGCACACTCCGGTTGCATGGACCTCGAGCCACCCCCGTCTAACTCCCTGGAGGTGTTCCGTGCGCAGACCTGTACTCGGACTGGCTCTCGTGGCGGCGACAGGAGCGCTGGCGGCGACGGCCGCAGCAGACTCGACCGTACGGCTGGTCATCCTCGCGGAGACGGGCATCGGCTCGAGCTCGCAGGCGCAACCCTACGTCGACAAGCTCGTCGCGATCGCGGCGGACAAGAACGGCTGGTCATCGGCAGAAGGCAAGTACTTCCGCTCACGTAGCGAGGCCGTGGGCTACATCAACGGCCAGAGCCCCCACTACGGCATCGTCTCGCTCGGCGCCTTCCTCGGGCTCCGGCAGGCCCATGGCTTCGAGGTCATCGGGGCGGCCGACGTGGCGCGCGCGGGTGGTCGCCGCTACCACATCGTGAGCAAGAACCAGAGCGATCTCGGTGGCTGCAAGGGCAAGAGCCTGGCCACGAACCACGGCGGCGACGAGCGCTTCATCAACAAGGTGGTGTCGGGGGGCGACTTCGCCCTGTCGGACTTCACGGTCGTCGCGACGACCCGGCCCGTGCAGACCATCAAGAAGGTGGCCTCCGGCGACGCGGAGTGCGCGCTCATCGACGACGCCCAGTACGACGAGATCGCCCACGTCGATGGAGCGTCGGGCGTCAAGAGCGTCTGGCAGTCAAAACAGTTGCCCCCGATGCCCGTCGTGGCGTTACCTAGCGCGAGCGCGGCCGAGAAAGCCAAGTTCAAGTCCACGCTCGACTCCCTATGCGACGGCGACGGCAAGCAGGTGTGCAACGAGGTCGGCATCCAGGGCCTGCGGTCGGCGTCGGACGCGGACTACGCGGCGGTGATCGCGGCCTACCAGTGACCGAGGACTCGCGCGCGGGGCTGGGCCGCCTGACACGGCTGCTCGCCGTGCTTGGGCTCGGGCTCGGCGTCGCGAGCGGCCTCGGGGCCTGCAACGGCACGGTCGGCCTCCGGCCCGAGCTCGCGGCGAGCGCCGCCAAGCGCGACGCGCTCGGGCTGCTCGACGCCCTCGAGGCGCTCATCGACGCCCAGCAGGACACGACCGAGGACCGCGAGGCCGCCTACGCCGCCGTCCGCGAGTGGGAGCAGCCGACGGCGGCCTACGCCTTCGCGCGCGCCGCCATCACCGGCCGGGCCGCGCAGCAGCGCGGCGTCGAGGCCGAGGAGCTGCTCCACGAGCTCGAGCGCTACGCCATCAAGAGCCGCGAGCTCGACCCGGGCTTTCGCAAGGGGGCGGCGGCGCGCATGCTGGGCACGCTCTACGTGCTGGCGCCCGCCGCGATGCTCGAGCACGGCGACAGCGAGAAGGGGCTCGAGATCCTCGAGAAGCTCGCGACGAAGTACCCGAACGACCCCGAGAACCATCTGCGGCTCGCGCAGGGCTTCGTGTCGCTCAACGACAAGGACGCCGCGCACGCGCCGCTCTGCACCTGCCTCGGGGCGCGCGCCAGCCTGCGGCCCGACAGCCAGCGGCTGCTCGCCGAGCTCGTGGGCGAGGTCGGCGGCGAGGCCAAGCTCACCTGTCCGTGAGGACGGGCCGGCTCCGCCGAGCCCGCGCCCGTCACTGCGTCGGCAGCGAGAACACGGCCCGCGCCCGCGCCGCGCTCGGTCCGTGCGAGCTCATCACGATGCGGATGAGCTCGTTCCACATGGTGCTGATGTACGGGTAGCGGTCGTCGGGCTCGATCGCGAGCGCCTTCTTCACCCACTCGTCGATCTCGGGCGGCAGCTCGGGTCGGATCGGCGAGAGCTTGGGCCGCTCGCCGAGCGTCGCGGCCATGAGGATGTCGACCATCGAGGCGCCCTCGAACGGCGGGCGCCCGGCGAAGGCGCGGAACGCGACGGCCGCGAAGGAGTACACGTCGATGCGGTGGTCGAAGGGCTTGGCGCGCCACAGCTCGGGCGCGATGTAGCTCGGCGAGCCCGCGACCATGCCCGCCTGCGTGAGCTGCATCGAGTCCTGGACCTTGGCCAGGCCGAAGTCCATGAGGCGCGTGCCGCCGCCGTGCTCGGGGTAGACGACGATGATGTTGGCGGGCTTGATGTCGCGGTGGATGATGCCCTTGCTGTGCGCGGTGTGGAGCGCGCGGGCCACCGGATCGAGCGTCTCGAGCACGCTGAAGGCGCTCATGCGGTCGCCGAACATCTCGAGCCCGGTCAGGTGCTTGGCCAGGGTCTCGCCCTCGAGCAGCTCCATCGCCATGTAGACGAAGCCGTTCTGGTCGGTCCCGAAGCCGTACACCCGCACCACGCTCGTGCCCCAGAGCGCGGCGAGCGACTGGGCCTCGCGCCACAGGCGCACGGTGTACTGCGGGTCCTCGGAGACGTTCTGGTTCAGGATCTTGAGCGCGATGACCATGTTGGTCTGGGTGTCGAACGCGCTGAACACCAGCCCATGGCCTCCCCGGCCGATCTCCTTCTCCAGCCGGTAGCGACCATCGATGAGGTCGCCGGCCTTGGGGTCCGCGTCGTTGCTCAAGCTTCAGCTGCTCCCGGCCGGTATTGTTCCCGCAATCGCTGCCGCAATGCAACATGTCGGCCGCTCCGGCGCCCGCTGGTCGCCGCCCGGGCGGCCCGCAAGATGTTGATTTGCGGTCGTACTCGAATAATTATTCGAGCGTGCCTCTCGATGGCTTGCGCCTGGACTACGCCCGCGTGCGCGAGCTCTTGCGCGAGCGTCTCGGCGTGGGCGCGGCCGCCGTGGGCTTCGGTCCGGACGCCGGCGGGCCGCCGAGCGAGACCGCGCTGCCGGTCACCCTCATCCGGCCGCGGGCCCGGCGCGCCGCCGCGCCGCCGCCGCGCCGCATCCTGATGCTCACCGGCGCGCGCCAGGTGGGCAAGAGCACCCTCTTGACCGAGCTGGCGCGCGACGTCGGGGCACGCGCGCTCTACGCGGCCTGCGACGGCGCCGAGGCCGCGACGCCCGGCTACTGGGAGCGGCTCTGGGCGCGGGCCGAGGAGCTGTCGCAGGAGCACGGCTCGAGCGTGCTCCTGCTCGACGAGGTGTCGCAGGTCGGCAACTGGGCCGAGCGCCTCAAGGCCGAGTGGGACCGCGCGCGGCGCCGTCGGCTGGAGGTGCGCGTGGTGGCCACGGCGTCCTCCGCCCTGCGCATCGGCTCGAACGCGCGCAAGCTCCTCGGCCCGCGCGCGGAGTGGCTCGAGCTCGGGCAATGGAGTGCGCGCGGGCTCGTCGAGGCCTTCGGCGTCTCGCTCGAGGAGGCCGTCGACTCGGTCGTGCGTCTCGGCGCCTACCCGGGCACCGTCGGCATGCGGCACGACTACGCGCGCTGGTGCGCCTACGTGCGCGACGGCGTCATCGAGCCGGCGCTCGGCGAGATCATGGCGCTCGGGGTGGTGCGGCGTCCGGCGCTCTTGCGCCAGCTCTTCGCGCTCTGCGTGGCGTCCCCGGCGGAGGTCGTGGCGCTGCAGAAGCTGCGCGCCCAGCTGCAGGAGCCGGCGGCGCTCGGCACGGTCGCCCAGTACCTGCGCCTGCTCGAGGAGGCCTACCTCGTCGTGGCACTCGACAAGTACGCGCCGCGCGGTGGGCGGCGGCGCGCGGCGCCGCCGAAGATCGTGGTCCTCAGCAACGCCCTGCTCGGCGCCACCGACCCGCGCGGCTTCCCGACCCGTGCCGACGATCCGGATCGGCGGCGCGCCTGGATCGCGAACGCGTGTCTGGCGCACGCGTGGGGCTCCGGCCAGCGCGTGACCTACTGGCGCGAGGAGCCCTTCGAGGTCGACGCCGTGATCGAGGGCAGCTGGGGCAAGCTCGTGGTCGCGGTGCGCCCCGGGAGCTACGACGCCACCTCGCTCCGCGGGCTGCGCGAGTTCTCGCGGCGCTTCCCGCGCTACATCGCCAAGGTGCTGTGCGACCAGGGCGAGCAACACGTGGCCGAGCGCGCCGGGCTCGAGGCGCTGCCCTGGCGCCAGTTCGTGGGCCTCGAAGGTAGCTAGGCCGATTCTGGGCCCGGTGCGGCGCGCCGTGGTACGCGCCACCTCCATGCGCCGCGTGCTCGTCGCGCTCCTCGCGCTCGCTCTGCTCGGCGCCGGTGCGGTGCTCGGCGCACGGCACTGGCTCGTCTCGGAGGCGCGTGCGCGGGCGGCGCAGGCGCTCGCGGACCTCAGGAGCTGCCTGCTCGGCGGGGGCCTGGCGCCGGGCGAGCGAGCGAGCGCGCGCCTGCGCGCCGTCGGGCTCGGCGTCGCGCCGGGCGACGACTGGCCCGGGCGCTGCAGCGAGCACGCCGCGGAGCTCGACGACGCGCTCGACTCGCCCTGGGTAGCGGGTGAGGTGGCGCCGGGCGCGCCGGCGCGCGCGCTCGTCGAGAGCGAGCCCGAAGGGCGGGCTGCGATGGCGGACGCGCTCTTCGCGCGCCTCGAGGCGTGCGATCTGCCGCCGGCCACGCCGCGGGTGACTCCGGCGCCACCGCCCGCGCGCCCCATCTTCGCCGCGGCACGGCCCGAGCCCCTGCGCCCCGAGGTGCCGCCGCTCGCGTCGCTCGCGCTCGACACCGTGGGTCGCGATCGGGTGCGGCTCCTCTTGCCGGGCACGCGCGAGCTCTGCTCCCTGGCGCCGCCGCTCGCCGAGGCGAGCTGCCGCGAGCTCGCGCCCGAGCTCGAGCTCGGCGAGGGGACGCGGTTCGCGCGCGCCGCGCCCGAGGCGCCCGATCTGCTCCTCACCCGGCAGGGCCTCTTCGACGCCGCCACCGGGCAGCGCGTGTTCCGTCCCGCCGCGCCCGCTCTCGCGCAGGCGGCGGTGCGTGCCGACGGGCTGGTCGCCATCCTCGACGCCGAGCCGCGCGAGGGGCGCGCGCCGCGCGCCGGTGGCGAGGGGCCAGAGCGCCTGCGCCTCGTGCGCTTCGCGCCGGGCAGGCCCGCCACGAGCCAGCGCCTGCCCGGCTCCGAGGGGGCCTCCGCCTGGCTCGACGACCTCGGGCTCGTGTGGTGGCCCGCGGTCGGCGGGCGCGCCTCGACGTGGCCGCTCGGGGCGGGTGAGCGCGGGGCCGCGGGCGAGCTTGCGTCCGGTGGGCGGGCGGTGGCGTCGTGCGAGCTGCTCGGACGGCGCCTGGTGCTCGTCGCGGCCTCGGGTGCGACGTCGGTCCTCGTGCGCGGGCGTCGCGGCGCGACGAGCTTCGCCGTCGGCGCCGGTGGCCCGTCCGCCGAGCTCGCGCTCGGCTGTGGTGCGGATGCCGCGCTCGTCGTCCACCGCCGCGGGGCGCAGATCGACGCCGAGCGCTGCACGGTCGACGGCGTCTGCGGCCCGGTCGTGCACGCGTGGCGGCTGCCCGCGGACGCCGAGGTCGCGGCGGTCGCTGCGCTCGGTGACGAGGTGCTCGTCGCCTACGTGCGGGCGGAGCTCGGCCTGCGCGTGCGCATCGGCGCGCCCCTCGCGCTCGCGGCGGCGCGCGACCAGGTGCTCTTCGACACGGCGCGCGAGGGCGGGCTCGACGTCGAGGCGCTGCGCGTGGCGGTGGTCGGTGACGCGGCCGTGCTCCTCGTGCGCGACCGCGGGCTCGGCCTGCACGTGCTGCGCGTCGACCGGCGCGGTGTGCGCCCCTTCAAGCTGCTCGGCACGCGACCGGCGCGCGGCTGACCGCGCGGTCGCACGCTCCGGCAGGGCCGCTTCAGGGCGCCGCGTCGAGCGCGGCGGCGCGCACGACGAGGGTGAGGTCGCCGTCCTGCGACGGCGTGCCGAAGGGGCCGCGCGCCTCGAGGATGGCGTCGGCCTCGGGGGGCAGCCCGCTCGTCACGTCCACGAGATCGAGCTCGAGCGATCGGCCGCTCTCGACGTCGAACGCCACCTCGATGCCCTCGGGCGGCACGCCGAGGCAGGTGTAGAGCGCATGTCGGCCCCACCACGGGGAGCCTCGCAGGTCCCGGCCGACGGCGGGCTTGCCGCGGAAGGCGACCCCGACGATGCCCCCGCCGTGCGGCACGATGAGGCCGATCGTGCTCGCGCCGCGCTGCGACCGGAGGTGCGCCTCGACGCGCGTGACGGCGCCGGCCGGTGCGCGTGCGCGCACCTCGAGCAGGGGGCCGAGCGTGCCGAGAGCCGGGGCCGGTGCACGCCCGACCGTGCGGTAGCCGAGGTACGGCAGGGGTGCGGGACCGAGGGCGCCGATGCCGGCGGCGAGGCCCACGTCGGGCGGGAGCGCGTCCCAGCTCGCGTCGACGAACCAGCTCGCCTCGCCCGAGCCCTCGCGCTCCAGGTGGCTCACGCTGAGGCGTTGGGGGTGGTCCTCGGTGAACGGAAAGCGCGGACCCGTCGCGAGGAAGGCGACGACGACGACCGGCACGACGAGCGCCGCGGCCGCGAGCCAGGCGGGCGCGTGACGCAGACGCCCCGCGGGCAGGGCCAGGACCGGCACGAGGGGCGCGAGCGCGAGCCCGAGCTCGGCGCCGAGCACACCGCGCGCCTCGCCCCCGCGCGCCTGCGCGGTGCCCAGCGCGCGGGGCACCCCCAGAATCCACGCGACGACGGCCGGCACGAGGCCGAGCGCGAGCGCGAGGCGACCCGGCGGCACGCGGAGCAGCAGGGCTGCCACGCCCGTCACGCCGGCGACGAGCGCCGGCACGAGCAGCGGGAAGCTCGCCGCCGGGGCGAGCGAGGCGGCGACCGTCGCGAGCACCGCCCAGACCGTCCAGTGCGCGACGAAGTTGCTCCAGAGCCCCGCGCCGCGACCGAGGCCCTGCGCGAGGAGCGCGACCACGACCGCGGCTCCGCCGGCGAGGGACAGGTAGGCCGGCGCCGGCGTGCCGTACCAGGGGACCTCGGTCGGCGCGACCGCGCGCAGGGCCCACACGACGGCGTAGCCCGTGGCGCCGGCGAGCACGGGCGCGGCGAGGGTGGCGAGCGCGCCCCCGGCGAAGCCGCGCCACGAGCGCAGCTGCCGGGTCCCGAGGGCGAGCCCGATCATGCCGGCGGCGAGCGCGAGCGCGAGGGCCGCGAGCGGCAAGGTCGCGCCGAGCGGCCAGCGCACCAAGAGCCAGCCGAGCACGTCGAAGTACACGCCGTCGCCGCCGTGCGTGTCCCAGTCGCCGTCGGCGAGGGCGCGCACCGCGGCGAGGCCGTTGTCGCCGTGGTGCTGGAGGCTGCCGCGGTCGAGGTGCGCGAGATCGTCGGCGGGCGTGTGGTAGTGCACGACGTCGCCGACGAACGCGAAGTTGAGCCCGGTGTAGCCGTGTCGCTTCCACACCGAGAGGTCGGTGTCGTTCGGGAGGCGATCGTAGACCGCGCGGAAGAGCGAGCTCGTGAGCGGACGCTCGGCCGCGGCGGCGTAGAGCGCGACGAGTCCCGCGCCGTCGTGACCGGTCTCGAACAGGAGGCTCGGGCCCGAGGTGCCCCGCGCCTCGAGGTTCACGACCGCGCGCACCTCCCCGGCGCGCGGGTGCTCGCGCACGAACACCGTCGCGCCGAGCAGGCCGACCTCCTCGGCGTCGTCGAGGAGCAGGAGGATCGAGCGGCGTGGCTGCGGCAGCGCCCGGAGCGCGCGCGCGATCTCGAGCACGGCGGCGACGCCCGCCCCGTCGTCGCTCGCGCCCGGGCCGGCCGGAACCGAGTCGTAGTGCGCGGCGAGCACGATGGCCTCGCCGGGCTCGCGGCCCTCGAGCACCGCGACGACGTTCTCGACCGGCGCGCACACCCCGTAACCCCCGCACACGAAGCTCGTCTGGAGCTCGGGCGCGTAGCCCTGCGCCCGCAGGGCCGCCGTCACGCGGTCGCGGACGGCCGCGTGCGCGGCGCTGCCGACGGGGTGGGGAGCGCCGTCGCCGAGCACCTCCGCGAGGACGTGCGCGGCGCGGCCGGCCGAGAAGCGCTCGGGCGGCGCGTCTTCGCCGAGCGGCGCGGGCGGGGCAAAGCGCGCTCCGCACAGCCAGAGCACGGCGGCGAGCGCGGCGAGCGCCACGAGGACGGGTCGCAGCTCGCGCCAGGCGCGCGGCGGGGTCGCGTTCGACACGGGCGGACCCTAGCAGCTCCGCCACCGTGGGCGCCGCCTTGAAGCGCGGTGGCAGCCGTTCGACGCTCGGCGCGTGAGGCACCGAAGCGGTCTCGTCTTCGACATGGACGGCCTGCTCGTCGACAGCGAGCCCGTGTGGTTCGCCGCGGAGCGGGACTTCGCGGCGAGCCTCGGCGGGCGCTTCGACGAGGCCGACGGCCGCGCCTGCGTGGGGCAGGGCGTGCGCGCCACTGCGCGCTACATCCGCGAGCGCTGGGCGCCGGGACTCGACGAGGTCGCCGCCGCCGCCAGCATCGTGGCGGCGTTCGTGCGCCGCGTCGGCGAGCTCGAGCCCAAGCGGGGAGCGCGCGCCATCCTCGAGGCTGCGGCCGCGCGGGCGCTGCCGCTCGCGCTCGCGTCGTCGTCGAGCGAGGCGCTCATCGCGGCCGTGCTCGAGCGCTGCGGCCTCGCGCCCTTCTTCGCCGCCGTCGTCTCGGGCGAGAGCGTGGCGCGGCACAAGCCCGCGCCCGACGTGTTCCTCGAGGCTGCCCGGCGCCTCGGCCTGCCGCCGGCCGAGCTCTGTGCCTTCGAGGACTCGCTGCCGGGCGCGACGGCGGCGCGCGCCGCGGGGATGTACGTGGTCGCGGTGCCGGAGCGCGCCTCCGAGCGCGCGCGCTTCGTGCCGGTCGCGGACCTCGTGGTCGCCGACCTCGACGAGGCGCGCGTGCGGCTCGACCTGTGACCGCGTCGCCCGGCCTGGGCCGTGGCGCGCGAGAAGCGCTATGCTCGGCCCGCCGTGCACCCGCTCCTCCCGACCCTCGGCGCCGAGCCCGCGCGCCCCGCACTTCGCATCGGTCCGGCGCTCGTCACGGCCGGTGAGCTCCTGCGCGCGGGCCGGGCTCACGCGGCGCGGCTGCGCGCGGCCGGCGTCCGACCGGGCGAACGCGTCGCGCTCTGGGCCACGCCCGAGGTCGCCACGGTCGCGGCCCTCGTGGGTCACGCGCTCGCCGGTCACCCGACGGTGCCCCTCAATCCGGCGCTCGGGCAGAAGGAGCTCCTGCACGTGCTCGCGGACGCGGCGCCGCGGCTCGTGCTCGCGGCCGATCCGGCCGCGTTCGCGGCGCGCACGCCCGGCGTCGAGGGCATCGCGCTCGACGGCCCGAGCCCTGAGCCGCCCCCACCCGGGCCGGACGAGCCGCTGCTCGTGCTCTACACCTCGGGCACGACCGGCGCGCCGAAGGGCGCCGTGCTCACGCACCGGAATGCCGCGTCGAACCTCGACGCGCTCGCCGAGGCCTGGGGCTGGACGGCCGACGACACGCTGGTCCACGCGCTGCCGCTCTTCCACGTGCACGGGCTCGTGCTCGGCGTGCTCGGGAGCCTGCGGGTCGGCTCGGCGCTGCACCTCCTGCCGCGCTTCTCGCCTGAGGGGGTGTGCGACGCGATGGGGCGCGGCGGCACGCTGCTCTTCGCCGTGCCGACGATGTACCACCGGCTGGCCGACCACTCTGCGGCGAGCGCCGAGGACGCTCGCCGGCTCGGGCGCGCGCGCCTGCTCGTGTCGGGCTCGGCGGCGCTCGCCACGCGCGATGGCGATCGGCTGGCCGAGCTCGTGGGGCAGCGCGTCGTCGAGCGCTATGGCCTCACCGAGACGCTCATCAACTGCGCCGCGCGCCACGACGGCCCACGCACGCCGGGCAGCGTCGGGCCGCCCCTGCGCGGCGTGGAGCTGCGCCTCGTGGACGATGCGCGCGTGCCCATCGCGCCCGGTCCCGAGGCGCTCGGCGAGGTGGCCGTGCGCGGCCCGAACGTGTTCGCGGGCTACCTGAACCGCCCGGACGCCACGGCCGCCGCGCGCGACGCGGACGGCTTCTTCTACACGGGCGACCTCGCCACGCGGAGCGCGACGGGCGAGGTCCGCATCGTGGGTCGTCGCGCCACCGACCTCATCAAGACCGGTGGCTACAAGGTGGGCGCGGGCGAGGTCGAGGCCGCCCTGCTCGAGCACCCCGCCGTCGCCGAGGCGGCCGTGGTCGGGGCGCCCGACGACGATCTCGGCGAGCGCATCGTGGCCTTCGTGGCCCTGCGCCCCGGCGTCGAGCCGGCGCCCGGCCCGGAGGCGCTCGCGGCGCACGTGGCGGGTCTGCTCGCGCCGCACAAGCGCCCGCGCGTCGTGCACCTCGTCCCGAGCCTGCCGCGCAATGCCATGGGCAAGGTGCTGAAGAAGGAGCTCGCGCTGCCGCCCTAGAAGGGAGCTCGGCTCCGGCGTGAAGTGGCTCCAGGCTTCGGGCTCCAGACTTCAGGCCCAGAAGCCGGAGCAGGGATCCCACGCGGTGAGTGCACGCACGTACGCGCCAGCGGGGAGGCGCCGTTTCGTGCGGCGCGGGTCGGGCAGAGCCCGGTGCCCGAACTGACGTGCGGCTGCGCGACGACCCCGGCCTTCCCGTCGTTCGCGGCGAGCGCGACCGCCGCGCCACCGGCGACCCCCGGGGAGCGCACCACGCCGCCGCGCCGAGCCCACGATGCGACGGCGCGCAAGCCTGAACATATGGGTGTCATGCAAATGTATACAAGTCGAGACCCGACGTCACGCGAGCCTCATCCATGTGACGTTGGGGCACCTGGACGGCGCCGGCGAGAGGTGTAGCGTGGAGCCTCCTTCGCGCACCCACTCAAGGGCGGGGCGCGACGCCAACAGGCAAGAGGACGGGGTGGCGATGAAACGCGGACGTTGGCAGGCGCTCGGGCGGCTCGCATTCGGGATCGTGGCGCTCGTGGCGCTCTGGGCTGGCTGCACGCTCGGCGGCGACGGCGCCGCCGGTCACGGCGGTCGAGGCGGCGGCGGCGCGGGTGCGCGCGACGAGGCCACGAGGACCCTCGAGGCGCGCGCGGTCGAGACGCGTGCGCTCCTCGCCGAGCGAGGCTTCGCGCCGGTGGCCCCGCGTGCGCGCGCGTCCGCTCGCCAGCGCGGACGTCTTGCGGCGCTCCGCGCAGCGGCTCCGCCAACGGCGGACGGGGTGCTCGTGCTGACGAGTGACCGCGGCGCAGCGCGGCTCGAAGTGCGCCCGCTCAATCGCTCGGCCGCGCCCGCCACCGAGGTCGAC
>JADLAB010000176.1 GCA_020848455.1 Polyangiaceae bacterium
CCCACCCGCGCCGCCGGTGGACGGCCGGCGTGCTCTCGTAACGGAGCGGCACGTGCGCTACCTTTCTCGGCATGCCGCTCCTGTCGCGTCGCGGGCTGCTCTGTGCGCTCCCGCCGGCCGCCGCCGCGCTCGCGTGCGGTCGCGGCTCCGCGCCCGTCGTGTCGGCGCCGAGCACCGTCCGCGAGATCCGGCAGATCGTGCCGGCGCTCGCCACGCGCGACGGCGCGGGCGTGAGCCTCTCGCGCTCGCTCGGGTCGCAGGCGCTGCCGCTGCTCGATCCGTTCCTGCTGCTCGACGAGATCCGCTCCGAGCGACCCGAGGACTACGTGCGGGGCTTTCCCGATCACCCGCACCGCGGCTTCGAGACCGTGACGTACATGCTCGACGGCTTCATGGAGCACCGCGACAGCGTCGGCAATCGCGGCCGGCTCAGCGCGGGGAGCGCGCAATGGATGACGGCCGGCCGGGGCATCGTGCACTCCGAGATGCCCGAGCAGGACCGCGGGTTGCTCTGGGGGCTGCAGCTGTGGGTGAACCTGCCGGCGCGCCTCAAGATGACGAAGCCGCGCTACCAGGACATCCTGCCGGGTCGCATCCCGGAGCTGTCGGTGGCGGGGGCCGCCGTCCGCGTCGTGGCCGGGCAGATCGGCGGCGAGCGCGGGCCCGTCGAGGGCATCTACACGGCGCCGACGATGCTCGACGTCACGCTCGCCGCGGGCGACACCTTCGAGCACGAGCTGCCGGCGCGCCACAACGCGTTCGCCTACGTGCTCGAGGGCGCGGTCGGGCTCGGGGCGGCCGCGAGCCCGGTGCGGCAGCGCGAGCTCGCGGTCCTCGGCCCGGGCGCGAGCGTGCGCGCGGCGAGCGCAGGGGGCGCGCGCTTGTTGCTCCTCGCGGCCGAGCCCATCGGCGAGCCGGTCGCGCGGCGCGGACCCTTCGTGATGAACACCGAGGCCGAGCTCGACCAGGCCGTGGCCGACTACCGCGCGGGGCGCCTCGTCGCGGGCGGCTGAGCGAGCCTCGGCCCGGAGCCTCGTCAGCCGAGCTCGATCTTGAGCCGGTCGGCGCCGTAGAGGCCCGCCGGATCGGCGCCGTAGAGGCCGGCGCGATAGGTGCGCTCGTCGACCGGGCGGAGGGCCTTCAGCATGGCCGGGGTGAGGAGCGAGTAGTGCCGCGCGCGGTCGAGGGCCGCGACGATGTCGTCCGCGGCCGCGTCCTGCCGCGGCCAGTCGAGCGCGTCGAAGCGCGCGAGATCGAGCGGCACCGAGTAGGAGCGGAGCGCGCGCTCGCCGTCGGTGTTGTAGTACCAGTCGAAGTACGACATCACGAGCTCGCGGAGCGAGCGGTACACGGGCTCGCGGTAGCGCAGGGCGACGACGTTCGACTTCGCGACCGCGCCCCAGTGCCGGCGCACGCGGTAGACCGCGATCACGTGGTCGTCGTCGCGCTCGGCGCGGAGGTCGACGACGAGCGGCGGGTGGCCGAGCCGGCGCAGGGCGAGCGCCGCGAGCAAGGCGCCGTCGACGCAGTGCGCGCGCCGGTCGCGGAGCACGCGGTGGGGCGCGCGGTAGATCGGGTCCGTGCTGTAGGGCGTCGCGTCGAGCAGGCGCTGGATGTCGCCGGGGCTGCGGAGCCGGGCGAGGAGGCGTAGCTCGCCGGCGCGTGGCTCGCGGGCTCGGGGCATGGGGCGCGTCGTGGGGGGGCGGGCTAGTTGCCGATGAGCTGCACGTTCTGGCCGCCGGGGTACCAGTAGCTCGTGTACTGGCCGTAGCCGTAGACCGACACGCCCACGGCCTCGGGGGCGTCGACCGTGTGGTCGCCCGAGCCGGCGTTCGAGAGCGCGACCCGCGCGACCGAGTAGCCCGAGCCGCCGATGGGCACGAAGCCCACGACCGGGGCGCCGTCGAGGGTGACGGCCGTGCCGGTCGGCGCCGTGACGTTGACGAAGCTCGCCTCGTAGTTGGTCGGCGCGTGGAAGAGGTAGCTCGTGCGGTACTGCTGCACCGGGACGGCGAGCGTCATCGCCGGATCGCCCATGCCGACCGACTGCTGGCCCTCCATGTACTGGACGGCGATGATGCGGCTCGAGGCCTCGACCTCGAAGTCGGCCGTCGAGTTGACGAGCTCGACGAAGCCGCCGGCCTGCGCAATGTCGGTCGGGGCACCCGGCTGCGGCGGATCGTAGGTGAGGGTCGTGTTGTCGGCGGTGGCGATGAAGCGCACGACCTGCTGGACCGGGTTGCCGCCCGCCGCGACGATGGGCGGCGTGACGAGGTAGCGCGTGCCGAGCGCGGCCACGGGCGGCACGGTCTCCTCGATGTGGTCGCAGCAGCACACCGGATCCGGCAGATAGGTGCAGGTGTGACCGCCGATGACCTGCACCGGCTTGTCCGCCGAGACGAGCGAGCCCGACATGTCGCCCGGATCGGCGCTGCCACCGCTGAACACCTCGAGCACGTCGCCGCGGTTCAGGGTGGCCGTCCCGTCGCCCGTGGCCGAGATGCCGGCGCCGGCCGAGACCCCGCCGCCCATGGGCCCGGGGCTCAGGCTCACGGTGGTCCCGTCCTCGCTCGCCGTGATGGCGATGAAGCCGGGCAGGCCCGTCGAGAGCGTCTGGCGCGCCGCCGTCCGGTACTCGCCGGTCCACGCGTTGACGGGCAGGAGGAGCGAGGCGTCGTTCGTGTACGAGTACTGGCTCTGCAGCGTGTACTGGAGCGGGTTGTACTGGTAGACGGTCACCGGCTGGTCCGTGCGCAGGCGGTACGCGCCGGACGGCACGAGCACGGTGGTGGTGTTGTTCTTGAGGGTGTCGACCCAGGGCAGCTGCACGACCGCGACGGAGCTCGCGGCCACGGTCGTGGTCGCGACCGTCGCGGCGCCGCGCGTCACGAGCACGTTCGCGGGGTTGCTGGTCGTGTTCGACACGATGACGGCGAAGTAGAAGGGCGTCGACGAGACGACGTTCGAGGTGACCGTCGGGTAGTAGTCGCAGCCGATGTAGCTCCGGCTCAGGGCCTCGGGCGCGCACGCGCCCACGCATTTGCCGGTGTTGGGGTTGCAGGTGACGCCCTGGTCGGGGTCGCAGAAGGTCGTGAGGTAGCCGGAGCCGTCGGGCGCGCACACCTCGGAGCTCGAGCCGTTGCACGCTGCGCTGCCCGGCACGCACACGGCGCAGCCGAGCCCGGGCACGCAGATATCGGGGGCGCAGTCGACCGTCGTCGTGAAGCCGCCGTTGCCGTCGCAGGTGCGCGCGAGCGTGCCCTCGCACACGAGGGTGCCCTCGGGGCAGGGGGCGCCGCCCTGTCCGCCCTGACCGCCGGTCGCGACGGCGCCCTGACCGCCGGTGCCGCCCGCGCCACCGCTCGGGGAGCCGCCCTGGCCGCCCGTCGGCGTGCCGCCCTGCGCCCCCTGGCCGCCGGTTCCGGTGGCGCTGCCGCCGGTGCCGTCCGAGGACTCCGAGGAGGCGCACGCGCCGGCGAGGCCCGCGAGCGAGCCGAGCACGAGACCGAGGGCGCCGAGGCGCGCGAGCATGGGTCGAGCGTGAGACACGAGAGCCTCCATGGGGGTCCGTGGGGGGCTGCCCCCGTCAGCGATACACGACGAGGTACGAGGCGAGGAAGATGTTGCCCGCGCCGTTCGGCGGGATCTGACCGTTCAACGTGGCGGTGTAGGTGAGGTGGGCCGACGCGCCGGGGGTCACGTCGGCGGTCACGTCGGCCACGAAGGGCTCGACCTGCTGACCGGGGCACCAGCCCCCGCGGCCGAACCACCAGGTGCCCGCCTGGTTCGGCACCATGCCGCGATCCATCTCGGGCATGCAGCCGTCGTTCTGCGAGACGTCCGGGTGCGACTTCGTGTAGGTCGTGCCGTTCACCGTGAAGTCGTGCTGGTGCGCGCAGAACTCGGCGCAGTTCTGCGTGGCGCCGCCGTGACCCGTGACGAGGGCCCAGAGCTCGACCCGCTTGGCGTCGGCGGGGATGGCGACGTCCTTCGACGGGTGCAGGGCGTCGTAGCCCGGGCCGAAGTCGCCGCCCGACCAGAGGAAGGTCGCCTCGGCGGGGCGGTAGCCCTTGCCGCGATTCGAGAACCGGAGCGCGAGGCGCGTGGCCGTCGGCTGCGGGTTCCAGGGCGGCGCGAACGACCAGCGCAGCATGCGCTTGCCGCCGTCGGCGAGGATCGCGAGCATCGGCGACGCGTCGACGACCCAGTGCGTCTCGCGGTGGTAGCTCGTGATGAAGCGCGCGAGCTCCACCGTCTCGCCGCCCGTCTTTTCCGGCAGGAGGTAGAGCGACGCGAGGTAGTCCCACGCGCCGCAGTTGCCGAACTCGATCTTCTCGGGGTCGGGGCAGGCGAGCTCGACCTCGACCTCGAGCGTGTCGTAGCGCGCCATGTCCTCGGCGCTCGGCAGCGACACGCCCTTGTCCGCTTGCTCGGACAGGATGGCGCCGTTCCACAGCGTCACGACGTGGGCGCCGTCGTCGTCGAGCGCTGCCTGGCGCGCCGCCCAGCCGTCGAAGTAGCGCACCTCGTTCGCCGCGTAGGCGAGGTTCGACTCCCACGGCCAGTAGCCCTGCTGCTGCAGCTGCGAGCGGAAGCGGCTCACGTCCGCGAGGTACCCGACGCCGCGGATGCGCTGGAAGCGATCGATCGCCAGGCCGAGCCGCCCGCGGCTGACGAGCACCTCGCCGAGCCAGCTGCCGAGATCGGCCGCGCGCGTGCGCGCGACGTGCAGGTGGCGGCGCCAGTAGGCGGCGTCCTCGGGCGCGAGCGTCGCCAGGAGTGCGTCGACGCGCTGCTGCATGGCCGTCGTCGCCGTCGTGGCTTGCTCCTGCGTCGAGGCGCGCGACACGAACAGGTAGTGGGCGTCGCGCGGTGAGGTGGCGACGAGCTCGTCGAGATCGTTCTCCCACACGCTCGTCGGATCGAGATCCGAGACGCGGATGGTGTCGGGGATGACGACGTGGCTCTCGCAGCCGGTCCAGCGCGCGCGCAGGCCGTAGGTCGTGCCGTCCACGAGCTCGAGCGTGAAGTCGTCGGCGAGCTCGCCGCGGTGCAGGCCGTACGGGCCCTCGGCGAACGCGTACGACGGCAGCGCCGGGCTCTGGCACGCCGGCCGTCCGGCCTGGAGCGGGGCCGTGGCGGGCCCGGGCTCCGGCGGCACGGGCGCCGCGGTCTCGTCGGCCGGGGCGCAGGCGGCGGAGGCGGTGACGAGCGCCGCGAGGAGCGCGCCCAGGCTCGCGGCGGCGAGGCGCCGGCCGAGATCGAGGGCCGAGGCAGAGCGCGAAGTCATGGTGCGCATTAGAGCACGCCCGCCCGGGCGACGCAGGAGGGCGCGTGCGGGGGCGCACGGGGGCGGGGAAACACGAAGGGCCGGCACCCCCGAGCGGGGAGCCGGCCCAAGGACGAGGCTCGCGTGGCGCGGGCCTCGGTGCAGCGGAGAGGGCGCGCGCGTCAGCGGCAGATGGGCGGCATGCCCGCGCCCTTCAGCGCGGCGGAGATGGCGCCGAGCGCCGAGCGGGCGTCGGAGCTGCCCTTCATCGAGTTGCACACGCCCACGGCCGCGAGGTAGTAGCCCTTCTGCTCGAGGGGCGCGCTCTGCGCGTTCTGCGCCAGGGCGGCGCAGCAGGCGCCGAGGTCGCCGCCGACGCCC
>JADLAB010000177.1 GCA_020848455.1 Polyangiaceae bacterium
CGACGAGCACGGCCCCGGCCTCGCCGGCTCCCAGCACGGCGGGACAATCGACAGCCCCGAGCAAGCCCAATCGCCCGCCCCCGCCCCCGCCCCCGCTCCCCCTCACGCCCCCGCTCCCCCTCACGCTCCCGCTCCCCCTCCCGCCCACGCCCACGCCCACGCCCACGCCCACGCCCCCGCTCACGCTCACGCTCGCGCTCGCGCGGCCTCGCCTCGGCGAGGCGTGCTCGCCCGGCCCTGCCCGCCGGGGCTGGGGTTCGCGGACCCACTGCCCCAGAGCCCGCGGCCCCGGGCCTCACCCGCGGCTCCGACCGACCTCCCCCTCGCGCCCCGCGCCCTCAGACGATCGGCGCGCTCCAGTCGTCGCCGGCGGTGATGCCGCCCTCGGTCCACGTCCACTCGATGCGCTCGTACGTGAACGCCACCTCTTCGAGCTCGGGCAGCTTGGCGAGCTCCGGGCGCTTCGTGTTGTGCATGCGCTGGCTCATGTTCGCGATGTTCGCGTTCCAGAGCCGGATCGTGAAGTGCTGCTTCTCCTGGCCGGTGCCCGTGCTCGCCGAGATCTGCGGGGTCCAGAACTGAAGCTCGAGCTCGGACACGTTCTCGTTGTGGACGAGCACGTTGTAGAGCAGCGGCGTCGCGGCATCGATCGTCTTCGTGATGACGAGCGGCTTGTGCATGCGCTTGCCGGTGGGCAGCCCGCTCGCCGGATCGCGCGGGCTCACGATGCCGTGCGACACCGCGATGACCATGATCTTGCCCTCGCGCCCCTTCTGCGTGACCGAGCCCTTGATGTTGCCCTGCTTCTGCCCCTTGAGCTTGAGGTATGCGTTGAGGGCCATGACTCGGTACCTTTGGTGCCACCCGGACCGGAGCCCGGATGTGCGCGTGGCCTGCACATCGTAGCCACGGCACGGCGCCGGTCAAGGTCCGAGCGCCGGCAAACTACCGATTTTCAAGGCATTCGCGGCCTTCGGACGCTCCGCGACCGGAGCGCCCGTTCAGCGCGGCGGCTCCACGCGGGGGCACGGGTACCACGCTTCCGGCAGCTCGGCGGCGAGGCGCGCACCCCGGTGGAGCTCGACGCAGCGCAGGAAGGGCTCGGTTCCGCGGACGTGACCCTCGGCCTCGCAGGGGCCCCGGCCCTGCCTGAGCGCGGCCTCGACGGCGCGCGTGTCGGGGTCGCCACCGACGCGGTAGTCGAAGCGGAGAAGACTGCCGGGCTCGGTCGGACCGGCGCCCCCGAGGATCGCGGTGACGCGCTTCGCGCGCTCCGTCGCGAGGGCGCGCTGGTCGGGCATGGCCCCGGCGCCTTCCTCGCTGACGCGTCCGTCGACGACGACCGCCACCTCGAAGTCCCGCGACCCGCTCGGATCGAGCGCCCGCACGAGCGCCTCGAAGCGACGGCGCAGCTCGAGCAGCGTGGCGCGCGTCTCGGCGTCGACCTCGGCGGCCCCGAGGTCGAAGAGCGCACCGCGCGCCTCGAGGCTCAGCCGGGTCGCGTCGAGCGCGCAGAGCGACGCCCCGTCGACGACGAGCTCGGCGGAGCGCTTGCCCGGTGCGCTCCGCCACAGGCGGCGCTCGAGCGCGGGGGCCGAGGCACAGAAGCGCTCGAGCTCCGCGCGGACTCCGCCGCCTTCCTTGCCGAGCGCCTCGCGCAGGCGCGGGGGCTCCTTCGGGAGCTTGTCGACCTCGGCGCAGGCGCGCTCGAGCCCCGGGGCCGCGCAGAGATCGCCGCCCTCCTGCTGGCGCACGAGCGCCGCGAAGCGCAGGGCGCGCGCCTGGCGGTTCACCTCGTCGCAGGCGCCGAAGCGCCGCAGGTAGCCGAGCAGCTCGCGGTCGCGCGCCTCGCGCGTGCGCCGCTCGGCGGCGAGCTCGGCCGCGAGGGCGTCGAGGTGGCGCGCGAGCGAGCGGCCGTCGTCGAGGAGCGGACCGAGCGCTGCGCGCAGCTCGGCCCCGGAGGCC
Source organism: Polyangiaceae bacterium (assembly GCA_020848455.1). Taxonomy (GTDB): domain Bacteria; phylum Myxococcota_A; class Polyangia; order Polyangiales; family Polyangiaceae; genus JACRDA01. Next base: position 1,966 of record JADLAB010000177.1, read on the forward strand.
CCCGCGGTGCCGTGCAGGGCCACGAACGAGGCCCGCAGGACGAGCTCGTCGAGGCGGCAGCCTCCGAGCCCGCCACAGTGGGCGGCGGCCCGTTCGAGGTCGCGGCGCACGGCGACGGCGGCGCCCGGCGCCGAGGGGGCGACCGGGCCGAGCTCGGGCACGAGCCGCTCGGGCTGCCAGGGGCTGCCGTCGCCGACGGCGGACCACGCGGCCTCGCAGGGGCTCTGCCGGCCGAAGGCCGCGGCGGCAGCGGGCACGACGGCGTCGAGCGTCCGGCAAGTCTCGACCATCGGGTACCCGGCCGAGCCGCCGGTCGCCGCCGGCGCCTCCGATGGGCTCGGCGTCGGGGCCGCGAGCTGCCCGCGCCACTCGGTCGGCTCGAAGCGCAGGACGGTGCGGCGCAGGAGCCGCTCGGCCACGATGCCGCGCGGGCTCGCGAGCAGCCGGCAGGCGGCGCGGGCCATGGACGCGGGGCCGAGCAGCGCCTCGGACGCGAGCGAGCGCACGACGCCGTCGAAGGCGTAGGCCACGATCTCGGCCGTCGCCTGGCGCGCGAGCGGCGCGACGAGGCCGCCGACGTAGGGCAGGGAGGCGACGAGATCGTCGACCAGGTGCTCGGCCTCGGCGGCGACGAGCGCGCCGGCGTGCACGAGTGCCGGCGCGAGATCGAGCCGCGCGGCCCAGTACCCCGGCCGGGCGAGAAAGCCGCGGACCGCGCGCCCGAGCGACTCCGGCTCGGCGCTTCCGTCCGCGGAGAGGTACACGCCCGGCAGCTCCGCGCGGAGCGCGGCGGCGAAGGGGCGGGCCCCCGGGGCGAAGGCCTGCGCGAGGGCGGCGCCGCAGGCCTCGGGCGGGTCCTTGCCCGCGAGGCGCGCGGCGATGACGGCGTGCGCGTCGCAGGCCCCGCCGACGCCGAGCGCGCCGAAGGCGCCCTCGAGCAGCACCTCGGCCTCGGCCGCCACGTGCTCGAAGACGGCGGGGCTCGCCCGCTCCGCGACTCCGGCGAGGTCGCGCTCGGGATCGTCCACGCGCAAGAGCTCGCAGGTGTGCGTCACGAGGCGCTCCTCGGCGAACGCGCTGCCCGCCAGGCGCGCGAGCGCGTCGCCGGGCTGCAGCATCCCGGCGCAGCCGCCCGCCGCGGCGAGCCCGATGAGGGCGGCGAGCGCCGCGGGCCCGCGCGCGGCAGGCACGGCTCGCCTTCGTGGCGGTGGCTCGGCGGTCGGGCGCCTCATCTCTGCTCCTCGGTGACCCCTTCGTCCGCTATCATGACTCCACCTTGAGCCGGCACGCACCACGGAAACTCGGACGACTGTGCGGATGGGTCGGCGCGACGGGGGTGCTCCTCGGCGCCGTGTCGGGCGCCTCGGCGGGCGAGCCGACCGCGCGGCCGCTCGGCTACCACGACGGCGCGCGGCGCGTCGAGGTCGAGCGCCTCGGCCCGGCCGTGCGCGATGCGGCCGGACGCCGGCTCACGCCCGTGCGCCTGCGCTACCCGAGCGGCCACGTGGTCGCGGCCGAGATCGACCGGACGGCGATCGTGGCGCTCGAGCCCGGCGCCGTGGAGCTCGAGGCGGGCGCGGCCCCGCGCGGCCGCGCGCGCGACGCCGTCGCGGCACAGGGTGGGCGGCTCGTGCGCCCGCTCATGCCGTCCATCGGCCTCTGGCTCGCGGAGGAGATCGGTGGCGAGGACGGCGCCGCGCTCGCCGCCCGCCTCGACGGGCCCGAGGCGCGCGCGGCGGGCGTCCGCCAGGCCCAGCCGAACCTCTACCTGCGCCGCAAGGCGCTCGCGTACACGCCGACCGACCCGCACTACCCCGCGCAGTGGTACTTCCACAATCTCGGCATGCCCGACGCGTGGGACCTCGGCCGCGGGGACGCCGGCACGACCGTGGTCGTCATCGACACCGGCTGCGACATGGTGCACCCCGATCTCGTCGCGAAGCTCGATCCGGGCCTCGACGTCGTCGCGGGCGACACCGATCCGACCCCCGACCCCGGCCAGAGCGGCGCGGCGCACGGCACGTCGTGCGCCGGGCTCGTCGGGGCCGCCACCGACAACGGCGTCGGCATCGCGGGCGGCTGCCCCGAGTGCCGCCTGCGCTGCGTGCGCCTCCTCGCGGACGTGGCGGTGCCGACCTCGGCCGACGTCGACGCGTTCCAGTTCGTGCTCGACACCGATGCCGCCGTCGCCTCGAACAGCTGGGGCTACGTCGATCCCACGCCCGTGCCCCAGCCGCTCGCCGACGCCATCGCGAGCGTCGCGACCAATGGCCGCGGCGGCAAGGGCGCGCTCGTGCTCTTCGCGGCCGGCAACGACGATCGCGTGCTCGGCGACGACGAGCTCGAGGCCGCGCCCGGCGTGTGGTGCATCGGCGCCATCAACAACTTCGACGAGGCGACGCCCTTCACGAACTCGGGCAACGCGCTCGACGTCGTGGCGCCGACCGGGACCTTCACGACCGACATCGCCGGGCCGGGCGGCGAGGAGCCGGGCGACTACACGAGCCTCTTCGGCGGCACCTCGTCGGCGTGCCCGGTCGCGGCCGGCGTCGCGGGCCTGCTCGCCAGCGCGGCGCCCGAGCTCACGAGCGACGAGCTCTACGACATCGTCATCCACACGGCGCGACCGGCGCCCTACGCCGTGCCCGACGCGAACGGCCATGATCTCGTGTACGGCTTCGGCATCCTCGACCCCACGGCTGCGCTCCGCTCCGCGCTCGGCCTGCCGCCCGCGGGGGCAGGGGGCGGGGCACCGGCGGAGGTGGCGGAGGATCCGGTGTCCGGTTGCCACTGCGCCCTGCCCGGTGCGGCGCGCACCGCCGGGGAGCGCGGGGGCGCCGCGGGCCTCGCGACGCTCGCGCTCGGCCTCGGGGCGTGGGGCCGCGCGGGCCGGCGGCGCCGCGCGACCACGTTCGGCTGACGGCTGCGCCGTCGGGTCAGGTCAGCGGGTTCGTCTGCCGCGAAGCTCGACGAGCCCCGCCTCGGGCAGATCGATGGCGGCGAGGTCGACGCCCGCGCCGCGGCGGCCGAGTCGGCCGGCGAGCAGCCGCGGATCGAGTCGGTAGGCGTAGTTGTTCGCGACGGTCAGGCTGCACCAGCAGCTCGCGCAGTCCGTCGGCCGCAGCGTGGCCGCAAACGCGCGCGCGACGCCGTCGCGGAACGCGTTCGGCGCCGGCTCGCCGCGGCCGACGCGGCCGCACGGGAACACGCCTCCATCGGGGCCGATGGCCGCCATCACGCGACCGCCGCTGCAGAACGGCACGGGCTTGGGGTCGGGCCACGCGCGCAGGTGATCGAGCGCCACGAGCTCGTTCGCGACCGGAGCGCCGCGCCGCTTCAGCTCGATGAGGTCGTCGATGGTCTCGCGGTAGGCAGCGACGTGGGGTGAGTGCGCTGCGCGGTGCTGCTCGGCATCGAAGAGCGAGCCGATCGCCGGCTGGAAGAGTGCCTCGATCCCGAGCTGCGCCGCGATGGCGAGGACATCGCGGTGCGCGCGCACGTTGTGCTCGGCGATGGTCATGCGCAGCGCCACCCAAATTCCGCGGTCGCGCGCGACGCGCGCCCCCTCGATGGCGCGCTCGAACGCGCCGGGCCCGCGGGCGCGGTCGTGGATCTCCTGCGCCCCGTCGACGCTGATCTTCATGACGTGAGCCGCGGCCACGTCGTCGATGCGACGTGGGACGAGCAAGCCGTTCGTGCTGATGGCGACGGCGAGGCCCCGCTCGCGACCCGCGCGCACCATGTCCCCGATCCCGGGGTGCACGAGCGGCTCGCCGCCGTCGAAGCACACCGAGACGCCGCCCGCGTCCGCCACCTCGTGGACCATGCGGACCCCCTCCTCGGTGGTCATCTGCGGACCGTCGTGCTTGTCGCAGTAGGTGCAGCTGAGGTTGCAGCGGTGCGTCGGCTCGATGTTGACGAAGAGCGGTCGGTGTCTGCCGAACACGCGACTCGACGCGATGCCGAACGCGGCGCGCAGCAAGTCGACCCCCGAGAGCCCGGCCCCTGGCTTGCCCATGCTTATCGACCCTCCCTCCGGGGGGCGAGCGCGAGCGCCCCGCCCACCGCACTCCAGACGACCTGACTGATGCGCACCACGGACGCGAGCGCGAGCGCCACCGCGAGCGCGACGGACAGACTGGACGCGCTGGCGGCGAGGACGCCGTCGGTCGCGCCGAGCTGAGCCGGCGTGAATTCTCCGGCGATGCCTCCGAGCATGCTCAAGCCATTGGCGAAAAGCGCGTGACCGGCGTGGGCCGGCGGCGTGAGCGCGTGCAGTACGACGGCGAACACCGCGACCTGCAGGCCGCGGTTGACGAGCTTCGCGGCCATGGCGGCGCGCGGGATCGGCGGCAGCGTCTGCGCGGACGAGCGCACGTCGGCGAGCAGCGTCTCCGAGCGGAGCCAGCGCGCGAGCCTGCGCGGGACCGTCGCACGCGCCAGCGCCGCGCGCAGGGCGATGGCGGAGCCGACGCACACCGCCGCATGGGCGAGCAGGGCGGCGAGGAGAGCGGTGGAGCCCGCGAGCAGCATCCCCGCGACGACGGCGACGACCGACGTGCAGGCCACCGCCGCGAGCGTCGTCGTGTGGAGCGCGACCACGAGCGTGACGGCGCGGCCGGTGCCGAGCGCGCCGCGGAGCCGGTCCACCTTCATCGCCTCCGACACCGCGCGCCCGCCGGGGAGGACGACGAGCGCCGCGTTGGCGACCAGGTGGAGTCGGATCCACTGCCATGCCGAGAGGCTGCGCGCCGCGGGGCCGCACAGCGAGCGGAGGGCGACCAGATCGGCTGCGATCCGACCGCCTTCGAGCAGCAAGAGGAGCGGCATCCAGGGCAGCGCGACCTCGACCAAGCCGGCGAAGAGGCTCGTGTCGGCACGGTCCACGAGCAGCGCGACCGCGATCCCCGCCGCGGCAGCGAGGATCACCCGGCCGACGATGCTCAGGCGCATGCCCAGCCCTACACGAGTTTGCCTGCGGAGTCGCCGAGGGGTTTCGGCGCCCAAGACGAGTGGCGGAAGCGGCGGGTCACCGCAGGTGCCCCGGCGCCCGATGTGTGCGACCCCGGTGACACGAGTCGCCCGCCTTGGCATGATGACTCCCAGCGCGCGGATGACGGCGCGTTCGCGGGCCGCGCCCGTCGAACGGAAGCGAGGATGACGATGCAGACCAGCTTGTCGATGGGCTTCGGGGCGCTCGGCCTGCTCGGCCTGTGTGCGTGCAGCAGCGTGGAGTTCCCGTCGAGCTTCACGGACGGGCTGTGGACCTTCTCGGTGGATGCGGTCTGGCAGGGGTCCGCGACCCCGGCCTCGGATGCGCTCGACGCGTCCGACTACGAGGACACGAGCGTCGGACGGCTCTTCCTCGTCACCCTGTCGGCACAGACAGGGGCCGTCGAGCTCGAGGAGCTGCTCGGGAGCTTCTACGCCACCGGCGCGCGGGGCGCCGACGTCGACGAGCGCATGCACTACGACCTCACTTCCAGCGTCGTCGTCGGCGGCCGCTTCGAGGTCTGGGAGGAACACGCGAACGGCTGGGGGATCGACAAGGTGCGGGCGGAGCTCACGCTGTATGGATCCGACTGGGCGGTCGCGTCGAGCGAGCTAGGCGGGCTGCGGCAGTGACGTCGGTCTAGCCCCGCCGCCGCCGACGCCGTGCGGCCCCGACCGCGAGCCCACCCATGGCGAGTGCTGCGGCGACGCCGTCGGTGCGCGCGCCTGCCGTGCCCGCCTGCCGGCACGCGCAGCCGCTCGTCTCCTCGGGCGCGGCCTCTGCCGGTGCGGCCGGTCCACCTCCCGCCCCACCCGCGCCGAGCGCGTCGCGGCAGGCCGCGACCTCCGCCACCGTGCCGATGCACAGGGCGGGCTTCTTGGAGCTGCCGCTCGTCAGCGGGTTGACGACGACGACGACGACGCGGGCCGCGCCCGCGGTGCTCACGGTCTCGGTGCCGGCGCCGGGATCGACGAGGCGCGTGACCGAGGTGACGTCCGTGACGCCCTCCACGTCGACGAGGAGCGCGAGCCCGTCCGCGGCCGAGGGGTCGGTCGCGGGCGCCACGAGCGCGGCCGTCATCTCGGTGCGCCCGTCGGGCGCGAGCGCGTAGTACTGCGACGAGGCGTGGAACACGCGCAGGGCGTCGTCCTGGAAGGGTGCCGCGACGATGGACATGCGCACGCGCGGGTAGCCGGCGCCGCGCAGGTAGGCCACGGCCGGGTCGGCGAAGCCGCCCGTGTAGAGGTTCCACGTCGCGAACTCGACGAAGGAGTCCGCGAACGACACGCCGGCCTCGGCGGTGAGCATCGCGGGCAGCTCCTGCATCCACACGGGATCGGCCACGCCGAAGGCGCCGTTGACCGCGCGCTCCCACAGGGCGCGCACCATGCCCGCCCCGTAGCGCTCCTCGAGGAACTCGAAGTAGAGGCCGGTGCCGTAGCTGAAGGCGTCGACGGGCCCCGGCAGCGGGGTGTCGAGCGGCTGATCCGGGTTGTCGAGATAGCCCGACACGAGCCACTCGAAATCGTCGAGCGTGGGGTCGAAGGCCTCCGTCGCCCACACGGCCGTCCCCTCGGCGAGCACGCTGCCCTGGCCGACGTCGTAGGCGGCCTGGACGGCGTGGAAGAACTCGTGGCTGCCGAGGATGCGGTTGGCGACGGCGGTCGACGGGTAGCCGTAGCCCGCGAAGTCGTTCTCCTCGATCATGTAGCCGTTGCACTGCTCGGGGTTCTGCGGACCGCACGCGTCGTGCTGGAAGTTGCCGTCGCCGACGCCGGCGAAGTCGACGAGGTAGACGTCGAAGCGGCCGTCGCCGCCGTTGTCGCCGACGGCCGCGTCCGACAGCGGCGCCTGGAAGCCGAGGTCGCCCGCGTAGCTGGCGAGCACCTCGACGTAGACGCTCGCGACGTCCTCGACGAAGTCGGGCACACCGCTCGTGTCGGCGTCGGTGTCGGGCACCGCGTTCGGGCCGAGGCGGGTGAAGTGGACGAGGAAGTTGCCGTCGGTCGAGCCGAAGGCCTCGACGACGTCGCCCGGGTCGAAGCGGAACTGCAGGTTGTTGCCGGGCGTGTCGGGACGCACCTCGGGCTCGAGCGTGCCCTGCGCGATGGAGCCCGCGTCGGGGCCGGGCGCGCAGGCCGCGAGCGCCGCGCCGAGCGCGAGGCCGACGGCGGTGCGCGCCCGACGCGCTCCGAGCGGGCTCACGGCAGGAACGCCCAGCGAAGGCGGATGTTCGCCGAGCCGGTGCCGCTCATCGGCACGGCGTCCGTGTCCTGGCAGAGCTGCTGCGAGGCCTCGTTGTAGTAGTGCGTGACGGTGAGCTTCACGTGCGTCCCGTCGGCGCGCTCCACCACGAAGACGTTGCCGGTCATCTTCACGCAGCCCGGGTAGGTCCAGTAGCTCGAGAGCGCGGTCGCGGGCGAGCCCGGCATGCCCGTCCCGTCGGCGATGAGCGTGCAGTCGGGCTCGGCCGTGAAGTAGTCGTCCTCGTGGTAGATGAGGTTGTCGGGCACGGCCGTCACGCTCTCGTAGGCGGGCGTGCCGGCGAGGCGCGCCGCGCTCACGCACGAGGGCCCCGAGTTGCCGCTGTTGACGCGGACCACGAAGCGCCGGAAGGCGATGTCCCAGTCCATCGACGCGAGCGCCGCCTCGTCCGAGAGGTCGACCTTCACGAGCCCGGTCGGGGTGAAGCGCGCGTAGACGTAGGAGTCGGGCGGGCTCGCGTTGAAGCCGCCCGCGGTCGCGTCGACCACCGACGCGAACCCGTCGCCGTCCACCGTGTCCGTGACGAGCCCCGGCGCCGCGAGCGGCTGGAGGTTCATCTGGAGGATCACCTGGTCCTCGCACGCGACGGCCGTCGGCGTCGTGCACACGGGCTCGGGACCGACCCCGCCGGTGCCGCCCCCGCCGCCGGGGGTCGTCTCCTCGTCGTTCGCGCACGCGCCGCCGAGCACCGCCGCCGCGCACAGGGCCAGGACGACGCCGGCGCGGCGGGCGCGCGGCATGCCCGAAGGGACGGCCAAGCTCGAGATCTGCATGCGCCGATGTTAGCGCAAGCCGAAGCCTGCTGGGGCTTCCGCCTCGCGGCCGAGTCTGCTAGTCGTGGCGCCGCTCACGGCGGGTGTCCTGCCGTGGCCGCGCCATCGTCCGACGCCTCGGAGGCTCGCGAGCGCAGACCATGCCCGAGCACACGACGTTCTTCCACTACCTGCTGAGCAGCTTCCCCGACGCGTTCAAGGAGAACGCGAAGAACTTCGGCACGACGTTCCTCGGCGGCAGCCCCCTCGCGTACCGCGACTTCGAGCCGGTGTTCGCCGCGGCGTTCATCATGCTGCTCATCGTCTACCTCGCGGCCGAGATGCGCAGCACCTTCCGCGACCTCAAGTCGTCGGCGGTGCCCGAGGACAAGCTCACGCTGCGCACCTTCTTCGAGGTGTTCTTCGAGTACTTCTACGACCTCGCCAAGAGCGTGATGGGGCCGAAGAGCGCCAAGCGCTACTTCCCGCTCATCGGCGGCAGCGCGATCTTCATCTTCGTGTCCAACTCGGTCGGCCTCATCCCGGGCTTCTCGCCGCCGACCTCGAGCTGGAACATCACGATCGCCTGCGCGCTGCTCGTGTTCCTGTCGTTCAACTACTACGGCATCAAGGAGAACGGCTGGGGCTACGTGAAGCACCTGGCGGGGCCGGTGCCGGCCCTGGCGCCGCTCATTTTTCCGATCGAGGTGATCTCGCTGCTCGTGCGGCCGCTCACCCTCTCCATCCGTCTCATGCTCAACCTGACGGTCGACCACCTGCTCGTGTCGATCCTGATGGGCATGTACGCGTTGTTCCTGCCCATCCCGGTGTTCTTCCTGGGCCTCATCGTGATCGCCGTGCAGACGCTCGTGTTCTGCCTGCTCACGAGCATCTACATCGGCCTCGCGACCGAGCACGCCGAGGAGCACCACTGACGTCGACTTGACGCCCGGCAATTGCCGGCGCGTTGGCCCCGGCGCCCTGTTCTTCGCAGGGCATGCGAAGGCCCCTAGTCAAACCCGCAAAGTCGGACTAAAGGAGCCAGCACCTTTGCCCTTCGAGGCGAGGCCGAGGGCTCGAAAGGAGCAGTAGCTGATGTCTTTCACGAGGAAGCTGTGGTTGTACGCGTCGGCGTTCATCGCCGCGCTGGCCGCACCCGCCATGGCGTTCGCCGCCGATGCCGGCGCGCAGGCCAACAAGTTCGACACCGGCGGGTGGGTCGCGCTCGGCGCGGCCATCGCGATCGGCCTGGCTGCCTTCGGCGGCACGACGGCCCAGGGCAAGGCGACTGCCGCCGCGCTCGAGGGCATCGCTCGTCAGCCGAGCGCCGCGCCGCGCATCCAGACGCCGCTCATCCTCGGCCTCGCGCTCATCGAGTCGCTGGTGCTGTTCGCGTTCGTCATCGCGTTCCTGCTCCAGATGAAGCTCGGCGGCGTGACCGGCAACCTGTTCCAGGCGCAGTAGCCGCCGGCCCTGCTCGGAGGGTCGACCAGCGCCCGTTCGCCGCGCTCTCCGAGCGTGGGCGAGCGGGCGTTTTGTCGTTCCATCGCCGGGCCAGGGCGCGGGCTCGGGCGCGCGCGCGTCAGCGGCCCTTGGGAGCCTCGGCCGCGAAGGCGGTGAGCAGGGCCGTCACCGCCACGGTCGCGTCGCGGACGGCGCGGGCCCGCGCCACCTTGCCGTCGATCCAGCCGTCGAGCGCTGCCCGCCCGGCGGCGACGATCACCCACATGTAGATCGCGGCGCGCTGCTCGGTCGTGCCGGCGAGCGCGGCGAGCCGCGCCCGCCACGGCGCGAGCAGTCCCTCGAGGTGCGCCCGGCCCGTCTGCACCACCTCGGGCTCGGCGGCGCGCGCGTCGAGCAAGCGCCAGGGACCCGCGCCGCGCGCCTCGATGGCGTCGCAGCTCGCCTCGATGAACGCCGTCGTGATCGACTCGATGGTGCCCGGCAGCGACCGGACCAGCGCCTCGTGGAAGTTGTCGCTGAGCACGGCCACGAAGTCCTCGAGCACCGCGCGCACGAGGTCGAGCCGCGCCGGGAACTGCCGGTAGACGAGCGGGCGCGAGACGCCGGCGCGTGCGGCGACCTCCGCGATCGACAGCGCCTCGACGCCGCCCGCGGTGAGGATCGCGCCCGCCTCGGTGAGCAGCTGCCGCCGGCGCTGGTCGGCGGGGACGCGACCTGCGTCGGGAGCCTTGCGAGTCGGGCGGCGGCGGCTGGCGCGCAGCATGCGCCGCGCACTATACGCGCGCCGCCGGCCCGCGGAGCGCGCGACGTGCCGCGGGGCGCTCATGTTGCATGGTGTCACGATGGATGTTACGCAATGTAACGAACTTAGGATTACCTGTAACGAATAGCGGAACAGGGGGTCACGATGAGCTCATCGCAATCGCTGCTCGAGCCCGTCTCCGACGCGCACGCCGTCGCCGCGCTCGAGGCGCGCTCGGCGCAACGCCGTCGCCGTGCCGACTGGGCGAGCTGGGTCGATCGCGCCGTGCTCCTCGGTCTCACGGCGGCCGGTCTGCTCTCGGCCGACGGACCCGCGCCCTTCTACGCGGCCCTGGGGCTCGCCTTCGGCGGTCTCGCGGGCGGCGTGCTCGGCGGCGCGGCGCTCGTCACCTTGCTCGGCGAGCGGAGCGGGCGGCGGCTGCAGGGCCCGCGCCGCGGTTCGGCGCGGCGCCTGGCAGGGGCACGCGACACGGCGATCGCGATGTGGGTGGCGGCGGCCCTGCTCGCCTGGCCGCTCGCCAGGGTGCTCGTCGGCAAGCCCATCGGTCTCGTCTGGACCGTGCCGGACGTGGGGACCGCGCTCCGGCTGAGCGCGCAGACGGTGGCGTCGCTGTTCGTGCTCGACGCGTGGCTCTACTGGAAGCACCGGCTCTTGCACACGCGCTGGCTCTTCCCGCTGCACCGCGCGCACCACGCGTACCGCGACCCCAACGGCTTCTCGAGCTTCGCGGTCGGCCCGGTCGAGGCGCTCGCCACCTTCTGGCCGATCGTGCTGCTCGCGGTGCCCGAGGCCACCCACTGGGCGCCGCTCTACTTCCCGCTCGTCGTCGCCTTCATCGCGCTCAACCTGTACCTGCACTGCGGCGTGTCCGTCCGGGCGCTCGAGGCGATCCTGCCGAAGCTCCTGCTCAACACCTCCGTCTTCCACAACCGGCACCATGCCAACGCGGCCGCGAGCTTCTCCGAGGCCTTCACGGTGTGGGATCGCATCTGCCGCACGCGCGAGCAGGATCGGCGCTGAGCGCGGCCGCGTGCACGGGCGGCCCGCCGGGGCTGCGCGAAGTGCTGGCCGCTCGTGCGCGGCTCGCCTAGCCTCCACGCTGAGCCGACCCGCTCCGCCGTGGCCATGGTCCCACCGAAGCCGACGCTGGAAGAGCTGCTCGTCGGCCACCCGCACGTGGCCGAGGCGCTCCTGTCGAAGGTGCTGCGCGCCTCGGCGGCGCTCATCGCCATCGCCACACGCGCGGACGGCACCTGCGTCACGGTCAACGACGCCTTCCTCGCCAGGACCGGCTGGTCGCGCGACGAGGTCATCGGCGCGAGCCTGAGCACGCTCGGCCTCTGCCTCGACCCGGCCACCCCTGCCGCGATGCTCGCCGAGCTCGAGCGCGAAGGGCCTGTGAAAGGCTACGAGACCGCGCTTCGCACCAAGAGCGGCGCGGTGCTGAAGGGCTTCTGCAACCTCGACGCCGTGGAGCTCTTCGGCGCCCCGCACGTGCTGACGGCGTTCCACGACGCCACCGAGGTCCTGGCCGCGCGCGACGC
>JADLAB010000178.1 GCA_020848455.1 Polyangiaceae bacterium
CGATCGCGAACGCCATCCACGACGCCGTGGGCGTGCGCCTCGACGCCTTGCCGTTCACGCCCGAGCGCGTGCGGGCGGCGCTCCGGGCGAATGCCGGGGCGTGGAAGGGCGTCGGGCCCCGCAGCGCCGCGCGCGCCGAGCGGCGCGAGGGCGGCCAGGAGGAGGGGAGCGATGCTCGTCTTACCTGAGCTCGACGTCGCGCGCCCGCGCTCGCTCGAGGCAGCGCTCGGCGCACTCGCGGCGCCGCCCGGCGAGGCGGCCGTGCTCGCGGGCGGCACGGACCTCTTGCCCGCGCTGAAGCTCGGGCTGCGCGCGCCGCGCCTGCTCGTGAGCCTGCGCGCCCTGGGCGAGCTCCGCGCCGTGCGCGAGGTCGACGGGGCCCTCCACGTGGGCGCGGGCGTCACGCTCGCCGACCTCGCCGCCGACGCGCGCGTCCGGGCCCACGCGCCCGCGGTCGCCGAGGCGGCGGGGCTCGTGGGCTCGCCACAGGTGCGCAACATGGGCACGCTCGGGGGCAACCTGTGCCTCGACACGCGCTGCGGCTACTACCACCAGACCGAGTTCTGGCGCGACGCGCTCGGCAACTGCCTGCGCACGACGCCCGTCGAGTGCCACGTCGTGCCGGGCGGCAAGAACTGCGTCGCGGCCTTCTCGGCCGACACGCCGCCGCCCCTGCTCGCGCTCGGCGCCCACGTGCGGCTCGCCTCGCAGGCTGGGGGCGAGAGGCTCGTGCCGCTCCGCGCCTTCTACAACGCCGACGGCATTCGGAACACCGAGCGCCGTCACGACGAGCTCGTGCTCGAGGTCGTCGTCCCGGCCGAGGCGCGGCGGGCGCGCACGAGCTACCAGAAGCTGCGCCTGCGTCAGGCCATCGATTTCCCGCTCCTCGGTGTCGCCGCGGCCGCGTGGCTCGACGGCGCGGGGCGCGTGGAGCGACTCGTGCTCGTCGTCACGGCGCTCGGTGCCAAGCCGCGCTTCGTCGGCAAGCTCGAGGAGCTCGTGGGCGAGCCGCTCGACGCACGCCGCATCGCCCGCGCGGCCGAGCGGGCGCGCGCGCAGTGCCACCCGCTCACGAACCTCGCGACCGACACCGCGTGGCGCCGCGAGATGACGGGCGTGCTCGTGCGCCGGGCGCTCGAGGCCATCGCCTGAGCCGGCGCGCGAGCGGATCCGGGCGCACAGGGGTGACCTCGAAGGGGGACATGCGAGATGTCCCGCTGTCTCGATCACCCCCGCGGCGTGTGACGCCCTTCGCAGCCGTGCGGATGGGTGCGGGTGCGGGGGCGGGTCAGTCGGCGCGGGGGAGCAACACCTCGAACGTCGTCCCCGCTCCGGGGCTGCTCGTGACGCTCACGCGCCCCCCGGCCTGGTGCACGAAGCCGCGCGCCGTCGCGAGCCCGAGGCCGGTGCCGTGCACGCCCTTCGTGCTGAAGAACGGGTCGAACGCGCGCTCGAGCACCTCGGGCGCCATGCCGTGCCCCGAGTCCACCACGCGCAGGCCAAGGTAGCGGCCTGCCTTCAGCCCGAGCTGCGTGGCCGGCAGGGGCGAGCGCACCTCGACCGCGGTCGTGCCGAGCGCAACGGTGCCGCCCTCGGGCATCGCGTCGCGCGCGTTCACGATCAGGTTGACGACGACCTGCTCGAAGGCGACCGGGTCCATGCGCACACGCGCGTCGCCGGCGCCGAGCGCCACCGTGAGCGCGACGTTGGCGCCGGCGGCAGTGCGCAGGGCCGGCTCGAGGGCAGCGAGCGCGGCGTCGGGCGCGAACAGCGTGGGCGCGACCGGGGCGCGCGCCGCGACCTCGAGGAGCCTTCGGTTCAGGGCGACGGCGCGGTGGATCGCCGCGAGCGCATCGGCGACGAGCCGCTGATCGGCCTCGGTCGCCTTCCGGCCGAGCTGCTGCAGGCACGGCAGCACCACCGTCAGGTAGTTGTTCACGTCGTGGGCCACCGCGGCCGCCATCTGCTCCATGCTGCTCGTGCACGCGATGCGCTCCATCGCCCGCTGCAGCTCCGACAACGTGACCCTGCCGCGCGTGCAGAGCACGCCGTGCGCGAGGTCCTCGGCCACGTGCTCGAGCAGCTCGACCTCCTCGGCATCGAAGGCGTGCGGCTCGGGCGCGTAGAGGTTGAGGGTGCCGAAGGTCAGCTCCCCGTCCCGTAGTGGCAGGGCGGCCGAGGAGGCGTAGCCGCGCCGCAGGGCGTCGTCGCGCCAGGGCGCCAGGCGGGGGTCGCTCGCGACGTGCTGTGCCACCTGGGTGCGACCCGTGCGGATCGCCAGCCCGGTCGGCCCGAGCCCGTGGTCGCCGGCGCCCCAGGTGATCGCGAGGTGGTCGAGGTAGCCGTCGGCAAACCCCGCGTGGGCGACCGGCCGCACGGTCTTGTCGGGGTCCCCCTCGACGTAGCCGATCCACGCCATGCGGTAGCCCGCGACTTCCACGGCAATGCGGCAGATCTCGGCGGTGAGCTCCGCCTCGCCGCGCGCATGACGCAGCGCCCGACTCACGCAGAGGCTCGTTCGGTAGGCGCGCTCGATGCGATGCGACCGGTCTTGCATGCGGACCTTCCGACGCCATCCTACACTGGCGTGCGACCGGCCGTGCCCACGGTCAGTGCGGCCCCCGATCGTTTCCGCCCGGCCTCATCGCGCTCCTCGGACGGCCCGCCCGTGCGCGGCCGATGGTCGCCGACGCCTCACGGGCGCGGCGGTGGCGGCGGTGGGAGCGGAGGCGGAGGCGGTGGCGCCGCGGCGCTGTCGCGTTGCCGGTACCACGGCATCGCGCGCTCGAGATCGGCCGGCGCCGTGGCGAGCACGACCTGGAGCAGCGCCGCGACGTCGCTGCGCGGCAGCGACGCCGTGACGAGGATCTCGTGGCCGGACACCGCCACCTTGGTCGCGCGCAGGCGCGGCGCGAGGAGCTTGAAGGGTGTCCTGGCCGCCTCGCTCGCCATGTCGTTCACGTCGCCCTGGATCTTCTTGACGATCTCCGGCGCCTCCTTCACGTCCCCGGCGTCGAGGTGAATGACGCCGCGGGCGAGGAGGTTCGGCGCCTGCTCGTCCAAGGTCACGTCCATGTCGCGCTCGGACACGGCGAGCAGATGGCGCCCTCCGCCCCAGCTGGCCGCGCCCGCCCGCGCGCCGAGCGCCGCGAGCAGGTCGTTGCGGTGGTCGGCGATGGCGAGGACGCTCGCGCCGAGCTGCGCGACCGTCGGGCCATACTCGCCCGTGGCGAGGACGGTGAGGCTCCCGGCGCGCTCCACGGTGCCGGCGGGCGCGCCGAAGGACTGCATCAAGCGCTGCACGAGCGCCAGGACGTCGGCCGACGCGTCGTTGCGCAGGCCGAGCACGGTCACGTCGGGACCGTCGCACGCGGCGACCTCGCGCACGGTCGTGACCGGGTCGAGGCCCTTCTGGCGCAGCATGCGCAGCGCCTGCTCGATGGGCGCGTGATCGCGGGCCGGGATGGTCGCGAGCAGCTTGTCGAGCGCGCTGCCGACCTTGGCCGTCTCCGCGCCGACCAGCGCGGCCACGTTCACGTAGATGCGGTGACGGCAGTCGCGCGGCAGGTACGCGACGGCGTCGCCGGGCTGGAAGGCGCCCGGATCGGGCAGGGCCGCGAGCGGCGCCACGGGCTCCGGCGGCGGTGGCGGCGGATACTCGCCTGGACCCGGCGGCTGCCCGGGACCCACACCGTGCTCGGGACGCTCCCCGCCCTCGGGACGCGGCGCGTCGGCGCGACCGTCGCCCACGCCCGCTGGGAGGTCGGTGGCCTTGGCATCGAGCGCTGCGTTCGCGCTCGCGGCCGCGGTCGCGGTCGCGGTGATCTTGGGCTTCTCGCCCGTGGGGGGTAGCGGCTCGGGCCCGCCCTTGCCGGGGCCGCCGCAGGCCCCGAGCGCTGCGGCCGACGCGAGCCCGGTGAGCACGACCGCGACGCGGAGCCCGAGCTCCCGCCGCCGCCCGCCGCCCCTGTTGCCGCGCACCTTCGCCGAATCGTCAGCCTGCATGTGATCTGCTCCTCGGGCGCCGTCCCCCGAGCCCCAACGCCGACGGCGCGCCCGAGCTTACGACGCCGGGTGCCCGCGGAACAGCTCACCCCTCAGGGCGGCACCGGCGGCGCGCACTCGCCCCCGGGAGACGGCCGGTAGATACGCTGCGCCGCGACCGTGTCCACGAGCTCGAAGGCCGCCTTGAACGCAGGGTCCGACGCGAACCTCGCACCCTTCGCGACGACGTAGTCGACGCCGAGCTGCGACGTCATGGCGCACACGTCCTTGAAGGTCGTCTTGGCGTGGAACCAGTGGTAGCCGACCCCCGGGGTCAGGTGGGCGATGTACTGCGGCTGCCGCAGGGCGACCACGAGCTCGTCCCGTCCGGCCCGCTGTTCGTTGATCCACGCGACCAGGGGGCTCGGCGGCGGCTCCGTGTCGTCCTCGGCGGGTACCGACCACTCTCGCACGCGCACGACCCCGAGATAGGTGCCCGTGCAGAGGAGGAAGACCCCCGCTGCAGTCCAGGGAAAGCTCCCCGAGCACAGAAGGAGCATCAGCGACAGGACGATGACGAAGATGCTCGTGAGGGCGTGGCGCCCGGCGAAGGCCCACTCCCAGGAGCCCTCGGTGTGCATGTGCATCGTGTGGATCGAGAAGAAGCCCGCGAGGGCGAACACGACGATGAACACCCAGTGCATGCTGGCCGGCGCGAACAGCTCGCGCAGGCGCGGCCCGAGCTCGCGGCGCAGCTGCCACAGGCGCAGCGGCACGAGGGGTAGGGCGACCAGGATGGCATACTGGAAGACGTAGTACTGATTCGTGTAGCTCATCTTCCCGGTGCCGAAGGCCACCTTGAAGCCGGCGAACCGGTCCTTCAGGTACGCGCCGAGGGTCGGCACCTCGGTGAGGGTCGGCAGCGGCGCCAGTACCTTGGTGTGCTGGAGCTGGTCCCAGCGCATGTAGAGACCGAAGCCGAGGTTGGGCGTGAAGCTCGCGACGTACAGGAAGTGCGGCAGCAGCAAGGCCACCCAAGCGACCGCCGCCGCGGCTGCCGTCACGAGCCACGCGCGCCTTTGGCCGCGGCCGAACGCGACGGCGCCGGCGAGGGTCGTCGCCGCGGCCAGCGTCATGATGAACAGCTGCTTGCGGCACAGCATCGTCAGGGCGAGCCACGCGCCGAGCTCGAGTCCCGTCCGGAGCGAGGGGCGGCGCCAGATGCGGTTGAAGCGCCACAGGGCCAGGAACACGAGCACGTAGGTCAGCCCCTCGGTGTAGGGGTATGACGTGTAGCGGAAGAACTCGCTGTCGAGCCCGAGCACGATCGCCAGGACGTGCCCGGCGTTGAAGCTCGGCAGCACCCTGGGGAAGAGCGGTCGCGGGACGAGCCCGCGCGCCCAGACGTAGCCGCAGGCGATCGCCGTGAAGTAGAGGATGGCCGGGAGCCAGTGCCCGGTCGCCTCGAGCGGGAAGATGCGCGACAGGTAGCCGTAGAGCAGCGGCCACAAGGGGTACATGTCCGTCGGGTACGGCAGGTACGGGGCGCCCTTGTAGGCGAGCGACAGGTCGGTGACGAGCCCGTCACCGTCGCGCACGTGCTGTGCGATGTTCATGTAGTACCCGCCGTCGGGCAGGGGCCCGAAGGCGTGGCGCGTGAAGGAGACCTTCTCGGTGGCGAGCAAGAGGCAGATCGCCAGCAAGAGGAGGTAGCCGCGCCCGGCGTCGCTGTTCAGGTAGCGCGCCACCGCCCCCACGGTCCGCCCGGCCCGCGTGGCGGAAAACGCGCGAAAATGCCTCGCGACGGTCTCGCGCCACGGCGTCGCTCGAGCTCCGTCACCGCCCGGCTCTCGGCCAGAAGGGTCGCTCACCGGCGCGGTCTAACACCAGGCGCCCACGCCGTCCATGTGCCGCCAGCGTCGGCGTTGCGGGGCTTCGCCTCGGCCGCCGCCGCGGCGGCTGCTTCGGTGCGCGCGGGCGCGGCTCGATCCAACGAGGTGAGCGGCTCCGTGGTGATGGGCTGTCTCCTCGGTGCCGTGCAGTTCCTCGTGTGGGCGTTCGCGTGCCGTGTGGCGCGGGCGGAGCGGCCGCTCGCGGCCGCGCGGCGCGGCTGAGCGTGGCGCTCGTGCGGCCCGTGTGCCACGCCCGGCACGGCGCGCTATCGTCGCCTTCGTGATCGGTCCCCGCCTGCTCGCCCGGTGCGCGCTCGGGCTCCTCGCCCTTGCGGCGTGCGGGCCCGCGGGGGCGCGCGCCCCGAGCGGCGGCGTGCACGGGGCGGCGCCCGTGCTCGAGGTGGGAGCGCCGGCCGGGAGCGCGGCGTCCGGGCCTACCGAGGTCGTGCCGCCGCCTGCGAGCGCGGCCGCGCGGGCGCCGACCGTCGTCCCGGGCGCGGTCCTGCCCGATGCCATGGCCTGGTACGGCACCGTCGGCGGGCGCCGTGTCGCCGTCTCGATGCAGAAGCTGGGAGACGCCGTGACCTTCCGCTCGGTCGACGCAGAGCCGCCGTTCACGCTCGAGGGCACCCTGCGGGGCGACGAGCTCTCGGTCCACGAGACGACGGCCACGGGCACGCTCGCGGGCGCGGTGACGGCCCGGCTCGAGGCGACCGACGCGACGCGGGAGCTCGCCGTCTTGTTCGCGGACCGCGACGCCCTGTGGCTGGTCGAGGATCTCGCGCCGGCGGCGGGCTTGCGCGTCGCGCGGCGGCGCATCGACCGGAGCGAGCCCGGCCTCGAGGTGCACACCGAGTACCTCGAGCTGCCGGACAAGGAATTCGCGACGCTCGATCTGTGGCTGCAAGAGACGGCGCACTACCACGAGCCCGAGGTCGAGGCCGGGGCGCGCGAGCTCGTGAACGAGGCGCGGCGCGTGAATCCCGCGGTCGATCCGCGCGACGTGCGCGGCGCGGGGCTCGAGGTGACGACGGAGCTCGCGTACGCCGGCCGGCGCTACGTGAGCGTGCTCCAGGAGCAGAGCGTCTACACGGGCTCGGGCGCACACCCGATGAACAACACCTGGTGCCGCACGTGGGATCGCCGGACCGGGAAGATGCTCGGCATGGCCGACCTCTTCGCCGTCGCCGACATCCGCGACGCGGTGCGCGCGGGCCTCGGCGGCCTCGCCGGAATCGCGGAGGTCGACCCGAGCGATGCCGATATCGCGCGAGCGACCGAGCCCGACGCGCGCGTGTGCCTGACGCGCCGGGGCGTGTGGCTCTACTTCGACCTCGCGCACGCCGTGCATGCGCTCGACGGGATCGCGGTGCCGTACGAGCGGCTCGCGGGCGTGCTGCGGCCCGGGATCGTGCCGTGAGGTGCGTCACCACTGTGCGGTCATGAACTCGTCCACGAGCGCGCCGACCTCGCCGACGAGCCGCTCGGCCTCGGCGCGGTCGTAGCGCACGGCCTTGTCGGCGAAGCGGTGGCAGTAGCGGCAGTCGTCGCAGAAGGTCTCGGCGCAATCGATCTTGCGGAAGCCCTCGAGAAAGCTGCCGAGGGCCGCGTTGTCGATGACGACGCCGAGCCCGAGCATGCGCTGGCGCAGCCGGATCATGCGCACGCTCAGGCGCCGCTCGGCAGAGTCGAGCAGCGGCAGGCGCTTCTTGCTCGCGGCCTCGAGGCTCGGGTGGAAGCCCGCCGGGTCGCCGAACGTCTCGAGCGACACGATGTCGAGCAGGTTCCCGTCGTAGCGCCGCGCGGCGTAGGCGCTCGCGGCGCGCAGCAGCCACGGCGTCCCGCGCGAGCGGTCGATGATCTTGAACTCGTCGTAGCCGAGCTCCTCGTAGACGTGGAGGTCCTCCGGGCGGATCCAGCGGCTCATGAGGAACTGCTCGGGCTCCACCAGCCGCCGGCGCGCGCACTGCCACAGGTAGGAGTCGAGCAGCGCGTGCGTCTTGTTCTGGCCCACACCCTCCTGAGACGCGTGTCCCACGCTCGCGGCGTGCTCGGCGAGGTAGCTGCAGTGGTAGATGCACGAGATGTTCGCAAAGAGCGTCAGACCGCACGAGACGCCGGCGCGGATGCGCTCGAGGGCCCGGAAGTCGCGGTTGAACTCGCTGTAGGGCAGGATGAGCGGGTCGACCCCCATCGACTCCTGGTACTTCAGCCGCGGCAGGTTCGTGGCCCAGCTGAGCACGCTGCCGCGGATGGCGAGGCCCGGGAAGTTGCGCCGTACCAGGGCGACGAGCGCGAGGTTCGAGATCGACACGCTGTCGACCCCCATCTCGACGAGCCGGCCGACGAAGGCGAGCAGGCGCTCCTTGCCTTCGTGGGTCTGCTCCAGGTTGCCGAGGCAGGGGGCGTTGATGAGGTAGCAGAAGGACAGGCCGCGCTCGCGGGCCGCTCGGACGTAGGCCGTGGCGGTCGCCCAGTCGACCTCGGGCACGACCGCCCCCGCGCGGCCGCCGCCGACGAGGTCGTAGGGGAGCTTCGCGTAGATCGAGGTCACCTCGGGGATGCCGGCGAGCCCCTCGAGGAGCGCGAAGTCCCAGTTGGCAGCGACGCTGAGCTTCATGCGAGACCTTCGGAGCTGCGGCTCACCGCGATTTCCCGCCCGTCACGCGTAGACCGATGGGCGTCTCGGCGACGCTGCAGCCGACGAGCCCGGCGGCCGCGAGCAGCGCCCGCACCTCGGCCGCCGTGTAGGCGGCTGCGATGGAGGCGTGCAGACCGTCGAGCACGACAGCGCTCGTCATGCGCTGCTCGAGGAAGCTCCGGGCCTTCGGCGACACGTCCCGCCGCAGATCGGACACCCTGAGGCGCCCACCGGGTCCGAGCACGCGCCAGAGCTCGGCGAAGGCGGTGGCGGGCTCGCTCCACTCGTGGAGCGAGCGGCTCGAGAAGACGGCGTCGAAGGCACCGTCCTCGAAGGGCACGTCGGTCGCGGAGCCGAGCACGTAGCGGGCCCGCCCCGCGAGATCGAGCTCCGCGGCGTGCCGCTCGGCGACGGCCAGCATCTCGGGGCTCGTGTCGAGGCCGACGAGCTCGGTCGCGCGCGTGCAGCGGAGCCACTCGAGCCCGAGGTAGCCCGGGCCCGAGCCGACCTCGAGCGCGCGCCCGGTCGCGATGCCGGCCTCGAGGAGCGCCGGCGTCTCGAGCCAGCCCTTGTCGCGGAGCGCGGCCTGCATCCGGTCGTAGGCCTCGACGTGGTCGCGGCCCACGGTCGTGCGCTCCGTCTCGGGCACCCTCGCCGCGGTCATGAGCCTCGCTAGCGCCCGAGCGCCGACGGCGCAAGGGGCGCGCCCGTCGGCCTCCGGGTGCGCGCCTCGGCGAGCAGGCGCGCGAGCAGCGCCTCGAGCTCGTCGGCCGGGTAGGGCTTGGGCAAGCTCGCCGAGAAGCCGAAGCGTGCGGGCTCGGCCATCACCGGATCGTCGGAGTAGCCGCTGCTCGCGACGACGGGCACCTCGGTGTCGACCTTGCGCAGCTCGGCGACGGCCTCCTGGCCTCCCATGCCGCCCGGCACGGTGAGATCGAGCAGCACGAGCTCGAACGGTCGCTCTTCGTCCCGGGCGCGCGCGAACTCCGCGAGCGCCTCGCGCCCGCTCTGGGTGACCGTGACGGAGTAGCCCATGCGCCGGAGGATCCGCGCGGTCGTGCCGCTCACGAGCGGCTCGTCGTCCATGAGGAGCACGCGGCCGCCGCCGGGCGAGGGCACCGTCCGCGCGGGCGCGGCGTGCGCGTCGGCGGGCGCCGAGGCGGGCAGGAGCACGTGGAAGGTCGAACCCCGGCCGGTCTCCGACTCGACCTCGATGGTCCCGCCGTGCTTGCGCACGATCGCGTAGGCCGTGGCGAGCCCGAGACCCAGCCCGTCCCGCTTGGTCGAGAAGAAGGGCTCGAAGATGCGCTGCCGGGTCTCGGGCGCGATGCCCGTGCCCGTGTCCGACACGCTGACCCTCACGAACGCGCCCGGGCCGAGCCCCGCCACGTCGTGCGCCGCGAGCTCCACGTTGCGCGCCCGCACCACGAGGGCGCCGCCCGCGGGGCTCGCCTGGACGGCGTTGATGACCAGGTTGTCGATGACCTGGGCGATCTGCGTCCCGTCGATCTCGGCGCATCGCAGATCGTCGGCGACGTCGAGGCGACACTCGAGGCGCGCACCCGAGAGCGCGAAGGCGACCGCCTCTCGCACGACGCGCGCGACCGAGGTGCGGACGCGGACCGGTGCCCCGCCCTTGGCGAAGGTGAGCAGCTGCTGGGTGAGCGCCCGCGCGCGCCCGAAGACGGAGAGGGCCCCCTCGACGTGCTCGGCCGCGTCCAGGTGCGACGCCGCCGCCCGGCGGGCGAGCTCGAGGTGGCCGAAGAGGCCGGAGAGCAGGTTGTTGAAGTCGTGGGCGATGCCGCCGGCGAGCAGGCCCACGGACTCGAGGCGCGCGGCGCGTTCGAGGCCCTCGACGATGCGTTGCCGCTCGGTCATGTCGCGGAACACGAGCACCGTGCCCACGACCCTGCCGGCCCCGTCGTGGATCGGTGCGCAGCTGTCCGCGATGGGCAGCCGGCGGCCGTCGCGCGCGAGGAGCACGACGCGGTCCGTGAGCTCCTGCGTCCGACCGGTCTCGAGCACGGTGTCGGCGAGGCTCCGCAGCGGCACGCCCGTCGCCTCGTCGACCACGTGGAACACGGTCGGCAGGAGCTGACCGCGCGCGTCGTCTTGCCTCCAGCCCGTCAGGCTCTCGGCGACGCCGTTCAAGAGCTCCACGCGCCCCGCGGTGTCGGTCGTCACGACGCCGTCGCCGATGCTGCGCAGCGTGACGGCGAGGCGCTCCTTCTCCTCGGTGAGGAGCTGCTCGGCGCGCTTGCGGGTCGTGATGTCCTGGATGGTGCCGAACATGCGCAGCGCCCGGCCCGACGCGTCGCGCGCCACCTGCCCGAGACCGTGCACCCAGCGGGTCTGGCCGTCGCTCTCGCGCACGATGCGGTACTCGCGGTCGAAGGGGGCGCCGTCGCGCAGCACCGGGCCCGAGAGGAAGGCGAGCATCGCGGCGCGCTCGTCGGGGTGCAGCAGCGCGCCCCAGCCCGCCACGTCCCTCGGGTAGGCCGTGCCGATACCGAAGATACGGTCGAGCTCGGCCGAGCTCGTCCAGACGCCGGCCGCCACGTCGAGCTCGTAGTGTCCGACGTGGGCGGTGCGCTGCGACTCGGCGAGCAGGGCCTCGCCATGGCGGCGCGTCTCCTCGGCGAGCCGTGCCGCGGTCACGTCCTCGGAGATCACCTGCACGCCCTCCACCGCGTGCTCGTCGTCGTAGATGGGCTCGTAGGTGGAGTGGAAGCGGCGTCGACCGACGTCGAGCTCGAACTCGGTCTCGAAGGCGGCGCTCTCGGCCGTGCGCAGGACCTCGCGCATCCGTGCCTCGACCGCCGGACCGATGACGGGGCCGAACAGCTCCGGCGGGCTCTTGCCGAGCGCCTCTGCCGCCGGGCGTCCCAGCAGGCGAGCCGAGCGCGAGTTCTGCAGGACGAGGCGGCAGTCGCGGTCGAAGATCGCGTTCGCCGTGCCGGAGCTCTCGAACACCTGCCGGTAGCGCTTCTCGGTCGCGCGGGCCGCTTCCTCGGCGCGCCGGCACGCGCCGAGGTCGACGAGCAGGGCCACGATCCGGGGCGGGTGCCCGGCCGCGGCGGGCCGCAGGGCGAGCGTGACCGCGCAGGGGAACGTGGAGCCGTCCGGGCGGCGGAGATCGAGCTCGCGCGCGACACGCCGCGCGCCCGCGAGCAGCTCGCGCACGGCCTCGGCGAGCTCGTCGGGGCGGACCGAGAGCGACTCCAGCGTGAGGCCGCCGAGCGACTCGCAGGCGTCGCGGCCCAGCGCGCGCAGGGCGGCCTCGCTCGCGTAGCCGATCGCGCCCTGCACCGACGCGACGATCACCGCGAGCCCGAGCTCGGCGGCGTGCCGGTCGATGGGGTCGGCCTCGGACAAGGGGGCTGCGCGCGTCATGAGCTCCAGGTGCTGGCCGCACGTCACGGATCGGTCGCCGGCCGAGGGCGGATCGTCCTACCAGCGGGACGCGCTGTCCAGTGTGCGCCGCCCGGCGACGGGCTGCGCTACCATGCGCGGCGATGGATCGGCAGGTGCGCGAGGTCGGGCTCCGCGCCGTGCGCGGCGCCGCCGGCGAGACGCGCACGGACCTCGTCGCGTGCGAGGAGCCGCTCGAGATCCGCGTCGAGACGCCGGCCGGGGTCGTCGAGCGCATCGCCGTGACCATGCGCACGCCCGGCCACGACCTCGAGCTCGCGCTCGGCTTTCTGCTCGGCGAGGGCGTCATCGACGGACCCTCGGAGCTCGGCGCGCCGCCGGCCCAGGAGCAGGCCGTGCTCGAGGGGCGCGGTCACGTCGTGACGGTGCGCCTGCGGCGCAGCGTCGATCTCGAGGCCCTGCGGCGCAACTTCTACACGACCTCGAGCTGCGGCGTGTGCGGCAAGGCGGCGATCGAGCGCGTCGAGCTCGCGGCTCCGGCGCTCGAGCCGGGCCCGCGCGTGCCGGCGGCGGTCGTGCGATCGCTGCCCGCGGCGCTGCGAGCGGCGCAGCCCGTGTTCGACCTCACGGGCGGCCTCCACGCCACGGGCCTGTTCCGCGCCACGGGCGAGCTCGTCGTCGCGCGCGAGGACGTGGGCCGTCACAACGCGCTCGACAAGGTGCTCGGCCACGCGCTGCTCGCCGGCGCGGTGCCGCTCGCCACAAGCCTGCTGCTCGTGTCGGGGCGCGCGAGCTTCGAGCTCGTGCAGAAGGCGGCGATGGCCGGGGCACCCATCCTGTGCGCCGTGTCGGCGCCCTCGAGCCTTGCGGTCGACGCCGCCCTGCGGCTCGGGTTGACGCTCGTCGCCTTCCTGCGCGGCGAGACCTTCCAGATCTACGCGCACCCCGAGCGGCTCGAGCTCGGGTGAGTCACGTCCGGTCGCTCGGCCGCCGAGCCCCAGACGGCTACGCCCAGACGAGCTCGACGAGGCCGAGCTCTTCCAGCTTCGCGTCGCGCGAGAGCAGCTTGGCGCCGACGCTCCGTGAGGCCGCGACGATCAGACGGTCGAAGGGATCGCGCACCGACGCGAGGGCTGCGAACTCGTCGACCTGCGCCAGGTCGA
>JADLAB010000179.1 GCA_020848455.1 Polyangiaceae bacterium
ACGAGGAGGGCCGGAAGGGCCGTGACACGTCGCAAGCTCTTGGTCGACTTCATGACGGAATCTCCTTGTTCAACCCCAACCACCGCGGCTCGACGCGGCGAGCTCGCTGGCCAAAGCATTCTTTCGCGGAGCCGTAGCACGACGTTCGCGGCGCGGCTCATGGTTCGTGCCCACGGAGCAGGCCGGGCACGGGTCCGGCGCTCTCTGCGGGTGGCGACCAGACTCGGCTCCAGCATGCCGGTGGCTCCAGGTCGCGGGCTTCTGCGTTCAGGCGCAGAGGCAGCGGCGTGGATCCGCGTGGCCTCCCGCTCTCCCTGCTGAAGCCTGGAGCCCGGAGCCCCGGAGCCTGGAGCCTGTCAGGGCCAGCAGGTGAACCCGTCCTGCGCGTCGAAGGGCAGATAGCACTTGTGGTAGACGCTGCTGCCCGGGTCGACGCCGTGGGTCTCGTTCAAGCACGCGCCGTGGGCGCCGCTCGGCGAGGTCGGGCACTGCGAGGCCGAGGTGCACGAGACCCCGAAGCTGTAGTCGAAGCAGGCGTACTCGGGCTGCGAGAGCGAGCCGCCGACGTCGGCGCACGCGACGTTCGACCCGGCCGCGCCGCAGTCGCTGTCGGCCACGCAGTGCTGGCAGAAGCCGCCCGGCAGGGCCGCGGGCCGGCAGCCGGTCTTCGGCACGCAGGCGTTGCGGTCGAGGCAGGTGTCGGCGCAGTCGGCTTCCCCCGTGCACGGCGTCCCGCCGGGCGCGCACTGCTTCGGGCCCTCGGGGACCGCCGGATCCGTCGGCGCGCACTTCGCGACCGGGCAGTCGGCGTCGACGGCGCAGGTCGTCGTGTGGGCGTTCTTGCACGTCTTGAAGCCGGTCGGCGTGCAGGTCTCGTCGCGCAGGCACTGCGCGTCGGTCGCGCAGAGGGTCTGGCACTGGGCGTTGCCCTCGGCCCCGATGCAGAGCTGGTCGGGCAGCGCCGCGCAATCACGGTGGCTCGAGCAGTCGGCGCACGGGGCGCGCTTGAGGCAGACGCGCCGCTCGACGCACACGGGGCCCTCGAAGTAGGTCTCGCCGGCGGCGTTGCGGGTGCCGGGCGCCGCCAGCTGCGACGGCTCGATGCACGGCTCGAGCGACGTGCCGCAGCGCGGGTGGGAGCCGACGTTGCTACCGCAGAGCTCGCGCGGCACGGGCACCTCGCCGCAGTAGTAGCCCGTGGCGCACTCGGAGTCCTCGAGACAGTCGGTGGCCGCGCAGTACGAGAAGGCGTCGCCACTGCCGTCCGTGATGCAGGTGAAGGGGCGGCACTCCGCGGCGGCGCACAGCGTGACGGTGCACGGGGTGCCGTCGCTGCTGCAGCGGCCGACGTTGCAGGGGGTCTTGCCCGCGCAGGCGACCGGGTCGGC
The DNA here is from genome assembly GCA_020848455.1 of Polyangiaceae bacterium. Taxonomy (GTDB): domain Bacteria; phylum Myxococcota_A; class Polyangia; order Polyangiales; family Polyangiaceae; genus JACRDA01. Next base: position 1,389 of record JADLAB010000179.1, read on the forward strand.
GACGCAGAGCTCGGGGTGGCCGCCGCAGGCGGCGACGTCGCACTCGAAGCCGTTCGGGCAGGACGAGGCGGCGCACTCCACCTGGCCGAAGGCGCAGCTCTTGTCCCAGCCGCCGCCGACCGCGGCGTGGCCGTTCAGCTTGCAGACGTTGACGTCCTTGCCCGTCGTGTCGTCGACCCCGGCCACGCAGTCCTCGACGACGCCGTAGCAGTCGGCCTCGGTGTCGCATTGCACCAGGCACTGGTTGTCGACGCACAGGTTGCCGGCCAGGCACTTCGACGGGTCGCAGAGCGGCGCGCACGAGCCGTCGGCGGCGAGCTTGCCACCCACGCACTTGTCGCCGGGCTCGGTGCTGCAGGCCGCGAACGTGGTGACGGCCGCGAGGCCCCCGAGCGCGACCGCGCGCCAGAGCCATCGCAGACCCCGGGCGGCACGGCGAGTCGAGGTGGCGTCCAGTCGGGCAAGCAAGCGAGTCATGGGCATTCCTCTCGTGGCGTGCGGCGCGCGATCGTGCGGTCCACCCGCCACCCGCTCCCTCCGCAAGGCACCTCCTACAACATTTCCCCGGCGGTGGCTCGCTCGTTTCGGGCGGTCCAAGGAGGGTCCGAACGGCCCGGACAGGGCGGGCCCACCGTGCGGCTTGACACCCCAGCGCACCGCCCCGACAATTCCAGAGGGCGGGCGACTTCCCTATACCCTCATCATGGTCGCTCGAGCACCGCCAGCGCTGGGGTGGCGGACGCGAGCGCACGGCCTCTGGAACGGAGAACATCATGCGTCACTGGACGAGCTCGATGATCGTGGCGATCGCGGCGCTGGGCCTCGGTGCTGCGGGCTGCAACACCACCGAGGATCCGGAGTACGCGCCGGGTTTCGCCGACCAGAGTGGGCAGGGCGTGCTCGCCGCGCCCGCATACCCGGACGGCCCCTACGGCATCGAGATCGGCGAGGTGCTGCCGAACATGGCGTGGACGGGCTACGTGAACTCGCTCACCGAGCTCGGGCTCGGCTATCACACCGTCCAGCTCTCCGACTTCTACAACCCGACCGGCGCGGCCGTGTACGGCGAGGGCGAGCTCCTACCGGCGGGCACGCCGCGGCCGCTGGCGCTGTGGATCACGGGGCCTGCGATGTGGTGCGGGCCGTGCCAGGCCGAGGCCAAGTACATCCTGCCCCCGGCGCACGACTACTACTTCCCGCTCGGCGGCCAGATCCTGAGCACGCTGCTCGACAACGGCAAGGGCGACGGGCCCGCGACGCTCACGAACCTCGACTACTGGGCGAAGACCTACAAGGCGAACTACCCGCTCGTGAACGACCCCGACTACCTGCTCGGGCCGGCGTTCGCGGAGCAGGCCTTCCCGGCGAACTTCCTCGTCGACCCGCGCACCATGCAGATCAAGGTCGCCATCGCGGGCGCGCCGCCGCCCCAGCCGTGCTGCCCGCAGTATGGCTGCTCGAACGCTGCCCTGCCCTCGGTGTGCGGCCAGTTCGGCATCACCCAGTGCGTCATGGCCTCCGAGTGCAGCTTCTTCGACGACTACGAAGCGATCATGGACGGCACGTTCACGCCGTGAAGCTCCGCATCCTCGGCGCCGTCGTGCTCGCGCTCGCGGGCGCGACGGCTTGCTCCGGCAACCAGGGCACGGGCACCGGTCCCGCCGCCGCGACGACGGGCGGGGCGACGGCGAAGGCAGCGACCGGACCCAAGGCGCCGGACTTCTCGCTGAAGGCGCTCGACGGCAGCACCGTGCGGCTCAGCGACTACGCGGGCAAAAAGGTCGTGCTCCTCGACTTCTGGGCCACGACCTGCGACCCCTGCCTGCAGGAGATGCCGGAGCTCGTGAAGCTCTACAAGAAGTACAAGGACCGCGGCTTCGAGATCCTCGCGATCAGCGCCGACGGTCCGGACTCGCTCGCGCAGGTCACGGCGACCGTCCACGACAAGGGCATGATCTTCCCGGTGCTGCTCGACGAGGAGACCAGCGTCCTGCCGCGCTACAACCCGAAGCGCGACTTGCCGTGCACGGTCGTCGTCGACCGCACGGGCTCGGTCGTGCTCAAGCGCTCGAGCTACCAGGCCGGCGACGACAGCGCGATGAAGACGCTCGAGGCGGCCATCGTGGCGGCGCTCGCGAACTGACTGTCGCTGCGATGCTCCGCCGCGCGGCCCGGCTCGTGATCGGCAGGGCGGCCTCGGCGATCGACCGCATGGCGACCCTCGCGGCGCACGCGCAGACGGCCCGGCGCCGGCAGCGCAACCGCGCCGAGTCGCTCGGACACGAGGAGCGCGTGCGGCTGCTCGGCCTGCTCGCCGAGCGCTACGCGGAGGTGGCTCCCGACGCCTACTTCCGCGCGGCCCGACCGATCGCGCCGACCCTGACGCCGGTGCGCGCGCTGCCCCACGGGGGCCGCGTCGTCGATCTGCGCTGGCCGAGCGGCTACGAGCCGTTCCTGCCCGAGATGCAGCGGCGCTACGTGGACGACAAGCCCGACAACCGCACCGCCGCCGCGCGGCTGTTCCTGCACGCCGAGCCCCGTCCGCTCATCCTGCTCGTGCACGGCTACATGTCGGGCCAGCACCACGTCGAGGAGCGCATGTGGCCCGTGCCGTGGCTCTACCGGCTCGGGCTCGACGCGGCGCTGTTCGTGCTGCCGTTCCACGGCCTGCGCGCCATCGCGGGGCGCCGCGCGCCGCCGCCCTTCCCGGGCAGCGACCCGCGCTTCACGAACGAGGGCTTCCGGCAGGCGCTCGGCGAGCTCGCCGACCTCGGCGCCTGGGCGCGCGGGCGCGGGCACCGCGCGGTCGGCGCGATGGGCATGAGCCTCGGCGGCTACACGACGGCGCTCGCGGCCACGGTGCTGCCCGAGCTCGCCTTCGCGGTACCGGTGATCCCGCTCGGCTCGCTGGCGGACTTCGCGCGCGAGCAGGGCCGGCTCGGGCGCACCGAGGCGGAGGCCGCGCGCGAGCACGCCGCGCTCGAGGCCGCGCAGCGCATCGTGAGTCCGCTCGCGCGTCGCCCGCTGCTCGAGCCGCGGCGGGTGCTCGTGGTCGGCGCCGAGGCCGATCGGATCACCCCGCTCGAGCACGCGCAGAAGCTCGCGGCACACTTCGGCGCCCCGCTCGAGACCTGGCCGGGCGGACACCTCCTGCAGTACGGGCGCGCCGACGCGTTCCGCCGCGTGGGGGCCCTGCTCGACGGTCTCGAGCTCACGGTGCGCCGGCCGCGCGGGCAGCGCTGACGCGTCCGGCGCGAGCGCCGGACGCGCGGCTCACTCGCAGTGCACCTCGGGCTTCGCGACGCAGCGCTTCGGGCTGCAGCTCTGGGTCGGCACGAGGCGCTTGTTCTTGCAGTCGAGCATCGAGACGCCGTCGGTGGAGCACGCGAGACCGGTCTCCTCGCACGGGTCGCCGGGGTCGGCGATCGACACGTCGCAGTCCACGAACAGGCTCCCGGCGCGGCATCCCTGACTGCCGAGGCACTTGTGCTCCTCGGTCCACTGCGACCCGACGCAGGACAGGCGCACCTTCTTGTCGGCGGTGCACGCGAAGCGCGCGGTGCCCGTGCCCTGGCAGGTGTCGCCGGCGCGGGCGACGGAGTCGTCGCACTTGATGACGAGCCCGGGCTCGCAGCCCGCCGGGCCCTCGCACTTCTGCGACAGCTGCCACCGGCCGCCCACGCAGCGCAGCTGCGCCTTCTTGTCCTGCGTGCACGCGAAGCGCACGTCCGGGCCCGCGCCGCAGGCCTCGCCCTCCACGGCGAGGGAGCGATCGCACTCGACCGTGGTCGCCCCCTCGACGCAGCCGCGCGGGCCGGTGCAGGCGATGGGCGACCACTTGCCGCCGCTGCACTCGAGCGCGGAGGTGGCGTCGACGCAGCGTCCTTCGCGCTCGTCGTCGCACGCGTCGCCCGCCTTGGGGCGGCCGCCGCAGCCGCCGAGCGCGAGCCCGGCCAAGAGGGCGACGAGGGCCCGAGCGCGCACCATGCGGCGAAGCTACCATGGTCTAGTCGGCGGTGGACGGGTATGCTCGAGACTCGGCGCGCGCGACTTCCCGAGACGGCGCCGGCCACTGCTGACGGAGGGACCTTGAGCTCGAACCGCACCTCACCCGGGATGGGCGCGCTCGGCGCGCTCGCCGTCTGCGCTGCCGCGCTCGCCGCGGCGAGCGCCTGCAAGAGCGACGGCGACGGCAACAACACGACGACGACCACGTCGACGACCTCCACCACCGGCAGTGGCGCGAGCGGCGGCGGCGGAACCGGCACCGGCGGAACCGGGGCGGTCGATGCGTGTCCCGGCCCCGGCTACGAGAGCCCGACGCCGACGCAGGAGACGGTGGGTGCCATCTCGGCGCTCGTGCAGCTGCCGGGCGGGGCGCCGGCCACGAACATCACGGGCACGGTGTGCGGGCTCAACATCTGCATCTACGGTACGCCGGCGGCGAACGGTAACATCCTCATCGACGTCGGCGCCCAGCTGATGATCGAGCCGCGCTTCACCTGGGGCGACGGGCTCGAGTACCCGAAGCTCGCGGCCCATATCCCGACCTTCCCGGCCCACGACTTCGGCGTCGTGAACACGGTCGCGCTGCCGCCGCTCACCGGCAGCGGGCCGATGACCGCGGGCGCGAGCTGGATGTCGAGCGACGCCGTCCTCACGATCGACGCGGGCGCGCTCGTCGAGTTCGACTACCTCATCTACCCGGACGACGTGCAGCACCAGTTCCGCGCCGTCGAGATCCCGACGAACGGGACGGCGCTGCCGGCCGTGCAGGCGGATCTCGAGCTCGTCTACGGGTTCTCGCCGATCCACACGCACATCTGTCCGGCGGCGGGGCTCGTCCTTCCCAACACGCCCGGCTGGGCCGCCGGCACGGTGGTGGAGTTCTTCCTCCACGGCACGACGGTGTTCCAGGACTTCGCGCCCTACGGCGGCTGGGCGAAGTTCGCCGAAGGCACCGTATCGACCGACGGCCTCACGGTCTCGACCAATCCGGGCGAGGGCGTGACGGAGCTCGACGTCATCGGGGTGCGCGTCAAGCCCTGAGGAGCCGGTCGGCGCGCGTCGCCACGGGCGACACCGACGCCGTCAGCGCGCACCGCCCGGTGGTCCCACGGGGATCGGGCTCCCGGCGGCAGGGCGCTTGAGGCGGGGAATGGCGTCGGGCCGGCCCGCGGGCGCCACCGTGCCGTAGGTGTCGACGTCGAGCGCGTCGACGAGCTCGGGCTTGTAGACCGCGAGGCTCTTGCCGCGCAGCTCCTGCACCAGCGCGGCGACCTTGGCCTCGAACTTCCGCTGCGCGATGTCGCGACGGATGACGGGCGCCTCGGCGTCGAGGGCTCGGAGCGGCGTCTGGTAGCTGCCACGGCGCCACACGATCGACCAGTCGTCGCCGTCCTTCACCGGCTCGGCCACGATCTCGCCGTCCTTCACGGCGAGCGCGGCGACGTAGAGCGCCACGTCGACCTTGAGCGATTTGTTCGCCGTCGAGCCGTCGGGGTCGACCATGTCGAGGTCGCCCCCGCGCTTGCTGGTCGCCTGATCGATCGACTTCTCGCGCGCGATCTCGCGCCAGCGCTGTGGCTGGTCCTTGCCTGCCGCGGCGATGAGCTCGGCGAGAACCTGCTCGGCCTCTTCGCGCGTCCGGACCGTGATGCGCGCGAGCTTCAGACGCTGCTGCGCCGCGTAGCGGTCCTCGTTCTCGGCGTAGTAGGCCTCGACCTCTGCCGCGCTCACGTCGTCGGGCTTCGCCTCCGCGCGGAGCTTGTCGAGGATGGCGTCCTTCAGGATCTGCTGGATGCGCGCCTTCACGTCGTCACGCTCGAGCAAGTCGCTGCCGAGCGCGGCCTCGGTGAGCAGCTCGCGCCGCACGAGCTCCTGCAAGAAGGCGCGCCGGATGGTGTCGTGCTCGCGGCCGAGGTAGCGCAGCTGGTAGGGCGGCGTCTGCCGCAGCAGTTGCTCCACCTGCGCCACGGTGATCGTGAGGTGCGAGCCCACCTTGGCGACCGCCTTGCCGTCGGCCAGCGCCACGGATGCGGCGCCGGCGCTCGCGACGAGCGCGAGCACGCCGAGGGCCCGGGGACGACGGAGAAAGCGACGGAAGCGTTCGAAGTGCGACATCTTGGCGTGCTCGAGCCCTCAGTGGTCAGCCAGCTGCTTCCGACGGCGCCGGGCGCGCTCCGCGTAGCCCCAGCCGACCAGCATCACCGCGAAGAGCGGCGAGAAGGCCATGAGGCCCGTCACGACCGGGTGAGCGCAGAGCCAGCGGTAGAAGACCGCGAGCGCCGGATCGAGGGCGTCGGTGTGGAGCACGACGGCGTAGAGCGCGGCCGCGAGCGCCGCCGAGCCGACGGTGAGCGCCACGAAAGCCCCCCAGCGCCGCAGGCTGTGCGGCGCGCCGGCGTGGGGCGCGGGGTGGTCCGGCATGGGCGGCGGAGTATACCGAGCGGGTCCGTGCCACGCCAGGCGCGCGGTCGGCCCCTCGTCCGCTTGCGCGGGATCGGGGTCGGGCTAGCGCCTCCGCGACGGATTCGTCGAGCCGAGGTCCCGCCACTCGGCGAGCTTGCGCTTCGCGTCGGCGTGGTTCGGCTCGAGCAGCAGGATGCGCTCGAGGTCGCGCCGCGCCTCGCCGCGCTCTCCGAGCCGGTCGCGCACGAGGGCGCGGTAGTAGCGCGCCGGCACGTGGTCCTCGTAGGCGTGGAGCACGTCGTCGAGGTCGAGGGCCACGACCGCGAGGTCGGCGTCGGGCTGGTGGGCGCGCAGCCATGCGGCCATGGCGGCGTAATCGGGGTTCTCCGGGTCGCCCGTGCAGGCCTGCTCGCACAGGCGCAGGGCGTCGGCGAAGCGGCCCGACTGGAACACGGCGAGCGCGCGCGCGTACAGGGCCGGCGGCGCGCTCGGGTGCTCCCCACCGTCGCCGTCGCTCAGGATCGGACGCGGTCGGGAGCTCGACACCTCGTCCTCGGCCTCGCCGCCCGAAGAAGGCGGCGCGAGGCGCGCGACCGCCTCGGCGCGCCGCGTGGGGTCGCTCAGCTCGAGGAAGGCGTCGCGCATGGCGCGGTGCACGCGCGACACCGCCACGCGCATCTCGGCGAGGTCCTCGGGGTAGTGCCGCGGATCCCAGCGCCGCGAGCACTCCTCGTAGGCGGCGAGCAGCAGATCGGCCACCTCGGTCTCGCTGCGGTTGGCGAGCGCGTCCGGATCGAGATCGAGCAGATCGAACGGGCCCTCCTCCTCGAGCTGCGCGACGCGGGTCGCCACCTCCTCGAAGGCCGGGGGCGGCAGGACCGGACGGGCGCCCGGGCCGGCCCCGGCCGTCGGCGCCGGAGGCGCGCGTCGGACCGCCATGCGGCGCAGCTTGATCTTCGCGACCTGCCGCTTCGGCGTCGCCGCCGCCCCGTCGCTCGACGGCTCGCCGGCAGGCTCGGCGGTGGCCTCGCCGACGGACGGCCGCGCCGCGCGGTCCGAGGACGGCGGAGCCGGGGCGTCCGACTGCGAGCTGCGGTCCGCGGACCGGATGATGCGCTCCTCGCTCGGCCGCGTATCTCGCGGCGCGTCCTCCGACTGGGAGGGCCGCTCGGGGAGGCCCGAGGCGACCTCGCTGGCCTGCGACGGACGCTCGGACGGACGCTGGGAGCGCTCGCCCGTCGGGCCGGGGCGCTCCGACGAGCGCGACGGGCGCTCGTCCGGCGCTCGCTCCGAGGGCCGGACGGTCCGCTCCCCCGTCTGCGAGTAGCGCTCCGTGGCGCGAGCGTGTGGGTCGGCGGACTGCGAGGGTCGTTCCGGCGGGCGACGGGCCGGGTCTCCCACGTGGCCGCGCCCCTGCGCCTGCCAGGGCGACTCGGTCGGGTACACCGCGCGCTCGCCACGCGCCGCCGGCGACGCCGGCGGCAGGTCGCGCGGCGTGGCGCTCCGGGGCCGCAACGCACGCGCTCCGCGGGCGGTTGCGTCGGCCGCCGCGTCCGGGGGGCGCGGCTCCACGGCGTCGTCGGTAGACTCCTCGTCGACGATCTCGGCGACCGGCGCCACGTCGAGGTAGCGACTGAGAGACAGCGTGTACACGAGCGCCCGGCAGAGCGGCTCGGGCGCGAGCCGCGCC
>JADLAB010000180.1 GCA_020848455.1 Polyangiaceae bacterium
GCGCTCGCCGCCTGCGCTCCGACGGCCACGGCGGGGCGGCGCGGCGCGGCCTACGAGTCGGCCGCCCTGCGCGCCATCGGCGAGGACGACGTGCAGCGCGCCTTCGACGAGCGCCCGGAGCTCGCGCCGCGCGTGCGCGTCGCGATCTACGCGCGCGAGCCCGCCAAGGCCGCGCGCGTGGCCGAGCGCCTGCGCGCCGATCCCTCGGTGACGTCGACCTACGTCATCGCACCGCTCGTCTTGACCGAGGAGCTGCGCGGCTGGAGCGAGACCGAGGGCGGGGACGGAGGCGGCGGGCGCGTGAGCCTCCGGGCCCTGCGCCTGCTCGCAGCGCGTGCGCGCGCCGACGTGCTCTTGCTCGTCGACGAGGGCGAGCGCGTCCGTCGCGACGCGAACGGCCTCGCGGCCTTCGGCATCGCGTTCCTGCCCCTGCTCTTCGTCCCGTTCCAGGACGTCGCGGTCGAGAGCTGGCTCGACCTCTACCTCGTCGACACGCTGAGCGGCTTCCTCTACGGGCAGGCGTCGGCCGACCGGCGCGCGACGGACGAATTTCTCACGATCTACTCGCAGCGCGATCGGGAGCTCGTGCAGAGCGCCTTCGACGAGCTCCTGCCCGTGGCGGCCGAGCGCCTCGGCGAGGTCATGGCGCGCGAGCGCAGCCGCACCGCCCCCGCTGCGGCACCGCGGCGCGGCGGGGCCTTCGCGCTCGAGAGCGAGACCGCCGATCCGTGGCGCCACGGCGCGCTCGTGCTCGGCATCGCGGGGGACGGCACCGTCAGCCTCGACGGGGTGCCGGTCGCGAGCCGCGACGAGCTGCTCCTGCGCCTGGCCGCGCTCGCCCGCACGCGTGGCCCCGCCCCGAGCGCCACCGTCTACGCCGACCCCGAGCTGCCGAGCGCGCGCCTGCTCGCGCTCGCCGACGACCTCGAGCGCCTCGGCTTCGCGCACCTGCGCTTCGTCCCGGGCGCCGCCCCACCCGCCGCTCCGCCCCCGCCGCCGCCGGCGCCCTCGACCCCTGCCCCGTACACCGCGCCCGAGCTCAAGGACCCGTTCTCGGGTCGCCGCTGAGCCCGTCGGGCTTCACGCTTCTTCACGGTCCGTACACACCGCCGCCGCCGGCGGCGCGCACGCTGTCGGCATCCGCTGAGCTAGGATGCCCCCATGAGCGACGAGCCCCCGATCCACGCGCTCCTCGTCGAGGACGACGGTCGGCTGGCCACGCTCACGGGCGACTACCTCGAGCGCCACGGCGTGCGCGTCACGCACGCCGCGCGCGGGGACACCGGCCTCGAGCTCGCCCTGCGCCAGAGCTTCGACGTCGTGCTGCTCGATCTCATGCTCCCCGGTGTGTCGGGCATCGAGCTCTGCCAGCGCCTGCGCACCGCGAGCGACGTGCCCGTCATCATGCTCACGGCGCGCGGCGAGGAGGCGGACCGCGTGCTCGGGCTCGAGCTCGGCGCGGACGACTACCTGCCGAAGCCCTTCTCGGCCCGCGAGCTCTTGGCGCGCATCCGGGCCCACGTGCGCCGGGCGCGCGGCTCGCTCGGGCCGCGGCAGCGCCTCCTCACCGTGGGCGATCTCACGCTCGATCCAGGCGCGCGCAGCGCGCGGCTCGCCGGACGCCTGCTCGATCTCACAAGCTACGAGTTCTCGCTCCTCTACGTGCTCTGCGAGCGCGCCGGGCGCGTGCTCAGCCGCGAGCAGCTGATGGAGCTCGCGAAGGGCAACGCCGAGGACTCCTTCGACCGCTCGATCGACGTCCACGTCTCGCGCCTGCGGCAGAAGCTCGGCGACAGCTCGCGCCAGCCCCGGCGCATCAAGACGGTGCGCGGCCTCGGCTACCAGTACGCGCTCGAGGACCAGCGGTGAGGCGGCACGCGCACCCTCGGGGCGGGCACGGCCACGCGTGCCGGCCGCGTCGCCACCACGACCGGCGGCTCTTCTGGCGCGTCTACCTTCACGGCATCGTGCTCATCCTGCTCGCGGGCGCGACGGCGCTGACGACCGCGTGGCTGTCGAACGCCTTCCCGAGCTGGCAGCGCATCGAGGACCGCATCGGCGCCTTCGTGGTGCGCGAGCTCGGGCCCCTCGCCGGCGATCCGGCTGCGCTCGAGCGCCGCCTCGCCACCTGGCACGAGATCCTCGAGATGGACCTCGCGGTGTACGACCGCGCGGGCAACCGGCTCGTCGCGCTCGGCGCCGACCCACCGGCAGCGCTCGATCCGCCGCCGGCCGAGGGCGCGTCCGTCCGGCGCCGCAGCCTCCGCGGCTACGATCTCGACGGGGATCGCTACGTCGTCGCCCGCGTGCTCGTGCCCTTCGCGCCGGGTCGCGGCGCGCTCGTCGTCGGCGCCGTGCTCCTCGTGCTCGCGCTCGCGTCGGGGCCCCTGGCGCGCGCCATCACGCGGCCGCTCGAGCGGCTCACCGCCACGGCGCGGGCCTTCGGACAGGGCGACCTCTCGGCGCGCACGGGCCTCGCGCGCCGCGACGAGGTCGGCGACCTGGCGCGCGCCTTCGACGACATGGCCGGTCGCATCGAGGGGCTCGTGCGGAGCGAGAAGGAGCTGCTCGCCAACGTCTCGCACGAGCTGCGGACGCCGATGGCCCGCATCCGCGTCGCGCTCGAGCTCTGCGAGGAGCCCGACACCGGCGCGGACCAGATGCGCCGCCACCTCGGCGGCATCGGGAACGATCTCGCCGAGCTCGAGCGCCTCGTGTCCGACGTGCTCACGGCCGCGCGCCTCGACGCCGGCAACGGCGCCTTTCCGCTGCGGCGCGAGCTCGTCGATCTCGCCGCCGTCGTCGAGCAGGCCGCGCAGCGCTTCCTGCGCGACCACGCGAGCCACGAGCTGGCCGCGCCCGCCTCGACCGCGCGCGACCCGAGCGCCACGGTGGACGGCGATCCGGTCCTCTTGCGCCGCGTCCTCGACAACCTGCTCGACAACGCCGCGAAGTTCAGCGAGCCGTCCGCCGGCCCGATCGAGCTCGCCCTCGGCGTCGACGGCGACGAGGTGTGGGTGGAGGTGCGCGACCGGGGCATCGGCGTCGCCGACGAGGACATCGCGCGCCTGTTCGACCCGTTCTTCCGCACCGACCGCAGCCGCGATCGGGGCACCGGGGGCGTGGGGCTCGGCCTCCACCTGTGTCGGCGCATCGCGGAGGCGCACGGGGGTCGCATCGCGGCGCAAGGCCGCGACGGCGGTGGCCTTCGTGTGCGCCTGAGCCTGCCTGCCGCGGGGGTCCCGACCTCGCAGGGCGCCGAGCGCGGCTGAGCGCCCCGCCTTCGGCGGACGAGCAGGCCCGCCCCGACCTCCACGGGCCGGGGCGGGGCGCGAGAACCTTTTCCCGCGCGGCCCGTACAAGGCTCATCGCGCCCGGGCAGGCGCGCAGGGAGACGGGCATGAAGATCGCCACGGTTGCACTCCTCGCCGGTACCGCGATGGGTCTCGCGAGCCTCACGGTCTGGGCGCTCACGCCGGCGGCCTCGTACCGGGCCGAGGGCGAGTCCGTCGAGACGCCCGTCCCCGCACCCCAGGAGCGAGACCGCGCGCTCGAGGCGACCGACCGCCGCGCCCCCGCAGAATCGTGGAAGTTCTCGTCGGGCAGCACCCTGCGCGTCGAGGGCCGACTCGGCCACAGCACCCTGCCCTCGGGCCGCGACAGCGAGAGCTACGTATTCGTCGACGTGCGGGCCGAGGCCGCCGGGGTCGCGACGACACCCGCCCCGCTCAACCTCGCCATCGTCGTCGATCGTTCGGGCTCGATGCGCGGCAAGCGCCTCGACAACGCCATCGCCGCGGCCAAGGGCACGCTCCGACGCCTGCGCGACGGCGACGTCGTCTCCGTCGTCTCCTTCGACTCGCGCGTCACCGAGGTCGTGCCGCCCACGCCCGTCGACGAGTCGAGCCGCGAGCGGCTCGTCGCGCGCATGGACAGCATCGTCCCGGGCGGCGAGACCTGCATCAGCTGCGGCCTCGAGAGCGCGATGAGCCTGCTCCGCGGCCGCGGCGACAGGGTCCACCGCGTGCTCCTGCTCTCGGACGGCGACGCGACCGAGGGCGTGCGCGACGTGCCAGGCCTGCGCGCCCTCGCCGGACGCATGCGCGACATGGGCGCCACGGTCACCACCGTCGGCGTCGACGTGGAGTACAACGAGCGCATCATGAGCGCGATCGCGCTCGAGTCGAACGGCCGGCACCACTTCGTGGCGAACGCCGCCGATCTGCCGCGCGTCTTCGACACCGAGCTCCAGAGCCTCGTGCGCACCGTGGCCAAGGACGCGGAGCTGCGCGTCACGCTCGCGCCGGGCGTCGAGCTCCTGCAGGTGTTCGACCGCACCTTCCGCCGCGAGGGCAACGACCTCGTCGTGCCGCTCGGCACCTTCACGGCCGCCGAGGACAAGACCCTGCTCGTGCGCGTGCGCGTGCCGCGCGGCATCGAGGGCGAGCGCGCGGTCGCGAGCGTGCGGCTCGGCTTCGACGATCTGGTGAGCCGCGGGCGCGGCAGCTGCGAGGGCGAGCTCGGGACGCTGCTCACGAGCGACCCCGGGCGCGTCTCCTCGCTCGACTCCGTCGTCGCGGGCCGCCTCGGCCGCAGCACGACGGCCGACAGCCTGAACAGCGCCAACGGCCTCTGGAACAGGGGGCAGCTCGCCGACGCGCGCCGCGAGCTCGAGCGCGCGCGCGGTGAGCTCGTCGCGCAGCGGAGCGCCGCGACCGCCGCCGCTCCGGGTGAGCTCAAGGCGCAGGTCGCCGAGGACTTCGACAAGCAGCTCGCCGCGCTCGACGACGCGGCGCAGGGCTTCGCGCCGGCCACCCCCGGAGCGCCCGCCCCCGCGGCGACGGCCGCCCCCGCCCAGGTCCGCTCGAACGCGAGCCGCGCCGTCGACCTCGCGTTCTAGACGGAGACTCGGCTCCAGCGTGCCGTGGCTCCAGGCTTCTGGCGCCAGGCTTCAGGCCCGGACGCCGGAGCGCGGATCCCACACCGAGGCCCGGAGCGCTGCACGGAGCCGGCAGGGCTCAGCGGCGCCTCCGTGTCACGCTCCGTGGCTCGGTGACTCCGTGGTTCGCCTCGCGCGACCTCCGGCGCCCGCAGGGCCGCCGCGAGCGCTCGCGCCGGCTCGGCGACTGCGAGTGGCTCCATGACCGGCCCGTGATGGTATCCTCGCCGAACCTTCACAGACTCGCAGCCGTCTTCGGACGTACCTCGAGTGTCAGGACGGAGCCGGGCGCGCCTCCGCGCGTTGCCTCCGGGCAGGGGAAGTCGTCATGAACAAGAAGAAGTGGTTGCAGCGGGCCCTGCTCCTCGTGCTCGCGGTCGGGGCCTGCATCGCGATCGTCGCGCTCACCGTGCAGGCCAAGAAGCCCGCGCCCAAGGCGGCGACCGCCATCGAGGCGCGCCTCGAGCTCGCCGCGGGCGAGGTGACGGTCGATCAGGGCTCGGGGCCCGAGCGCGCCGTGAGCGGCACGCCGATCCATGCCGACGCGCGCGTGACGACCGGCAAGGGCGCCCGCGCGCTCGTGCGCCTGCCCGACGGGTCCTCCACCTTCCTGCGCGGCGGCAGCGCGATCCACATCGGCGCCGACGAGCTCGCGCTCGAGAGCGGCGAGTACTGGCTCGACGCGCCCCCCGCCGAGCGCAAACCGCTCGTGCACCGCGCGGGCGACATCACGCTGACGGCCGCCGAGGCGGGCCTCTCGTTCCGCCGCGATGGCGCGCGCGTCACGGTCTACGTGGCGCGGGGCCGCGCGGTCGTCAGCTCCGGCAGCGGCCGGGTCGAGGTGAACGCCGGCGAGCGCGCCGTCGTCGAGGGCGACAAGAGCGAGGTCGCGCCGCTCGCGTTCTGGGAGGACTGGACCGGCGGCATGGCCGACTTCACCGCCCTCGGCGGCGCGATCGGCGAGGGCGCGGGCACGATCTACGGCGTCGACGTCGGCGCCTCCGCGGGCGCCTCGGCGCAGAAGCTCCAGGTGAGCCGCCAGGTCGTGCGCGCCGTCGTGCGCGAGGGGCTCGCCGAGACGGAGGTCGATCAGACCTTTTTCAACCCGGGCGAGCGGCCCGTCGAGGGCTGGTACTGGTTCACGCTGCCCGAGCGCGCCACCGTGACGGGCTTCGCCGTCGAGACCAACGGCCAGCTCGTCGAGGGCGAGTTCGTCGAGCGCCGCGAGGCCGCCCAGAAGTACGGCGAGGCGAAGCAGACCGGCCACGCGCCGGCGCTGCTCGAGTGGGTCGACAGCCAGAGCTACCGCGCGCGCATCTTCCCCGTGCCGGCCTCGGGCGCGCGACGCGTCGTCCTGCGCTACATCGAGCTCGGCCCGATCGTCGACGGCAAGCTGCGCTACGTCTACCCGATGGGTCGCGGCGAGCCCACGCGCATCGGCGAGTTCTCGCTCTCGGTCGATCTCGGCGAGTCGGGCAAGAAGACGCAGACGGCGACCCTCGCCGACGCGCGCATCGAGGACGGCGGCCGCCTGGTGACCATGCGCCGCAGCGGCTACACGCCGCGCGCCGACTTCCAGCTCGAGTCGTCCGTGACCGAGGTGCGCCCGCCGCTCGTGCTGTCGCGCTTCCGCGCCGACGGCGAGTCGGCCGACTACGTCATGGCGCGCTACGTGCCCGACGTCGACTGGACGAAGATCCCCGAGGCACGCGCCGACGTCGTCGTCGTGGTCGACACCTCGGCCGCCGGCGACGAGGCGAGCCGGCAGCTCAAGACCGCCACGGCCGAGGCCATCCTGCGCGCCCTGTCCGAGGACGATCGCTTCGCGCTCGTCTCGCTCGACGTCGGCCCGACCGTGCTCCACCCGGACAAGGAGCTCGCCGCCGCCTCCGACACGGAGATCGCGACGGCGCTCGAACGGCTCGCCGAGCACTCGGCCGGCGGAGCGACCGACCTCGCCTCGTTCTTCGAGGTGGCGCTCGAGCGCGTGCACGGCGCCGAGCAGCCCGCGGTCGTGTACGTCGGCGACGGCGTCGCGACCTCGGGCGAGATGACGGGCGAGCAGCTCGTCGAGCGCCTGCGCCGCGCGCTCTCGACCTCGCGCGCCCGCCTCTTCACGGTCGGCGTCGGCCCCGAGAGCGACCACGCGCTCTTGCGCGAGCTCGCCCGCGCCGGCGGCGGCGAGGCGCTGCGCGTGGACGGCGCGGGCGAGACCACGGAGCGCGCCCTCGAGCTCGCCGCCGCCCTCAAGGTGCCGACGATCACCGACTTCGAGCTCGATCTCGGCGCGGGCCTCGACGAGCCCTTCTACAGCGCCGCGGGCAAGATCTCGCGCGGCAGCGAGCTCGTCGTCCTCGCGCGTTCGCACCACGACGTGCCGGACAAGGTGAAGGTGCGCGGCCGGCTCGGGGGCCAGGCCTTCGAGAAGGAGTACCAGGTCAAGAAGGACACGAGCGTGCTGACGACCTTCGTGCCGAAGCTCTGGGCAGCCGAGTACGTGCGGCGCCTGCTCGGGGCCTCGGCCGGGCCCGACAGCGAGCGCGGGCGCATCGCCGCGCTCGGCATGGAGTACGGCCTCATGACCCCGTTCACGAGCGTGCTCGCGCTCGAGAGCGAGGCCGCTTACGGCCGCATGGGCATCCCGCGGCGCTCCTCGCGCCTGCGCGGCGTGCGCCTCTCGGCGCTCGAGCCCGAGGACGAGCGCCGCATCGAGCGCGTGCTGTCGGCCGGCCCCATCCCGGCGAGCGGCTTCGGCTGCTCGCGCGACAAGGGCGGCAGCGCCGCGCGCGACGAGGAGCCGGCGGCCAAGGCGGCCGCGACCGGGCAGGCCCGCGCGGACAACAAGGAGGGCGGCTCGGGCACGCGCGCGAACGAGCAGGCACCCGGGGGCGCCGCAGCACCCGGCGAGCAGAGCGAGACGCCCCGCTCCGAGCCCGCTCGGCCGACCAGCGCGGCGACGGCGTACGCGCAGGCGTCGTCGGCGCCGGGCGATCCGCTCGGGGACCGCACGAGGGACACGGAGAAGGCGGGCTCCGGTCAGGACGCGCCACGTCCACCCCCGCCCGCGGCGACGGCCGGTGTACCGCTGCGGCCGCAGGCCCCGCCCGCGCAGCCGCACGGCGGCGAGGCCGACGACAAGCAGAAGGGCGCCCAGGAGGTCGACATCGGCGGCCTCGTGACGAAGCCGCCCCTGCTCGCCGCGCCCAAGGTCTGGCAGCCCGACCTCGCGACGTGCAGCGACGCCGCCGCGCGGCCGCTCGCCGAGCGCGTGCTGCTCTGGCGCAAGCGCCTGGCGACGGCGACGAGCGCCGAGGAGCTCCTGCAGCGCTACACGGCCGCCATGCGCGCGTGCGAGCTCAACGACTGGCAGGCCGAGCGCACCTTCCTCGAGCTCCTGCAGGAGCGCATCAAGACGGCCTCGGATGCGACCATCGTGCTCGGGCGCTTCGCGGGGCGGCCCGACGTGCAGAAGTTCATCGCCAAGCTCATCCTGCGGCGGGCGGTCGACCCGCTGCTCGTCGCCGCCGTCGAGCGCGTCGTGTTCGGCGGCACGGACTGGAACCGCGTGGACATCGCGCTGAGCGAGATCGGCAAGCCCGAGGACCGCCTCACCAAGCTCCGCGAGGCCGTCGCCAAGAATCCCGACGACCCGAACGGCTCCATCCGGCTCGTGCGCGTGCTCATCAAGCTCGGTCAGATGGACGAGGCGCTCGGCATCGGCCGGCGCCTGCGCGACCGGGGCTTGCTCACGCCGCGGCTCGCGGCCGAGCTCGGCGACCTGCTCACCCGCTCCGGCCACGAGGCCGAGGCCCAGCGCGTGTACTCCGAGATCGTCGAGTTCGACCCGCAGAACCTCGACTCGCGCCGCCTGCTCGGCGACATCTACCTCGGCCACGGCTGGTACGCGGCCGCGTACCGCCAGTTCCTCACGACGACCGAGCTCGCGCCCGACGACGCCCTCGGCTGGCTGCGGCTCGCGGCCGCGGCGGCGGGCGCCGGGCGCGTCGACGAGGCCCTGCGCCTCGAGCGCCGCGTCGCGGGGGCGCAGGGCAGCCCCGGCCCGAACGATCCGCGCCTCTGGGCGCGCCTCGCGAGCGCCGCGCGTCTCGCGCGCCTCCTGGCCGACCCGCCCAAGGGCGCGGGCGAGAGCCTCGAGGCCATCAAGCGCAAGCTGAAGGAGCTGCAGCTCTTCCGCGGCCCCGCGACGCTCGTGCTCGTCACCTGGGAGAACCTCGCGAACGACTTCGCGATCGTGACCAAGGCCGGCGACAAGCCCGAGAGCGCGGGTGAGGCGACCGACGCCGCACCGGCCGGCCTCTGGGCCGACCTCCTCAGCACGAGCGACGCCGCGCGCCTCGGCTTCGTGGCGCGCCTGCGCAGCGCACCGCGCGGCGACGCCGTGGGCCTCGTGCGCCACGACATCACCTGGGACGGCAAGGACTTCAAGGTGACGGTCCGGCGCGTGGAGCTCGCCGCCGAGAAGCTCGACGTGACGCTGTGACGCGGGTCGCCGGCGCCTGCCGGCGGCCGACGCGACGGGGCGCGGGCCCGGAGCTCCTGCTCAGGCCCGCGCGACGGGCGCCGCCTTGTCGCCCGCGACGACGCCGCGGGCCGTGCGGATGGCGTGGGCGTTGTGCACGTCGAACTCCTCTGCCCCCGTCCCCTTCTGCACCGTCTTCCACGCCCGCCAGGCGGCGCGCAGGCGCTCGACGGCACTCGCCTTCGTCTCCTCGGTCGGGAACAGGACCTCGATGACGGCGTTGAGCGCCTGGGCGGGCAGCGTGCGCTCGGCGGGGATCTTGAGCGCGTTGAAACACTCGGCGAGGGCCGCGAGCTGCTTCTTGCGCCCGCGCTCGAGCAGCGCCCGCGGGTCGACGCCGAGCACCGCCAGGTCCTTCTCGAGGACCTTGTTCTCCCACACCGCCCAGGCGAGCAGGCGCACCTGGAAGGTGAGCAGCGCACCCACCTGCGCCTTCGTCATGCCCTTGATGAGGCTCGGCAGGTACTGCATGCCGAGACCCACGTGCCGCGCCTCGTCGCGCTCGTAGTAGGTCATGAGCTCGCACAGGACCGGCTCGACGCCGGTCTCGCGCACGGTCTGGAAGACCGTGAGCGCGATGGGCTCGATCATGAGCTGCATGCCGAGCAGCTTGTAGGCGAGGTTCTTCGTGTCGAGCACGAGGTCGAGCAGCGCCTGCGGCGCGCGGTCGAGCCGCTCCGGCACGTAGTCGAGCGCCCGGAGGTAGTCGTACATCACGTAGAAGTGGCGCGCCTCGTCGTGGGCCTGGCTCGTCGCCGCCATCTTCGCCTCGAGCGGCGTGAGGCCGTCGGCGAGCTGCGCCGAGATCTTCCACGCGGCCAGCTCGCCCCAGAGGATGATGGCGAAGATGCGCTTCAGTGCCTCCTTCTTCTCGGGCGCGACGTGGATGCCGCCGTGCTTGTCGACGAGCATCTTCAGGATGTCCTTGCCGTCCCAGGCCATCTCCTGGCCGCGGTGGTAGATGCTCTCGCACTTCACGAGACGCTTGGCCTCGTCGGCGCTCCGCTCGAGCGCGAACATGTCGTAGCGGATCTCGGTCTTGCCAAAGCCTGCGATGCCCATGACGACTCCTGACTGGTTTCCGCGCGCGCCCCTGCCCGGCGCGCTCAGCTCTTCGCACCGGCGCCGGCCGCAGCGTCGCCGCCCGGCGCCCGTCTGGTCCCGGTGGCCAGCCCCGCTGGCCGCCGCTCGTCTCGCCGCGGCCCGGCGCCCGGAAGCGCGCGCGCCGCGACGTGCCCCCCGACCCCGAGGTCCCCGACCCCGAGGTAGCGCAGACACACGCGCGTGAGCTCCGTCGCGATGGTCTGCTCGTCGAGCCCGCGGATCCCGGCGGGCGTGTAGAGCGCGCGGGCCTCGAGCGCCGACAGGCACAGCCACACGGCGATCTCGACCGCGGCGCGCGGGTCGGGATGCTCGAGCGCCTCGCCGCGCTCGCGCAGCAGCGCATGCAGACCGTCGGCGATCCCTTGCCCGAGCTTCTCGCCGAGCTCTGCGAGCTCCGGGTCGCGCGCCGCGCGCACGCCGAAGGCCGCGATGAGCTCGCGGCGCTCGCGGAAGACGCGCAGCATGAAGCCGAGCAGGTGCTCGAGCGACTCGGCGAGCGAGATGTCTCGCCAGCGCTCGGGCGCGAGCACGGCCGCCGTGGTCGCGTGGGCCTGGGCGTAGAAGCGCTCGAAGAGGCAGCGGAGCAGGCCCTCCTTGTCCCCGAAGCGCGCGTAGAACGCCCCGACCGACGAGCCCGCAGCGCGGGTGATGTCCGCCACCGTCGCCCGCTCCGCCCCGACCTCGGCGACGAGCGACTCGGCCGCGTCGAGCAGCCGCTCGAGCGTCTGCTGGCTCCGCGCCTGGAGCGCGGGCCGAACCCACTCGAGCCGAGGCAGCGACTTCACGCCCCAGAAATAGAATCAGAATTCTGTTTCGTCAAGACCCAAGTCAAGAACTCACTTGCCGCTGGTCAGGTACGAAGCCGGGCTGACGGCTCTTCAGTCGTTCGAGGCTCGCGCGCCACCCGCCTCGGCGCGCATCGCCTCGAGGTCGGGCTTCTTCCAGGTCGAATCGAGCAGGTACATGTACATGACGGCCATCGAGTCGACCTTCGCGCCGCTCGTGTTGTTGTAGACGCTCACGAGCTCGTACTGGTGGTCCTTGTAGAGCTTGACGCCCTCGACACTCGACAGGTGGTCGATGTCCTCGATGCCGATCTTGCCGGGGGTGGCCCGCACGTTGGCGTGGAAGACGACCTCCTTCGACGTGAGGTCGCGCAGCTCGAGCGACTCGGCGAAGGGATGCAGGTGCACGGCGATGTAGTGCACGGTCGTGTCGAACTGCAGCGAGAGGAATTGCGTGACGAGGGTGGCGTTCTCCTCGCGCCCCGGCTCCACCTCCCAGTGGCCCGTGAAGCGGTGGCCGAACTTGTCCTTGTCGACGTCGCCGGCGACCGCGGGCTTGCCGACGCCGCAGCCCGCGCCGTGCTCCTCGGGCGTCGCCTCGCCCGGGTCCATGCTGTAGTAGCCGGGCTTGTCGTCGAGCGTCTTGAAACCCTGCACCGCCGCCTGGAACAGCGGCTTCATCGGCTCCTTGAGGTCGCGGTCTCGCACGAAGTCGATGCGCACGTGGTGGCGCACGTCGATGTCGGGCTTGTCGAGGTTGAGGTTGAGAACCTGCGTCACGAGCGACAGCGGCACCGTCGAGACGAGCGGGATCGCGAAGCCCTTCGGAAACTGCACGTTCTGCTGTCCCTGGGACAGCGTGAACAGGCGCGGCGAGACGGCGGCCCGGCTACCGAAGCTCTTGTAGTAGTCCGCCGGCTTCCAATCGAGATTCGAGTGGCACATGAACTCCTGCGACATCTTCGTCTCGCCGTCGGCTCCGACGACCACGGCCTGGTAGCCGGTGATCCACAAGAGCTCGGGCACGTCGCTCTCGACGAGCTTCACGACGGGCAACTGCTGGTCCGGCCCGAACATCGAGCGGTACTTCTTGTCGATGTGGTAGGTCTTCGACAGCAGCTCCCGGTGGTAGACGGTGACGCCGTCGGCCCCGACGGTGCTCGATGCGGGCAGCCCTTCGACCCCCACCGGACTCGCCTCGGGCGTCGCGAGCGACTGGGCGGGTTGGGTCGTGGCGCAAGCGCCCGCAACGAGCACCGTGGCGCAGACCAGCATGATGGTAGAGATTTCGCGCGTCCCCATGCGGCGGAAGGTACCACGCGCCGCCCCGAGCTCAAGGGGTCGCAACCTTGCCCGGCCCGGGCGCCCGAACGCCATTCGCTTGCCGCTCGCCCGACGAGTCCTGTATGGTCCGTCGACCATGGCGCGCCGGCGGCCCGAGCTCGACCAAGTTCGCGTGGTGAGCCGCGTGGTCGGAGCGGTCGCGCTGCTCGGCCTGGCCGCGTGCGCGCCGGCGCGGTCGACCGGGGCGCAACCGCCCGGCCTCGGGCCCCCCGGCGTCTATGGGGGCTACCCCGCGCGAAGCGCCCTCGGGCCACCGATGCCCGCGGCCACCGCGCCGTCGCAGCCCAGAGAGACCTCCGCCGCGCCCGCGGCGGGCCCGTCGTCCGCGGCACCCTCGCCGCTGGCTCCGGCGGCGCTCGAGGCCCCGGTCGCAGCCGGCAACGCGGAGGATGCGAGCGCCGCCGAGGAGCTCGCGACGGTGGGCGACGACGTCGAGGACGGCCCGGGCGACGCGGTCGCGGGCCCGCCCGCGGCGCCCACCGCCCGGCCCTTCGCGGAGCTCGGCAACGGGGAGATCGAGCGCCGCGTCGCGTCGGACCTGGCGTCGCTCGGGCCCATCTCGGTCGGCTGGGCGAATCAGGGCGGCCTCGTCAACGCGGTGCAGATGCCGCGCGCCGAGGGCTGGAACGTCCTCGACCCCGCCGACACCTGGGGCACGCAGGAGACCGTGGACGCGCTGATCCGGTGCATCGGCATCGTGCGCGCGCGGCACCCCGGCTCGCCGCGGCTCTCGATCGGCCAGATGAGCGCCCCCCAGGGTGGCCGGCTCGCCTCGCACAAGAGCCACCAGTCGGGTCGCGACGTCGACGTGGGCTACTACTTCACGGGCGGCGAGCAGCGCGGCTTCGTGCGCGCCACCGCGGGCAACCTCGACCGCGCTCGCACCTGGACGTTCGTGCGGGCACTCTTCACCGACGCCCACCCCGAGTTCGTGTTCATCGACACGTCGGTCCAGAAGGTCCTGAAGGAGTACGCCCTGTCGATCGGCGAGGATCCGGCGTGGCTCGACCGCATCTTCCAGTACCAGTCACACGAGCCCTGGCCGATCATCCGCTACGCGCCCGGTCACGCCGACCACATCCACGTGCGCTTCTACAACCCGCGCGCCCAGGAGATGGGCGTCCGCGCCTACGACGCGCTCGTCAAGCACGGCAAGTACCGCCTCCCCACGGTCAAGCAGACCAAGTCCTCGACCGAGACCGAGTACGTGGTGCACGTGGCGCACAGCGGCGACACGCTCGATCTGCTCGCCCGTCGCTACGCGACCACGGTCCAGGCGATCCGCGAGGCCAACGGCCTGAAGTCGGCCCACATCAAGGCCAAGCAGCAGCTCAAGATCCCGACGAAGAAGACGAAGGTCGTGACCACCGTCGTGACGGACAAGGCGAAGCCGCCGCCGCGCGCGGTGCAGATCCCTCCGCGGCGGCTGCCCCCGCGCGACCCGCCCGCCCTCGCCGCGCAGGGCGGTGGCGCGGTCGGCACGGCGAGCGCACCCCGCTGACCCCGGCGCACAACCCGGGCGTGGCACGCGCCGTGCAGCGCCGAGCGCGCAAACACGCGACAGTGAGAGGCGCCCCATGAAGAAGATCCTCGTCGGGTTGGACAGCTCGGAGCGCGCAGAGGACGTGCTCCAGGTGGCGTGCGACGTCGCGGCGGCCCACGGCGCGAAGCTGACGCTCTTTCGCGCCGTCTTCCTCCCATCCGGCTATCCACCGAGGGTGCTCTCCGTGCTGCCCGACGCCCTGCCCGGCATCCTCGAGCACGAAGCACGGGTCGCGCTCACGGAGCTCATGGAGCGCGTGCCGGTGGCCCACCGCGGCGGCGTGAAGGTCGCGACCGGCACGGCGTGGCAGCAGATCTGCATGACGGCGCTGTCCGACAGCGTAGACCTCGTGGTGATCGGCTCGCACGGCTACCACGGCGTCGACAAGGTCCTCGGCACCACGGCGGCGCGCGTCGTGAACCACGCTCCCTGCTCGGTCCTCATCGTGCGCTCGAAGGCGCTCTTCCACGACGAGCCGAAGCCGGGCTGAGCCTCGCGGGTCGGGCCATGCGACCGCGCGCTCAGGCGCGCGGCTTCGAGGGCTTCTCGCCCTGGCTCGCCTCGGCGGCACCCGCCTGCTCGCTCAGCGCGCGATGCGCCACGAGCAGGAAGTCCGTCTCGGTGACCAGCCCCTGCAGCTCGCGGTCGGGTCCGACCACCGGCAGCGACCCGATCTTGTGCTTCAGCATGATGGCCGCCGCCTCGTGTGCGGCCATGTCGGCGGTGATGGTGTGGACCGGCTGGCTCATGCACAGGCCCACGGGCGTCTCCTGCCCGAGGCTGGCGGCGCCGAGCAGATCGCGGTCGCTCAGGATGCCGATGACCTTGCCGTCGGCGTCGACGACGGGCAGGTGGCGCACGTCCGCCATCTTCATCTTGTAGTGGGCGTCGCTCAACGTGTCGGCGTGGCTCACGGTGATGATCGCCACACTCATCACGTCGGCCACCGAAAGTCGCTTCGTCATCATGGGCATTCCTGGAGCGGGAACCGCGCGCTCAACCACGTCCGATGACCGGCACCTCGCAGAGCACCTGATGTGCAATGCGCAGGAAGTCCGTCTCCGTCACGAGGCCGACCAGCGCCCCCTTGGCATCGACGACCGGCAAGGCCCCCACCTTGTGGGCGATCATGAGGCGTGCTGCTTCGTGAGCGGGCGTGTCGAGCTGCACCCTCTTCAGCCGCGGCGTCATGATCCAGCCGACGAGCGCCTCCACGCCGGCGGAGAGCGCGCCGAGGAGATCGCGATCGCTCAGGATGCCGATGAGGCGCTCCGCCTCGTCGACCACCGGCAAGTGCCGCACGTTGCTCTGGCGCATCTTGCGCTGGGCCTCGCTGACGGTCGTGGTGTCCGTCACGGTCACGAGCTCACGTGTCATCACGTCCGCCACGCGGAGCTGGGTCGCGGTCATTGGCTCCCTCCTCGGGCGCGTCCGTCAATCGCCCCGGCAGCGGCGCCCGCCGCAGCGGGACGGAGCTGCACGACGAAACCTCCGGCGTGCCCAGCGCCTTGGTCGATCGCTTCGAACCCCGTGGATCATGGATGCTCGTGCGTAGGCTGCTCTCGGTGCTGGGAAGGCACGGGGCATGCCAGCGATCGGCAAGCCGCCCGGCGGGAGGCCGCAGGGGGAGAACAACGCGTGCGATGCATCCGCGCAGTGCAAACCGGCGCGCACGCGCACTCACCTCCCCGCCGCAGGGCACCGCCCCAACTTCGAGGTCGCGCCGCGCGCCCGCACTTTGCGCGATTGGCGCAAGGCCTGCGCCGACCCGCCATGCCTGCGGCCGGGCTCGGCAATGGCCGCGGTCGAGCGGCACGCCAGCCCACCCGAGGGGCCCACGCCCGGGCTGGGCTGCGCGCGCCACGGCGCTGGGGCCGCCGCACCGTCCGACGTTTCTAGCGTAACGTAGCGTAAACTTTGTCCAAGTTGGCGGCGTTGGCGCGCAGTATTTTCGCCGAGCGACGCAAGCGTTGCTGCGCGCTCCCCCTGTGCGCGTGTGTTTCCGAAGGGATAACCGCAGCGCTGCGAGTGGCATGCCGGTTGCTGTGAGTCGTCCCATAGCGACGGCACCGCGCGGTTACGCGCAGCACTCCCCAGATCCATCCAGCGTTCCCCAGCCCGCGCGGTGCCGTCGCGCCGTCTTCACTCGCTGTTGCCAGGCTTTCGGGCCTGTCGAACCGCGGATGACGCGGCGGCGACGCGGTCCGAGTCAAAAGCTCGGGCCTTCGTTGCTTTTGTCTCTTGGATCTCGGACGCACGCTCGCGTCGCACGTCGAGC
>JADLAB010000181.1 GCA_020848455.1 Polyangiaceae bacterium
AAGCTCGCGCTCCCAGTCCTGCCAGGTGCAATGCCGCCCGCAGGGGGGCGCGAGGCAGGTGCACTCCGCCACGAGCAGATCCGCGCCCCGGGCCGCCTCGCGCAGCCCGTCGCACATCGCCGTGTCGCCCGAGAACGCGATGCGCCGCCCCTGCCGCGTCGTCACGCGCAGGCACAGGGCCACGTCCGGGGCATCCATGTGCACCGCGGCGAAGGCCTCGACCTCGAGCCCCAGCCAGCGCGTGCGCTCGCCGGGCGCGAGCTCGCGCACGCGCGTCTCGTAGGGTCGCCGCTCGTCCGCGAGCCCGCCGTAGGCCGTGCGCATGAACAGCTCCACGCGCGCCGCGGAGCCCGCCGGTCCGAGCAGCTCGAGCGGGGCCGTGCGGACCCCGTGGTACATGCCGTCGATCAGCAGGAACGGCAGCCCGCCCACGTGGTCGCCGTGCAGGTGGGTGACGAGCAGGCCCCCGAGCTCGAGCGGGCTCCGCCCGACGCGGCGCAAGCCCGCGAGCGCCGTGGCACCGAAGTCGACCATGACCGGCGCCGCGCCGGCGTCGTCGAGCAGGTAGCAGGAGTGGCCGCGCCCGAGCGAGTTGAAGGCGTCGCCGGAGCCGATCACCGTGAGCTGCACCGCCGAAACATACACGCTTTCGCACCGCGCGCGCCCCTGATAGGTAGCGGCGATGGTCCCGCACCCGAGCGTGATCGTGCTCGAGCACACGAGCGAATGCCTGCGCGACAACGCCATGGGCGACCCGCACGTGCGGCGGCTCCCGGTGTACCTGCCCCCGGGCTACGCCGAGGGCCGCCACCAGCGCCTGCCGGTCGTGTACCTGCTCGCGGGCTGGTCCGGGCGCGGCGCGCACTACCTCGGCGACCCGGGCGTGTTCGCGCCGTCGCTCGCCGACGAGCTCGACCGGCGCATCCTGTCGGGCGCGCTGCCACCGGTCCTCGTCGCGTTCCCCGACTGCTCGAGCCGCCTCGGGGCCAGCCAGTACGTGAACTCCGCGGCCAACGGCCCCTACATGGACTACCTGTGCGACGAGCTCGTGCCCTTCGTCGACCAGGCGTTCCGCACCGACGCGCGCCGCGAGCGCCGCGCCCTCGTCGGCCACTCCTCGGGCGGCTTCGGCGCGCTCGTGACCGGCATGCTGCGCCCCGACCGCTTCGCCGCCGTCGGCAGCTCGGCGGGCGACAGCTGGTACGAGTTCCTGTACGTGCACACGCTGCCCCAGACGCTCGGCGCCATCCGCAAGGCCGGTAGCGTCGAGGCCTTCCTGGCCGCGTGGCTCGCCAGTCCGAATCCGCGCGGGCTGCTCGGCCCGGACGCCGAGGCCGCGATGCTGAGCCTGTCGATGTGCCCGTGCTACGCGCCGAACCTCGCCGTGCCCGTCCTCCGCGGCGACCTCTACTTCGACGCCGAGACCGGCGCGCTCGTGCCGGAGGTGTGGCAGAAGTTCCTCGCGTGGGACCCCGTCCTCATGGTGGACCGCCACCGCGACGCGCTGCGCAGCCTGCGCGCCATCGACCTCGAGGCGGGCAGCGACGACGAGTACGGCCTGCACCTCGGGCACCGGCAGCTCGCGCGCGCGCTCGGACTGCACGGCATCGCGCACCGCATCGCCGAGTACCCCGGCAAGCACGGCGGCCACCATTACCGCATGCCGGACCGCATCCTGCGCCTGCTCGCAGCGCTCGGGGTGTGAGAAGTCGTCAGTTCTCGGTCGTCAGTCGTCAGTCGGAGAGGCTCGGCCCCTGCTGCGGTCGCCGCGCGCCGTCGGACCCGAGACGCCGGCGCGCGCCCGCGGAGGGTCTCTCGGGCCGATGACTGACGACTGTGAACCGAAGACTCTCTCAGAGCCCGAGTCGCTCGCGCTCCTCGTAGAGGCGCATGAGGTCGTCGAAGAAGGTCGTGCCCTTGTCGATGGTCAGGATCTGCCCGCTGACGCCGTCCATCATGCCGCTCGCCAGGGCGAGCGCCGCCTCGCCCACGTCCTCGGGTGTGAGGAAGTGCTCCGGCGTCGTGAAGCGCTTGGCGAACTCGTAGAACTCCTTGCCGAAGGTCGACTCGAAGGAGGCCGTGCGCACGCTGCGCGAGCGCAGCACGTTGATGCGCATGTCCTCGTCGTAGAGCCGGTAGTTCATGTACTTGACCAGCGTCTCCATCACGGCCTTGCTCGCGGCCACGAAGTCGTAGCCGACCGCGAAGGAGTCGATGCCGGTCGAGGACATGCCGATCACGTAGCGCGGGAAGCGCCCGAACACTTCCTTGATGCGCCGCGGGTACTCGACGATCGGCCACGCGCTCGACTCGATGCTCTTCAGGAGGCCGCGCTTGTCGTAGTCGTCGAAGGAGTTCGTGACGAGCGCGTTCGAGACGTTGACGATCAGCGTCTGGATGTGGCCATGGCGCTTCTTCATGTCGGCGAGCAGCGCCGCCGTGTCCTCTTCGCGGGCGGCGTCGGCCTGCACGAACACGGGCGGCGGCGCCTTCAACGCCGCGAACTGTGCCCGCACCTCGTCCTCGTCGGCCGAGCCGAAGCGGTAGGTGAGCGTGCACTCGGCGCCGTGGCGGGCGAACGCGAGCGCGCTCGCCAGCCCGATGCCCGAGGTGCCACCCGTGACGAGGACGGCCTGCCCGCGATAGTCCGCAATCACGGCGCCTTCGCCTGAGTCTGCGATTCCTGGACCGTGCGGAACAGGAGGTCCACGAGGCCGTCGAGGTTCGTCAGCTTGGCGAGCTCCGAGCGCGGGATCTTGATCTTGAGCTCGCGCATCGAGCTCGACACGACCTCGACGATGTCGAGGCTGTTGGCCCCGAGGTCCTTCATCGAGCGCGAGGCGTCGATGTTCGCCGGGTCGAGCCCGTCCACCGCCTCTGCGAGGTGCTTCACCACCACGGTCATCACTTGTTCACGCGTCATGTCCCTACTCCTTGTCGTCTCCGCAATCGCCTAGGCGCGCTCAGATCCGCAGATCGTCGCGCTCCTGGTAAATCCGCATCAGGTTGTCGAAGAAGGTCGTCCCGCGGTCGACCATGATGACCTGGCCGCTCATGGCGTCGAGCAAGCCCGAGCACAGCGCGAGGATGGTGCCGGCCACCTCCTCGCAGGAGATGAACTGGCGCTCCATGTTGAAGCGCTCGGCGAAGGCCTCGAAGTCGCGCCCGAAGGTGGCGCGCAGGCTCTCGGTGCGCACCAGGCGCGAGCGCACCACGTTGATGCGCACGTCCTCCTCGAAGAGCCGGTAGTTCATGTAGCGGCACATCGTCTCCATGACGCTCTTGCTGGCCGCCACGAAGTCGTAGTTCTTGTAGAAGAAGTCCGGGCCGCCGCTCGACAGGCCGATGATGTAGCGCGGCCATTTCCCGAAGATGCGCTGCATGTGCTTCGCGTAGGCGAACATCGGCCAGGTGCTGTAGTCCACGCTGCGGTGCAGCGAGCGCCGGTCGTAGTCGTCGAGGCCCTTGACCACGAGCGCCACCGACACGTTCGAGATGAAGGCCTCGATGCGGTCGTGGCGCGTCTTCAGGTCCTCGAGCAGCGCGATGGTGTCCTCGTCGCGGCCGACGTCGGCCGAGACGATCCGCGGGCGCGCGAGGCCCTCCTTCTCGAAGGCGGCGTGGATCGCGTCCTCGTCGGCCGTGCCCCACTTGTGGGTGAGCGTCACCTCCGCGCCCTGGCGCGCGAAGTCGAGACCGGTGGCGAGCCCGATCCCCATGGTGCCGCCCGTGATGACGACGGCCTTTCCGCGTAGGTCATTCAGCATGCACGTCCTCGATGCGCGCGAGCACCTCCGGCGAGGCGAAGCTCACCCGGTGCATCAGTGATTCGATCGTGTGCGTCTCTTCGAAGGCCCGCCGGCGCGGCAGGCTCAGGGTGCGTTTCAGCATCTCGAGCGACACCCGGGGCTTGTCGGCGACGCGCGCCGCGAGGTCGAGCGCGGCGGGCAGCACCGCGACGCGTGGCAGGATGGCGTTGAAGCCGCTCTTGCCCTCGAAGAAGCTGCCGCGCTTGAGCTCGCCGGTGAACAGGAGCTCGTGCGCCAAGGCGGGCGACAGGACGTGCGTCAAGAGACGCGTCATCCCCATGCCTGGCGTGAACCCCATGTTCATGAAGGTGGCCCCATAGCGGCTTTCGCGCGCGATGACCACCATGTCCGCACACAAACCGAGCGCGAGCCCGCCCCCGATGGCGTGCCCCTCCATGGCGGCGACCACCGGGACCGGGCAGTCGAACACCACCTTGGGCAACAGGATGTCGCTCGGCGCCACGCGTCCGCCCACGAGATCGCGCAGCATCCCCACGTGCGCGCCCGTCGAGAACATGTCCGGCAGGCCCTGGAGCACGAGCACCCGCAGCGGCGCCCAGGCCTCGGCGGCGCGGAACGCGGCCACGAGCTCGTGCACGAAGCGCTCGGTCATGGCGTTCTTGCCGGCGGCGTCCTGCATGCGGACGACGCCCACGCCCTCGTGGGGGCCGGGCAGAAAGACGCAGAGTGGCGTGCTCATGGCTCTTGCTCCCACGGCGGCGTGCCGTCCGCGAGGAAAGCCTGGATCCCGCGGCGCACGTCGTCGTCCTTCAGCAGCTCGGCCGTGACCTCGGCGCCGCACGCGAGCGCCGCCTCCGGGTCGAGGGTGACGGCCTCGTAGAGCCAGGCGCGCAGGCCGCGCACCCGCGGCGTGCCGACCCGGCCGAGCTCGCGCCCGAGCCGCGCCGCGCGCCGCCGGAGCTCCCCGGCCGGAACGACCTCGTCGGCGAGACCGTGGGCCACGGCGAACCCGGCGTCGCGAGCCGAGCCGAGCAAGGTGAGGAGGCGCGCCTGCTGCAGCGTCATGCGCTCGAGCAGCACCGGCAGCACGATCCCCGGCAGCAGGCCGAAGAGCGCCTCGGGCAGGGCGAAGCTCGAGCGCGGCGTGCACAGCACGATGTCGCACGCGGCCGCGAGGCCGACGCCGCCCCCCTGGACCGCGCCGTCCACGAGGGCGATGGTCGGGCGCCCGGCGCGCCGCAGCCGGCCGATGCACGCCCCGAACTGGCGCAGCGAGCCGAGCGCCGCCCCGCTCACCCCGCCGGCCGCGTAGCCGGCGAGATCCATGCCGCGGCAGAAGGTGCCGTCCCCGCCCGTGACGAGCCACACGCGCGCCCGAGCGTCGGCCTCGGCCCGCACGAGCGCCTGCTCGAGCGCCTCGAGCGAGGCGGCCGACAGCGTCTCGGGAAGCTCGATGGGGTGGGCGTCCATGGCGGTCGTGGCGTGCTCCGCCCCCCGGCTCCGTCGCCAGACCTCGGGGGGCCGCTCGTGGCTCGCGGCGCGCGCGGCCCGGGGCTCGGAGCGCTAGCTCCAGGCGTACTGCCGGTAGTGCTCCTGGCAGCCGCGGAATACGAGGTAGCCCTTGCCGCGGTAGTGGTCGTCGTACCAGCCGCCGAGGCCGTCGGTCGACGGCTCGTAGTCGCCGTTGTCGATGTAGGCCACGCGCTCGCGCTCGCAGTCCTCGTACTCGCGCACGCTGATCTGCTTGCGCTGGTCGAGCAGCGCCTTCAACCCGGCCGCCTGCGCCACCTCCTTGGCCGCCGGGCCGAGGAGACCGCTCCAGAACTCGGCGCACGAGCCCGAGCCGTAGGAGAACATGCCGATGCGGTCGCCGGCGCGCAGCTCCTCGCAGTGCTCGACGAGCGACAGGAGCGCGACGAAGGTGGAGGCCGCGTAGGTGCCGCCCATGCGCCGCGCAAAGCGGAGCGACGGCTTCGTCTTCTCGTCCCAGATGGCGTCGGACTGCTTCTTCGTGAACGACCCGAACTGCTTCAGCGCCGTGCGGCTGGCCCGCAGCGTCATGCCCCCGAAGGGGATGTGGTAGATGTTCTTCTTGAAGTAGTCGTAGGTGATGGGCTCGCCCACGCGCGCGAGGTAGTCGGCGACGGCGTTCTCGAGCGCGTCGAGGTACGAGAGCAGGCTGGTCTCGCTGTTGCCCGTCTCCACGCGCGACGTCGGGCGCGTGAGGTCGCTCACCTCGTTGGTGTAGATGCCGCTCTTGCCGAGCTCGATCTCGAGCAGGTTGGGCTCGCGCGACACCAGAAGCGACACCGAGCCGGCGCCCATCACGAACTCCCAGGGCTTGCCGAAGTGCGTGCGACTCTGGTCGCTCGTGACGACCAGCGCCTTGCTGTTCGGACCCGCCGACGGCGAGCTCAGGTACGCAGCCGCGAGCTGCAGGCCGCAAGTGCCGCCGTAGCAGGCGTGCTTCGCCTCGATGTTGCGACAGCGCGGCGACAACCCGAGGTAGCGGTGCACCCAGGTCGAGAGCGGCTTCTCCTGATCGACGCCGCTCTCGCTCGCCACGATGAGCAAGTCGATGTTCTTGCGATCGTCCTCGCTCAGCATGGGGTTGGCGCCGTTCACCGCCATGGTGACCGGATCCTCCCAGGGCGGGTTGACGGCGCGCTCGTCGATCATCATGACGTCCCGGATGTCGGCCGGGTCGTGCGCGCGCGCGGCACACAGCTTGTTCATGTCGAGCGCGAGGCTGGTCGGATAGACCCGCGCTTTCTCGATGCCTACTCGGGTTTTCATCGCCACACCGTCCGGACCACTTCGCCGCGAGCCACCCGCGTCATGGGGCCCAGTCGAGCCCGCCCGTGATCTGGATGGACTCGCCGCTGATGTACGACGCGCCCTCCGAGGCGAGGAACAGCACCACGGTCGCGACCTCGCGCGCGTTGCCGACGCGCCCGGCGGGGCAGTACTTGAGCCAGAACTCCTTGTTCGTGGCGCTCATGTCGCTGCGGGTCATGTCGGTGTCGAAGAAGCCCGGCACGACCACGTTGCTCGTGATCCCCTTGCGCCCGTACTCCTTGGCGAGCGTGGCCGACAGGCCGAGCAGGCCCGCCTTCGAGGCGGCGTAGTTCGCCTGCCCGCTCACGCCCGCGCGCCCCAGGCTCGAGACGAAGACGATGCGCCCGAAGCGGTTCGCCACCATCGTCGGCAGGAACTGCCGCGCGCAGAAGAAGCTGCCGGTGAGGTTCGTGTCGATGACGAAGCGCCAGTCGTCGTCGGACATGTGGGCCGCGAGGCCGTTCAGGTTGACGCCCGCGTTCGGCACCACCACCTCGACGCTCCCGAAGTCGTCGAGCACCGTGTCGCCCACGCGCTCGACCGCGGCGGAGTCGCGCACGTCGAGCTCGTAGTGCTTGAAGCGCCCCTTGGGTGCGATGTCGCGCGCCTTGACGGCGACGCTCTCGGCCGCCGCGCGATTCGCGTGGTAGGTGAACGCGACGTCGTGGCCCTGCTTGGCGGCCTCGAGGACGATGGCCTCGCCGATGCCGCGCGAGCCGCCGCTGACGAAAAAGATCACGACTTCCTCCCGAGCCGGCGCAGCTCCACGCCGAGCGCGCCGAGGTTCGCCTCCTCGGCGCTCGGCGTGCGCATGATGCTCACGGCGTTGATGCCGCCGAAGCCGAAGGAGTTCTTCATGCAGTAGCGCACGGCGTGCTCGACGCTCTTGCCGTTGCACACGTCGAGGTCGATCTCGGGGTCGATGTTCTCGATGTTGATCGAGGGGTGGAGCATGCCGCCGTTCATCTGCAGGATGGCGGCGATGCTCTCGACCGCCGGAGCCGCCCAGCAGGTGTGGCCGAGCATGGACTTCGTGGCGTTGACCTTGAGCTTGTAGGCGTGCTTGCCGAACACGCGCTTGATCGAGCGGGTCTCGGTGAGGTCGCCGAGCGGCGTCGAGGTGGCGTGCGCGTTGATGTAGTCGATCTGCTCGGGTGCGAGCTCGCACTCCTTGAGCAAGCGCGCCATGAGGCGGCTCTGCCCCTCCTCGCTCGGGCTCGGCAGGTGGTTCGCGTCGGAGTTGGTCTCGACCGCGAGGATCTCGGCGTAGATCTTGGCGCCGCGCTTCTTGGCCTGCTCCAGATCCTCGAGCACCATCACGCCGCCGCCGTGGGCCGGCACGAAGCCCTCGCGCTTCGTGTCGAAGGGGCGGCTCGCCTTCTGGGGCGTGTCGTTGAAGCTCTGGAAGGTGATGGCGCCCATGAGGGCCATCGCGTGCAGCTCCACCGGCGAGAAGTCGAGCACGGCCCCGACCACCATCGCGTAGTCGTTGCCGTGGTAGCGCAGCTCGTCGATCGCGAGACGCAGCGCCGTGTTGGCCGACGCGCAGGCCGAGCCCACCGTGTAGATGGGGCCGCGCACGTTGAGCACCTCGGACACCGAGCCGGCGTGGTCGGTGTCGAGGCCGGTCAGCGCCAGGAGGGAGTCCATGTAGTCGGGCTCCTCGGCGTACTGCAGCCGGTTCTGGTACTGGTAGTTGAAGTTGATGTTGTGGCCGGCGACGATCGACGCGACGCGCGTCGTGTCGATGCCCTCGACCTGGAACAGGCCGGCGTCGAGCCAGCCGTCGACGGCGAGCAGCATCGACAGCTTGGTCGACCAGGGCGCCTTCGACACCAGCTTGCGCAGGCGCTTCCACACGTCCGCGGGGATCTTGCCCTCGAAGGACGCGACCTTCTTCGCGACGTCGTACTCGGACAGATCGGCCCCGACCTTCGAGTAGCAGCGCGAGACGTCGATCGTCTTCCAGTTCGACAGCGCCGAGCGGCCGGCGAGCAGCCCGTCGAGGAAGCCCGGCAGCGTGTCGCCGAGCGGCGTGTTGATGCTCATCCCCGTGACTGCAATGCGCTTACCCTTCGACAAGGTAGACCTCCATGACCGCAAAAACGGTGATCTTGTCACCCTTCAGCAACTGTCCCGAACAGATGGCCCCGTAGTCGTCGCCCTCGACGAGCTTGACGAGGATGGTGAGCTCGTCAGCGGGCAGGACCTCGGCGAGAAAGGTCGCCGTGTGGATCTTGAGCGCGCGGACGTTCACGGGCCGCGCGTCGGCCCCGACCTCGTGCGTGCCGCTCTTCAGGAACGCCGGCAGGCAGCAGCCGAGCTGGCCCATCGTCTCGACCTGGAGCACGCCCGGATAGATGGGCTGGCCGGGGAAGTGACCGACGAACAGAGGGTCGGCGGGGTCGATGCGGCGCGTGCCCCGGAGGGCGCCCTGTTCGAGATCGACGGCCGTGATGCGATCGACGAACAGGAAGGGGTCGCGGTGCGGGAGCAGGCGCTCGACGACGCCACGCCCGTAGTCGACCGTGCGCGTCGCCGGCCCGGGCGTCCAGATCGGGCGCTTCTTGCCGGCGCGCGTCAGCGCCGTCAGCGTGTCAGGCTCCATGCGCGAGCTCCATGGCGAGCTCGGTGAGCGGGCGCGGTGCCTCGTCGCCGTGGTCGGTCTTGAAGCGGCGGTTCTTGCGCCACGAGCGCGACAGGAGGTTGTAGAGCACGGCGCGGGGGCCGACCTCGATGAAGGCCGCGTCCGGCACGAGCTCGCCCACGTAGTCGATCGAGGCGCGCCAGTAGACGGGGCTGTACACGTGGCGCGTCAGGTGCTCGACGATTCGCTCGGGGCGCGCATCGTCCTCGAAGCGGCCGATCACGTTCGGCAGGTAGGGCAGCTCCGGGCGGCGCCAGGGCGCACGCTCGAGCGCGGGCCGGAAGAGGTCGGCCGTGGGCCGGAACGTGGGCGAGTGCATCGGGATGCGCTGCTCGATGAGCACGCACGAGCAGCCGTGCTCCTCCTCGAGCGCCGCGACGGCCGCTTCGACCGCCGCGCGCGAGCCGGCGATGACGTTCTGGGTCGGCGAGTTCAGGTTCGCGACGAACAGGGGCCCGTGCGCCCGCGCCGCGGCGAGCACCGGCTCGAGCTCGTCGACGGGCAGCGGGAACACCGACACCATCACGCCCTCGGGTCCAGCGTCGTAGGCGGCGCCGCGGGCATCGATGAGCTCGACGGCGTCGTCGAAGTCGATGGCCCCGATGTGGACGAGGTGGTTGTACTCCCCGAGGCTGAGCCCGAGGGAGTAGTCGGCGCGCACGCCGGCGCGCTCGAGCGCGCACTTGTAGATGTGGTTCGCGATGAAGACCGCGAGCTGCACGTCGCGGTTCGTGAGGAAGGCGCCCTCGTTCGACGGGTGGTAGTGGGCGCGCAGATCGCGGCCCAGCACCTCGGAGGCCACCCCGACCGCCGTCCGCGCCTCCTCCGGCGCACGCTCGAACAGGCGCTCGAACATGCCGGGATAACGCGAGCTCTGCCCTGGGAACAGGAACACCGGCGTCGTCATCGGTCCTCTCCTTCGAGCGCCACGGCTGCCCGGCGGCCGAGGGTCTCGGCGGGGCTCTTCGGGGCGGGCTCGAGCTTCATGGCGGGGGAGACTTCAGGCGCACCCCCATAGAGGAGCCAGCGCCCCGGATCAAGTCGGTGTGTCAGAATTTCGACAGGGGGCAGCGTTCCGACACCCACCGAGCCGCCGCGGCCCGGTGGCTCGGGCGGCGGCCGGGCGCGGAGCGGCGCTGCATTCGGCCGGCACTTGGGGGCCGCGGGGGTGCTCGCGCGCCGAGCCCGTGGGCCCGGACGGAAGCGCAATGCAATTCTCTGGCCGCCTACCTGTCGTCCGAGTGCGCAGGTGGTGCGCTAGATGCCTACCTTGCCCGCGGGCCCATCGTGCGTGCGACTTCGCACACTTGAAGCAGACAGCGGCCTGCCGTCGGCGCCCGCACCGGTGCAACTCGCCCGGCGGGCATCCGCCTCGCCGGCCCGCCGCGAAGGACCCGTGGCGGCACGTGTGCACGCGCGGCGGCGGTCGCCGGGGCCCGCGCAGCGAGCGGGTTGCCACGCTCTCAGTTCCAGCAGCGCGGCCCGTGCCCCTTTCCGTGGCAGTTGCCCGAGCAGCCCCACTCCGGACCGCACGCCCCGCCCGGCGGGATCGTGGTGACGCTGCCGCCACCCTGCCCGGGGATGCCGTTGATGGTGCCGTTCACCGTCTCGGTGCCATTCATGTGGGTCGACGTGTTGGCGCCCGGGTGGCACGCGGAGCAGCCGACCTCGCCGGCGTGCTTGTTGTGCTCGCCGGTGTTCGGATTCGCGGCGTGGCAGTTGCCGCACACGTTGGCGGTGGGCCAGGTACCACCGGCCCAGTACGGCGTGACGACCGGCAGGCCGCCCTGACCGTTGCCGTGGCACGCGCGCACGCAGGTGCCGCGCGCCGTGACCGGCGCGCCCTGGGTGGCGTTCACGTTCCAGGTCGTGCCCGTGCCGCCGAGCGTGAAGGCGAGGTCGCCGTGGTGGCCCGGCGTCGACAGGCTGGCGCTCGGGACGTACTCGACCGCGTGGCCGGTGTTGCCCGCGCCTGGCACGACGTGGCAGGTGACGCACGCGAACGCCACGTGGCTCGCGTTCGAGGTCAGGTGCGCGACGTGGCGGCCGACGGCGAGCGTGTTGGTCAAGGTCTCGTCGGCGACGCCGAGCGGCGGATTGCTCTGGGCGGGCCCGGTGCCGTGGCAGAAGGTGCAGTCCTGCCAGTCCTGGCCGTTGTGGCAACCCGCGCTCGTGTCGTTGCACGACACGCCGACCGTGCCGCCGTCGAGGTTGGCGCCGTGGCAGTCGCTGCACAGGGTGCCATGCTCGTCGCGCTGGTGGTTCGGGATGAAGTAGCCGCTGCCGTGGTGGTTCGCCTGGCCCTTCGGCGCCGTCCACTGCGCGAGGTCGTGGTAGTCGTTCCACTGCTTGACGCCGTCGACGTGCAGCGCGGCGTTCGCCCAGGTGGCCGTCTGGTTGCCGGGGTCGAAGGTGGCGATGACGTTCGTGTGGCAGATCGTGCAGTCGGTGTGCGCGACGTGGTCGCCGCCGGGCGGGTTGGTGTGGCAGGTGTCGCCGCACGTGTCGTAGGTGCCGTTCACGGTCGTCCAGTCGGGCGTGCGGCTCACGGCGCCGCCGGCCTTCGGCGGGCGCAGCGTCGCGCCGTGGCAGTAGGCGTCGGTGCAGCTCGTCTGCACGAGGTCGTACACGGGGCTCGCGCCATCGGCGCTCGCAGGCGCGCCCCAGCTGAAGTCCGTCACGCCGTTCGAGTGGCCCGTCGAGGCCGGCACGGTGTGGCAGTCGACGCACTGGCCGTCGCGGTGCCAGCCCGAGCCCGCGGCGAGATGCACCTCGTGCGCCCCCACGGCCGCCTCGCTCGTCAGGATCTCGCCCTGGGTTCCGTAGGGCGGGTTGACGTTGCCCTGGACCGCGTCGCCGTGACAGCTCGTGCAGGTGAGGTTCGACACCTCGACCGTGCCGTTCACGTGGAGTGCGCCGTTCGCCCAGGTGGCGGTCTTGCCCACGGGGTCGTAGCCCGAGATCACCTGATCGTGGCAGCTCTGACAGGCCGTGCTGCTCGCGTGGGCACCGCCGGGCGGGTTCGTGTGGCAGGTGGTGCCGCACGCGTCGTAGGTGCCGTCGACGAGCGTCCAGTCCGGAGCACGGTTCACGACACCGCCCGGGTTCGGCCCGAGCAGCGTCGCGCCGTGACAGTAGACGGCGCTGCAGGTGGTCGAGCCGAAGGCGTAGTCGGGCAGCGCGCCGTCCGCGCTGGCGAGCGCCGACCAGTCGAGCTCGGTCACGCCGTTCGAGTGCAGCGTCGAGACCGGCACCGTGTGGCAGTCGGTGCACGCGACGTCGCGGTGCCAGCCGGTGCCCACCGCGAGGTGGGCGGCGTGCGCGCCGACCGCCGGGTCGGTGGTCAGTGATTCGCCGTTGGTGCCGTACGGCGGGTTGACGTTCCCCTGCACGGCGTCGCCGTGGCAGCTCGTGCAGGTGAGGTTCGCGACCTCGACCTGGCCGTCGACGTGGAGCGAGGCGTCGGCCCACAC
>JADLAB010000182.1 GCA_020848455.1 Polyangiaceae bacterium
CCTCGACGGGCAGGATGTTGAGCGACTTGTTGTAGGCCTCGAAGAGGCGGCGCTCGCCGGGCGGCCCGTAGAGCAGCGCGTCGCAAGCGCTCCGCTCGTGGCCGTCGATGCGCGCCGCGAGCACGAGGTCGTGGTTGCGCGCGCCCGGGTACTCGAGCGGGTCGAACTGCAGCGAGCCGAGGCGTCGCACGACCGCGAGCACCGAGGCCGCTCCGGCCGGCAGGCTGCGCGGTGGCGCGAGCAGGTGCCGTGCGACGAGGAAGCGGCGCGCCTGCGCCGCCGACAGCCGCAGCATCGAAGGTGCGCGCCTCGCCATGACCGCCAAGGCTACTCGCCGCCGCTGCCATCGGCGAGCGACCTGGCCCCCGGCACCGGGTCTGCCATGATGATCCGGGTCAAGTCGCTCGCCCCACGAGCCCCGAAATCATGGACGTCTCCCCTGCGAGCCTCGCGCCCCCGGCGCCCGCTCGGTCCCCGGCGCGCCGCGGCCTCGCCCGCGGGACCTGGGTGCGGCTCGCGCTCGGCGTCCTCGGGCTCGCGGCGACGGCGCTCGTCGTCGCCGGGGTCGGGGCCGAGCTCGTGTGGCGCACGCTCGAGCCCGCGCTCCCCTGGGTGCCGGTCCTCTGCCTGCTCGAGCTCGGCCGCATCGCGTGCGAGACGGTCGCCGCGCATCGGGCCTTCGGAGCGCGCGCGCGCGACATCCCGCTCCGGACGCTCTTTCGCGCGAACCTCGTCGGCCTGTCGCTCGGGGCGCTCGCCCCCGCGCCGCGGGTCGTCAACGAGACCATCAAGGCGACGATGCTCGCGCCGCACGTGGGCGTGCCGGTCGCGACGTCGGCAGGTCTCGCGATGCAGGCCGCGACGCTCGTGTCGGTCGGGCTCTTCTCCATCCCCTGCGGCGTCGCGATCCTGGCGCTCGGCGGCGCGTCGGTGTGGTTCTGGGCGGCGCTCCTGCACGCCGTGGTGCTCGTCGGCTCGGGCCTCGCGCTCCGCCTCGCGATGCGCGCCCGCGGGCCCGCGCGCTCCGTCGCGCGGCGCTTCCCGCGGCTCGCGCCGGGCATCGCCGAGCTCTCGGGCCACGCGCGGCTCGGCAGCGCCTGGCTCGTCGGGCCGACGCTGGCGCTCGTCGCGAGTCGCCTCTTTCAGGTCGGGCAGCTCGCCATCGGGGCGTGCGCGCTCGGGGCGAGCGCCGGCTTCGCCGAGGCCTTCGCGGCCGAGGGCGTGAACCTCGTCGCGCTCGCCGTGGGCGTGCTCGTGCCGGGCGGCTTCGGCGCGACGGACGGTGCCTTCACCCTCGCGGCCGAGCTGCTCGGCACCGACGCCGCGCGCGCGACCTCGCTCGCCCTCTTGCTCCGCTCGATGCAGCTCGTCTGGCTGCTCGTCGCCTCGCTCGTGCTCTTCGTCGACGCGCGGCGCCGGAGCGCATGAGCGCCACCCTGCGAGCGCAGCGCCCGGAGCCACGGAGCCACCGAGTCGTGGAACGCGACACCTCGCGTCGAGCTCAGCGCTCATCGAGCGCGGTCGGGGGCACGCCGAGCTCGAGCAGGAGCGCGTGGAAGAGCGTGCGCGCGGGGAAGGTGCGCAAGGCGAGCTCGGCGTGCTCGTCGACCCAGCGCATCGCGGTCGCGAGGGGCACGAGCACGGGCGGGCCGCCGACCAGGCGCGCCGTGGCGCGCGCGAGCGGCTCGCTCAGGATGGCCGGGGTCGGGACCTTGCGGATGAGACCGAGCGAGGGGCGCCGGCAGTGCTCGGCCGGGCTCGTCACGCAGTAGTCGCGGCACGAGATCGGCCGCACCGGGTGCAGGCTGCAGCTCTCCTCGACGAGGACCGGGCACGCGAGGCCGAGCGCGAAGTAGTCGCGGGCGAGCGCCGCCATGTCGGTCGAGGCGGCCGCGCCGGACAGGGCGTCGAGGCGCTCGACGAGGCCCGCCCGGCCGAGGGCGTCGACCGCGCCGTCGAAGCGCCCGAGCAGCTCGCTCTGCGCGGGCTCGGGCAGGGAGACGATGCGCTCGGCGAGGAGGAACGCCTCGGGCGCGCTCACCGGCACGAGCTGGCGGCAGCAGGCGCCGCACCCCGCCTTGCACGACAGGGGGCGCCCCTGCTTCCGCTCGACCGCGAGCGCCCGCTCGACCACGGAGTCGGTCAGGCGCTGCGCGGCGGGCACGAGGGCGGAGAGCCCGAGCTCCCCGTGCGGCACGGCCACCTCGACCCGCATCGGGCCTTCTGGGGTCGGAAGCTTGAGGACGAAGACCTCGGCGTCGCGGCGCCTGCGCGGCATGGCGTCACGATAGCGCAGGCCGAGGCCGTGGCGCGCGGTTCAAGCCGGCGCGAGCAGGCTGCCGGGCGAGACCAGCGAGTCGTGCTCGAAGGCGCAGCGGCCGGGCTCGCAGTGGCGCAGGCCCACGGACTGGTACTTGGCGTAGCCGTCCGGGAACACCGTGACCACCGTCTCGAAGCGCGTGCGCAAGGCGGCGGCCGCGACGAAGTTCGCGCCCGACGACACCCCGACGCAGAAGCCGTGCTCCTCGGAGAGGCGGCGCGCCGCGCGCTCTGCGTCGGCCGTCGACACGCACGCGACCTCGGTGATCGACGGGTGGCGTCCACCGTGGCCGTCGCCGGCGAGGGCCGGGATGAACCCGTCGCCGATGCCGCTGATGGCGTGGGGCCCCGCCGGCCCGCCGCTCAGGACGGCCGACTCCGTCGGCTCGACCGCGACGAGGCAGAGCTCGGGGAAGCTCCGGCGCAGGCGGCGCCCGACGCCGATGAGCGTGCCGCCCGTGCCGACCCCCGCGACGAAGGCGTCGATGCGCGCGACGCCGCGCGCCGCGAGCTCGGTCGCGATCTCCTCGCCGGTCGTCTTGTCGTGGCACTCGGCATTGAGCGGGTTCGAGAACTGATCGGGGTTGAACCAGCCGTGCTCCGCGGCGAGCCGGTCGCGCACGCGTGCCGCCTCGGCGAAGCTGCCCTCCGCCGAGCTCAGGATGAGCTCGGCGCCGAGCTTGCGCAGGGCCTGCTTGCGCTCGTCGGTCATGTTCTCGGGCATCACGATGGTGATCGGGTAGCCCTTCTCGCGCGCGTACCAGGCGAGGGCGATGCCCGTGTTGCCGCTCGTGGCCTCGACGATGCGCTGGCCCGGCCGGAGCAGGCCGAGGCGCGCGCTCTCGTCGAGCATGTACACGCTGATGCGGTCCTTGATGCTCCCGCAGGGATTCGTGCACTCGAGCTTGACGTAGACGCCCTCGACCTCGACGAGCGGGGTCTTGCCGACGCGCTGCATGGCGGTGCCTCCGCGCGCCTCGTACGCCCTCGGAGCCCCGGGCGTCAACGGGGCGCCGGCGGCGGCCAGGGTGCGGAGGTCGGCGGCGGGTACGCCGGGGGCGGAGCCGTGGGCGGCGGCGGTGGCGGGTACGCGGGCGCCGTGCCGGGCGGCGGCGGGTACGCCGGCGCCGTGCCGGGCGGCGCGGTGGGCGGGGCGGTGGGTGGCGGCGGCGGGTACGCGGGTGGCTGCGTGGGGTACGGCGGCGGCGGGTAGGGCGGCTGGCCCGGGTAGGGCGGCTGGCCCGGGTAGGGGGCCGTCGGGTAGGGCGGCTGGCCCGGGTAGGGGCCCGTCGGGTAGGCCGCGGGCGGCGGTGGCCCGGCGAGGCCCGCGTCGACGGCGTCGTTGTAGCGGTTGATGGCGTCGAACTGGTACGGGGCCGCGGCGAACGCGAGCGCGACGCCGCCGACCGCGAGGCCGAGCCCACCGAGCATCATCGCCGTCCCCGTCGCGACGAGGGCCGTGGAGGACTTCGAGCCCGGGTTGCCGGCCCCCCCGGCGAGCAGCCCGATGCCCACGGCGCTCACGACCGTGCCGGCGATCGACATGCCGAGGGCACCGGCGTTGAAGTCGCGGAAGGTCTCGGCGTCCTCCTGCGCGTCCGGTACGCCCTCGGTCACCTCGACGAGGCCGCCGCCGAAGAAGCCCGACTCGTAGGAGCGGCCGTTCTTCGAGTACACCTCGCCCATCCCGCTCATGGAGACGGCGATGTGCGGGCCGCCCCGCGGCGCGTAGTGCGCGCTGCACGCGGCGGAGGTGACCGACAGGGCGACGACCGAGAAGAGCAGGCGGCGTGTCATCGGGCCCATCGTAGAGCGAGAGCGCGGCGACCGGAAGCCGAGGTTGCCGTCGCTCGCGAAGACCATTGCGTCCGCCGTGGCAGCGCACGAAACTGCCGGCCGCGCCGACGCGGTCCTTTTCTCGGCCCCTGCACCAAGGTGCTCCCCATGAAGCCCCTGCTACGTGTCGCTTGCTTCGCGGTTCCGTGTGCCCTGCTCGTCGCGGCGAGCGCCGTCTCGTGCGGCGGACGCTCCTCGCTCCGCACGCGGTTGCGGCCGGGTGCGGATGGCGGCGCGGGCGGCGAAGCCGGGGCGGGCGGCACGACGTCGAGCACGTCGTCGACGACGAGCACCACGTCGACGACCTCGACCACCACGACCACGGGGACGGGCGGCAACGGCGGGTCGGTGTCGCACCCCATCATCTCGGGCTCGCCCGGCTCCTACATGCAGGCCGAGACGAGCGTCGCGGCGACGGCGGACGGGCGCGTCGCCGTGGCGTGGATCGACGTCGACATGGGCGGCAACAGCGCCATGGGCTACGCCATCTCGAACGACGACGGCGACAGCTTCCCGCCGGTGCAGGTGGTGCTGTCGCCGAACGGTCGCCAGTCGAGCGACCCCGTGCTCGCGGTCGATCCGGCCGGCAACTTCTACCTCATCTGGGTCGGCTACTACATCTCGGGCGGTGGCCCGAGCGACATGCACTTCTACGTCTCGAAGGCTCTGGCCGGCGAGACCACCTTCGGCCCGCCGGTCGAGGCGGGCAACCCGGCCGACGCCGCCCTCGGCGACAAGCCCTGGATCGCCACGACCAGCACCGGGGGCGTCATCGCCACCTGGGAGCGCGACGACGAGTCGAACGGCCCGGACAAGGGCTTCGGGCTCGTGGCCGCGCGCAGCCCCGACGGCCTCACCTGGCAGCAGAGCGTGATCGTCAACGACCCGACGTTCAACGTGTTCCGCAACCTCGCCTACCCGTGCACCTCGCCGCTCGGCGCGCGCATCTACGTCGCGTACGTCGCGATCAGCAACCAGGGCTACGACATCCGGCTCAAGTACTCCGACGACGGCGGCGCCACCTTCTCCGCGCAGGAGATGCCGGTGAGCCTCCCGAGCGAGACGGTCGCGTTCGACGACCCCACCTGCGTCACCGACGGCCAGCAGGTGTGGGTCTCGTATGGCATCATGAACGAGCCGCAGGGCCAGGCCGAGTCCGACAAGAGCTACAAGATCCGCATTGCCCACTCGGCCGACGGCGGCAGCGTCGACTGGCGCGTGGACGCGCAGGACTCCGCGGCGGGGAGCTACTTCATCCACCCGCAGATGGTGCAGGAGTCGAGCGGCGCCATCGACGTCGTCTACTACACCGGCGACTTCGACTGGGACTACGAGGGCAGCTTCCGCTGGGGGCGCGCGACGGCGCCCGCCTCGGGCTTCCCGCCGAGCCAGGTCGTCGAGCGGCCCGTCACCTTCACCCAGGCGCGCGGCGACTCGGCGTGGCTCGGCGACTACACGGGCCTGTTCTGGCAGGGCAACAAGCTCTACACGAGCTACGTGGTCAACACGTCCGGCGTCGCGCAGATCGCGTTCGCGCGCTTCGCGACGAACTGAGCACGCGGGTGGCGCTGTCCGGCGCGCTCGTCGAAGGACTCTTCCGTGGCACCTCCCCCTGGCTGGAGCTTCGTCGTCCTCGCCGGTCTCGGCGTCGCCGCGTGCACGGATGGGCAGGGCGAGGGTCGCGCCGACCGGCCGAGCCCCTCGTCCCCGCGCGCCGCGCCGCCGGTCGCGTCGTCCGCTGCGCCGGCGGCGCCCCCGACGACCTCGGGGCCGCGGCCCGCCGACGGGGGCGTCTGCCGCTCGCCCCTCGGCGTCGACGACGTGACCTTCACGGACGCGAACGCGACGCCCAGCCAGGCTCACTACCCCGAAGTCTACTCCTACTGGCTCTCGGTCGTGCGCGGGCCGTGCCCCCCTACCCACGTGGACATCACCGTCACGGGCCACGGTCTCGTCGGCGGCGTGCGGGCCGAGCTCCGGGTGGTGTCGCCCGACGAGCTCGCGCTCCTGGCGGATCCGACCCCGCGCGATCCGAGCGGCGCCGCCTGGGAGCCGGAGGTGACGCGCGGCGAGCTGCTCGGCACCGTCACGCTCCGCGCCGGCCGCGCGGTGGCGCTCGTCGTGCCGAAGCAGGCCCGTCCGAGTCGCGGCTTGCCCGTCTACCACCCGGACACACCGCTCGCCGCGGTGCCGCCCGACGGCGCGCCCTGAACGCGCCTCGCCTCAGCCCGCGACGCGGAAACCCGCGGCGGCTTGCTGCAGGGCCTGCGCCTGCATGACGAGCTCCTGGGTGGCGCTCGAGGCCTGCTCGGCCTGGGTGCTCGCCTGCTCCGCGATGGCGGCGTTCTGCTGCGAGATGTCGCCGAGCGCCTTCGTGGCGCGCTCGAGCTCCTCGACGCTCTCGGTCTGGAGCGTGGTCGCGTTCCGGATCTGGGTCGTGATCGTGCCGAGCTTGTCGAGGCGGCCGACCATCTCGGCGCTCTCCGCCGCGCGCGGGGCGAGGGCCTGGTGCATCGACTGGGCGAGCCGCGTCATGGCTGCGGCGCTCGCGGTGATGCGGGCGAGGGCCTCGCCGGCGCTCCTCGACACGTCGGTGCCGTCCCGCATCACGCCCTCGGTGGCCTTGATGACCGCGGCGATCTCGCGCGCCGCGTCGTGCGAGCGGTCGGCGAGCTTGGTCACGCCCTCGGCCACGACCGCGAAGCCGCGCCCCTGCTCGCCGGCGCGCGCCGCCTCGATGGCGGCGTTGAGCGCGAGGAGGTTCGTCTGGTCGCTGATCTCGCTGATGACGGAGACGATTTCGGCCACCTGGGCGGAGCTCTGGGTGATGCGCGTCATCACGTCGAGCAGGCGCTGG
Organism: Polyangiaceae bacterium; assembly: GCA_020848455.1. Classification (GTDB taxonomy): domain Bacteria; phylum Myxococcota_A; class Polyangia; order Polyangiales; family Polyangiaceae; genus JACRDA01. The sequence goes on from JADLAB010000182.1 coordinate 7,013, forward strand.
ATCGATTTTCCGCCGTCGCGCGCCTCGGAGGCCGCCTCGTCGGCCGCCTGGCTCACGCCGCCCGCCGAGGCCGTCACGGTTTGCATGGCGTCGCTCGACTTCGCGACCAGGGTGCGCACCTCGTGCATCGCCGCGTCGAGCGCGAGCGTGGTGCTCGCGACGGCCCGCACCGAGCTGCTCACCTCGCCGATGCTCGCCGAGGTCTGCTCCACCGTCGCCGCCTGCTTCTCGGCGCCCGAGGCGATGTGCTGCGCGCCCTGCGCGGAGGCCTGGGCGCCGCTCGCGATCTGCTCGCTCGCGGCGGACACCTGCTCGGCGGCCTCCTGCACGCTCTGCACGAGGC
>JADLAB010000183.1 GCA_020848455.1 Polyangiaceae bacterium
ACGGCAAGGAGGCCAAGCTGCTCGAGATCCACGCGGGCCTCGAGTGCGGCGCCCTGCGCACCAAGTACCCCGGGATGGACCTCATCAGCGTGGGGCCCGACATCACCGGCGTGCACAGCCCGGACGAGCAAGTCTCGGTCTCGTCGGCGCGGCGCACCTTCGACCTCGTCCGCGACGTGGTGCGAGCGCTGCACCGGGGCTGAGGAGGTGTCGGGACGAGCGCCCACTGCCGCCGGGGTGCACTCCGCGTGGGATCCCCGCGCCGGCCTCTCGGCGCGAAGGCTGAAGCCTTGCTCCTAGGCCCCCTCGCGCGCGCGGGGGGTGCGCTCGGCGCCGGCCTTCGTCTCGGAGCTCGGGGCGTGGTTCGACGCGGGCGCGCCCGCGAGCGCCGCGAGCGCGGCGGAGCGCTGGGTGTCGACGGCCGTCGGAGGGGTGGGCGTCACGGTCGGGCTCGCGGCGTCCGACGAGCGCGGCTCCGCCTCGAACCAGTCGAAGAAGCGGCGCATGGCGGCCTTCTGCGCGGGCGGCATGTACTCGAAGTTGCGACCGCGATCGATGATCTCCCAGAAGTCCTTGGTCTCGACGCGGTCGAGCTCGGCGCAGATGGCGTCGAGCCGATCGCGCGGATCGTGGCGCATGTCCTCGAAGATGAGGCGCGCCTTGTCCGTCTCGCCGACCTCGAGGTAGTAGGCCGCGAGCTTGACCTGAGCCTTGCGCACGCCCTTCAGGGCCTGCTCCTGGTGGCGCCTGCCGCTCGGTCGATCGAGGTCGAGGAAGGTGCGCAGCATCGACATCTCGCTCGGGCTCTTGAGCTCGTTGGCCACCTGGCACACCGCCGCGACGTCGTAGGCGACCGTCTCGGTGACGAAGGGCAGGTTCATGTCGAAGCTGACGACGCCGTAGTACTTCATGTGCCCGACGGCCGTCGTCGCGGCCTTGTGGCAGTCGAGGCGCACCATCGACTCGACCAGGTGCCGGTACTGGTTCAGCACGTTGTACGCGGTGCGCACCGCCTTGGCGTTGAGGGTGGCCCGCAGGTACGAGTTCATGTAGCGGAACACGAGCTCGACGAGCTCGTCGTCCTTCGCCTGGGCCGCCGCCTCGCCGATGTACCGGGTGTCGATGGCGATGAGGTAGTTGATGTCGGGCATCGACCCGAGGGCCTCGTTGTAGATGCCGAGGTACTGGCGCATCACCTTCCACTCGACCCAGGTGCGGCGCTTCTCGAGGTCGCCGCGCGACTCGGGGTCCATGGCGACGAAGTCCGGGTTCTCGCGGATGCCGGGGCCGAGCTCGAACCAGGTGCCCGTGGCGCCGGGCTTCAAGCGCACGTACTCGACGGCGAAGTCCTTGAGGGCGTCGACCGCGCGGCTGGCGATGATCTTGTCCTTGCCGGAGATCGAGTTCGAGATGAGGTCGGTGAGCTCCTCGAGCGAGCCGAGCACCTCGGCCTGGGCGCGCTCGTTGGCCGCGCCCGCCGCCGCGGGGGCGCCCGAGCGGGCGACGCGCAGGGCCTCCTGCCGGATGCGCGCGATGATGTTCACGGGCTCGAGGAACCAGAACACGTAGGCGAAGTACGGGGCCATCAGCACGAGCCCGATGGCGGTCACGGCGATCATCGCCACCAGCGTGAGGCGCGGCGCGAAGTCCTTCTGCACGCTGAGGCTGACGAACACGCCGAGCACGCAGGCCGTCACGTAGTAGCCCATGACGCCGATGTTCGTGCGGTCGCGCAAGAACATCATCGCGACGCCCGTGTACCGCTCGGCCGAGAGCTGCACGATGATGCTCACCACCGTGATGACGATGCCGAGCACGGCGGCGATCATCCCGCCGAGCGCCGAGACGGCGTCCGTGATGTGGTCCGGGTCGAAGAGGAAGTAGCGCGCCTTGCCGTCGACGGGCGCGGGACCGCCCGTCGCGAAGTAGTCGATGGCGTAGACCGCGATGAACACGATGACGGCGCCAGCGAGCAGCGCCGCCATCGACACCACCCACTTGCGCCAGCTGGACGGCTCGTACCGCATGCCGGAGGCGAGCCTACCAGACCCGGGGCGCGGCGGCGCCGCGAGGCGCTCGGACGGGCTCACGGCGCGAGGCCGGGACCGAGGGCCTCGACGCTCGCGAAGAGCTCCACCCAGGTGACCGCGGCGCTCCGGGTGGCGTCGGCGGCGCGGCGCCGGTGCTGGCGCACGACGACGAGCTCGGCCGCCGGGTAGACGACGAGGCGCTGGCCGAGCGCGCCGACCCCGTAAAAGGCGCTCGCCGCGCTCGGCTCGGGCTCGAGCAGCGCCATCCCGCCGCGGCGCAGCGCGCGCAGCCCCTCGTCGGCGCGCGCATCGAGCAGAGGCCGCGCGGCGTCGAAGAAGAGCTGCTCGGAGGCGAAGCGCCGTCCGAGCAGCGGCGCGAGGGCGTCCGTCCTGCCGAACCCGGTCCGGGCGAGCGCCGCCGCCCGCGCGGGGGTCCACGCGAGCGGCGTGCGCAGCCACCACAAGAGGCCGTACGACGGCTCGCGCGCGCTCGGCGTCACGGCCGCACGCACGAGCTCCGGCGGCAGGAGCGCGCGGCCCGCGAAGCGGCCCAGGTCGCGAACGAGCATGCCGAGGCGCGCGAGATCGCGCGCCCCGATGCGCAGGCCGAAGTAGGTCTGCACGTGGCCGGCTCGGTCGCGCGCCCAGGCGACGTCGCGGATGCCGAGCGGCGCGAACAGGCGCTCCGCGAGGTAGGCGTCGACCGGTCGACCCGCCGCGGCCGCGACGACCCCGGAGAGCAGCGCCGTCGCCTCGTTGCTGTAGGCGAAGCGCTGCCCCGGGGGGGCGACGAGCGGCCGCGCGAGCGCGTAGGCGAGCCGATCCGGCGCGGCGTCGAGCTCCGCGCCGCTCTCGGTCGACGCGAGGCCGCTCGTGTGGGTGAGCACGTGGCGCAGGGTGATGGCCGACTTGTCGCCCGCCCCGAGGGCCGGAAAGAAGGTCGCGAGCGGCGCATCGAGCGACGCGATGGCACCGTCGGCGACGAGCGCGAGCACGCCGAGCGCGACGACGCTCTTCGTGAGCGAGCGCGTCTCGATGGGGCCGCGCGGACGACCGAAGTAGCGCTCGACGACGAGCTCCGAGCCCCGCAGGACTACGAGCGAGTCCGAGTCGGACGCCGCGGCGTCGGCGACGAGGCGCGCGAGCGCCTCCGGGTCGAGCCCCACCGCTCGGGCCGTGCGGCGCGGGAGCCAGTCGTCGGGTGCGTCGGCCTCGAAGAAGGGCGCACCCGGCTCGGCCGCACCCGGCTCGGCCGCACCCGGCTCGGCCACGGCGCTCTGTGCGCTCGACGCCTTCGGCTCGAGCGCCGCGCTCGCGACCGCGGCGGCGTCCGGCGCGCTCCGCGCCGCCGCGGGCTCCGTCCGCCCGGCAGGCTCGGAGGCGCAGGCCGTGAGGCACGCCGACAGCGCGAGCGCGAGCCCTGCGCCGCGACGCCGCCGAGCCCGGGTCGGAGATCCGCTTTGCATGTGTGCCGTCACTTGGGCAAGCTCCGCTGACCCATGGTCACCCGCTCCTCGCGTCGCGTGCGGTTGTGCCTCGGCGATCTCTACCACCAGGACGTGGTCGAGATGATCGAGCGCGAGACGCGCAAGTACGAGCTCTGGACCGTGGAGAGCCCGGACGACCCGAAGTTCGCGCCCGCCTACAAGCTGCTCTGGGACGCGTTCGGGCCCCAGGGCGAGATGGAGCGCGAGGAGGCGATCCGGAAGTTCGTGCTCGACGACCCCTACGAGCCGACCCCCGGGGGCACCTTCTTCCGCTACTTCCTGCTCCTGGCGACGGACCGCGACGGCAACGTGCGCGGGGCGCGCGACGGCTCGGTGCTCATCAACCCGAGCTACGCGCCCGATCTCTGCGTCGTCTACTTGTCGCACATCTACATGACGCCGCAGGCGCGCGGCACGGTGCTCTCGTACTGGCTGCGCATCGCCCCGACGGAGCTCGCCGTCCACTTCCTCGCCGACCTCCACGCGCTCGGCAGGCTCGCCCTGCCGCTGCCCGATGCGCCGGGCAAGTACTTCGGCATGCGCGTGAACCTCACCGCCGAGATGGAGTACTGGACGCCCGAGGACAGGCTCTCGCTCCAGCGCCTGCTCTTCTACGGGCGCGGCGGCTTCGACGCCGTGAACCCGCGCCACTTCCCGTACCGGCAGCCCGACTTTCGCGAGCCCGAGCTCATCCGCGCGACCGGCAGCCAGCCGAAGCCGTTCGTCATCCTGCTGCGCCGCATGGGACGCGAGCGCCAGGCGACGCTGCCCCTCGAGGAGGCGCGCGCCACGATGCGCCTCCTCTACGACGAGTTCGCGTCCCACTGCCAGCCCGAGATGCTCGAGAACAGCCTGCAGATCGTGCTCGACCGCCTCGCCGAGCGGTCGAAGACGAAATCCTACGTCGAGCTCCTGCCGCTGCCCACCGGCGCCCGCGACATCGCACGCCTGAAGCGCCTCTTCCGCTACTCGGTGTTCCGCAACTACTACCGCGACGAGCCCGCCACGCGCGCCTACATGCAGGGCGGCATCCGAGAGCGGCTGCGCGAGAACCCGAAGTACGTCGACGAGGCGCTCGCGAAGATCGCCGCCGATCTCGAGGCGCGCCCCGCCTACGTCTACGGTAGCCGCCAGAAGGCCTTCGCGTGGAACGGGTTGCCGACGGACACGGCGGAGACCCCGACGGGCGATCTGCCCGAGCCCGTGTCGCTCGATCTGCACGAGCTCTCGGACTGGGGCGAGCTCGCGCGCAGCGATCCGGGCCTGCCGCCGCCGGAGGGGACGGGCGGCTGACGGGCTCACGCTCTCAGGCGAGCAGCCCCCGCGCCCGCAGCGCCGCCCGCGCCTCCGGGCGCTCGAGCTCCTCGAGGAAGGCGGCCACGGCGGGGCGGTGGCGGCGCGCGACGGGGACGAAGAAGTCGAAGCGCTCCTCGGTGAGGGGCAGAAAACCGAGGCCGCGATCCCGGGCCACGATGTCGATGGCGACGCCGAAGTCGGCCCGGCCCTGCGCGACCGCAGCTGCGACCGCGTGGTGCGAGGAGGCCTCGACGCCGTGGCCGGCCGGGCGCGCGTCGCCGAGCAGCCGGTCGTAGAGCGCGCGCGTGCCGCTGCCGCGATTGCGGTTGATCATCACGATGCCGGGCGCCCGGGCGGCCTCCCGGACGGCGAGCGTGGCGTCGCGCCCCTCGAAGCGCGCGTCGCCGGGGCGGAACACCACCCCCTGCTGGCGCCCGTAGCCCGGCGCGAGCGTGAGCCCGTCGGTCACGAAGGGCGCGTTGTAGCGCCCGGTCGCCGGGTCGAACAGGTGAGCCCCCGCGAGGTCGCACTCGCCGCGGCGCGCGGCCGCGAGGCCCGCCTCGCTGCCGACGGCGAGGATGCGCCCCGAGAAACCGCGCTGGCGCAGGCGCGCGAGGAGCACGTCGACCCCGACGCAGTGGCTGCCGATGATCGTGAGATCGACCTGGCGCGCGCGCTCGCCGGCGAGGGCGAACACGGCGACGCGCTCGCCCGCGTCGAGCTGCTCCACGCGCTCGGGGATGACGAAGTAGCCGTCGGCGTGGCTCCACGTCGTCACCGACCCGGAGCCCTTGCCGATCGGGTGGGCGACGAGCGCCCCCGCGTCGTCCTCGGTCAGGCGCACGAGCACGTACTCGGTGCGGCCGCCGTCGGAGGAGACGCGATACGGCAGGCGCGCCGCGAGGCGCGTCGGCTCGTGCGCGGCGCGGCCCGCGAGGGCGCAGAGGACGGGCGCGACGAACTCGTGGAACGTGAAGATCGCCGAGGTCGGAAAGCCCGGCAGCACGACGACCGCCTTGCCCGCGGAGACGGCGAGGCAGAGCGGTTTGCCCGGCTTCAAGGCGACGCCGTGGGCGACGATCCCAGGCGGCTCGAGCGCCTCGGCGACGGCGCGCGCGTTGACGTCGAAGGGGCCCTTCGACGTGCCGCCGGAGAGCAGCACCACGTCCGCGTCGGCGAGCGCGCGCCGGACGGCGTCGCGGACGAGCGCGGCGTCGTCCGGGAAGATGCCGAGCGCCACGGGCTCGCCGCCCTGCTCGCGGACGGCGTCGGCGAGGATGCGGCCGTTGGAGTCGTGGACGCGCCCCGGCGCGAGCGGCGCCCCGGGCGCGACGATCTCGTCGCCCGTCGACAGGATGGCCACGCGCGGGCGGGCGAAGACGCGCACCTCCGCGAGGCCGAGGGCGGCGAGGATGCCGGTCTCGCGCGAGGAGCAGACCTCGCCGCCGCGCAGCACGACCTCGCCGCGCGCGATGTCGGTACCGGCGTAGGTGATGGCGCGGCTCGGCGTCACGGCCTTCGTGACGACGACGTCGTCGCCGTCGAGCTCGGTGTGCTCGACCATGACGACCGCGTCCGCGCCGCGCGGCACGACGCCCCCCGTGGGGATGGCCATGGCCGTGCCCGGCTCCACGGTCGCGGCCGGGACGGCGCCCACCGCGACCGCGTCGGTGAGCCGCCGCAGGCGACGGGGCGTGTGCTCCGTGGCGCCGAAGGTGTCGGCGGCACGGACCGCCCAGCCGTCGAAGTTCGAGCGATCGAAGCCCGGCACGTCGACCGGGCTTGCGACGTCCTCGGCGAGCACGCGGCCGAGCGCCTGGTCGAGGGGCACTGCCTCGACACGGCGCGGGCGGAGCTCGCCGAGCGCCGCCCGGAAGCGGCTCATCGCCTCGTCGCGCGAGAGCACCGTGAGGAACTGCTCCTGGCGCATCAGTACATCACCACTTCCACCATCGCCCCCTCGCCGAGACCCTCCTCGCGCTCGCCGACGAGGACGACGCCGTCGGCGCGCGTGGTCGAGCTCAGGATCGAGGCGCCGCGCGTCATGATGGGGACGACCTCGTCGCCGTCGAGCGCCACCCGCACGTAGTCGGTGCGCCCGAGCTCCGAGGCGATCTTGTGGCGCAGGCGGGCGCGGCGGCGCGGGTGCGGCCAGGCGCGCGGCAGGCCGCCGAGCGCGCGGATCGCCGGGCCGGCGAAGAACTCGTAGGCGCAGAGGCAAGACACGGGGTTGCCCGGCAGGAGGAAGGCGAGCTGCCGCCGGTCGCGGCCGAAGAAGCCGAACCCGGCGGGGCTCGCCGGCCGGAGCGCGACCCCGTGGACGGCCACCTCGCCGAGCTCGGCGAGCACGAGCGCCGCGTGGTCCTCGGGGCCGACCGAGGCGCCGCCCGAGACGAGGACGACCTCCTCCTCGGCCGCGGCGAGCAGGTCGCGCAGGAGCTCGTAGCGGTCGGGGAGGCGACTCGTCGCGACCGAGGCCGCGCCGTCGCGGCGGGCGAGGGCCTCGAGCATGAGGCTGTTGGCATCGACGACGAAGGGCCCCTCGGGCAGGCTGCCCGGCGGCAGGAGCTCGTCGCCGGTGACGATCAGGCGCACGCGCGGCCGACGCACCGCGAGCACCTCCGGCACGCCCGTGGCGGCGAGCACGCCGAGATCTTGCGGGCGTAGGCGGCGCCCGCGGGCGACGATCCGGTCGCCGGCCCGCACGTCCTCGCCGATCGCGCCGACGTTCTTGCCCGGCGCGACGGCCGCGAACGCCCGGAGCACCCGGCCGCCGTCGTGGGCGACCTCCTCGGCCTCCTCGGCGACGAGCACGGCGTCGGCGCCCGCAGGCACGGGCGCGCCGGTCGTGATGCGCACCGCCTCGCCGCGCCCGACGACGCCCGCGAAGGGCCGGCCCGGCAAGGCGTCACCGACCACCCGGAGCTCGACGGGCGCGCTCGCCCCGGCACCGAACGTGGCCTCGCCCGCGAGCGCGAAGCCGTCCATCGCGGAGCGGGCGAAGTGCGGCACGGCAGCGCGCGCGCCCACGTCCTCGGCGGCCACGCGCCCGGCCGCCGCGGCGAGCGGCACGAGCTCGGCGTCGAGCGGCGCCACGCGAGCCTCGAGCACCGCGAGGGCCGCCTCGACGCTCTGGCGCTCGCGAAAGCCGCGCATCCGCACGTCTCGCATCCCTCGAAGGTAGTACAGATCCACCCCGACCTGCCGCCGCCCGCGCGGAATCGCGCGGCGGGTCAAGGAGCTCCTTGACAGCGAGCGGCGAACGGAGCTCCCGGGAACGCTTGCACGGGTGCGGAATGCCACCTGACGCCGGTCGAGCCGTGACCGCGCGGCGCGAGCACCGCTCGCCCCAATTGCCCATGGTCGAGGCGCGACCGGCGGCGCCTTCAGCCACACGCGCCGGCGCACGCGTCGGCGGCACAGACCTGGACGGCCTGAGCGCGCTGGGTGCTCGTCGGATCGTGGAGCAGCGTCGCGCAGCTCGCCACGCTGCAGCCGATCGAGACGCAGTAGACGGCGGCAGCGCACTCGGCGTCCGCGGCACACGCCTGCCAGGCCGTCTGGCAGCTGCCGGAGCACATGCACGCGACGCAGGGATCCGCGCCGGGCTCGGCGCAGGTGTAGAGCGGCACGCTCGAGGCTGGCGGGCAGGTGGCGCCGCCGAGCGCCATGAATGCTGCCATGTCGCAGCCAGCAGCGACGGCGCCCTCCCGCGACACGCCCAGCAGCGAGGCGACGGTGGTGCGCACCTCCGCGCCGCCCGATGGGTACGTCACGACGACGTTGCCCGCGGCGTCGAGCGCGAACTCGCCGTAGCGCGCATACGCGGAGCCGCCGCTCGTGTAGCCCGGATCGTCGAACAGCTCCTCGAAGGTGCGGTCGGCGTCGAGGCGGTAGGAGGCCGACCCGCCATTGGGCGTCGTCCACGTGAAGCGGCCCACGGCACAGGCCTCCACCGCCGAGAGCGGCACCGGCTGGGTCGGGCAGCCGCCGACGTCGTTCGCGCGGTCGAGGTAGCTCCGGCCGTCGAGCCCTATCACGTGGCACGCGGCCGTGTGCCCGAGGGGTCGCGCGCCCTCGAGGTCGATGGCGCTGCCCGCGGCGCTCCACTCACCGACGAGCGTGCTCGAGCCCGTCTGCCATACGAAGGAGCCGTCCGCGCCGAGAGTGAGGCTGTAGTCCGCGTAGTCGGCATACCCCTCGCGCCCCTCGTCGTGGAACCAGGTGCCGACGAGCCAGCTCGGCGTTTCGGACTGGCTGGTCGCGCGCGCAGCCGGATCGGGGCGACAGCCCGCGACGGCGACGAGGACGAGCAGCACGCCGGACGACGCGCGGTCGGCGCGTCGGCGGGCGCAGGGCGGAGCGGCATTCGCGGTTCGGGTGCACATGCCCGGTAGAAGCGCCAGCCGGCGCTTGTGAAGCCGGCGCGATCGCAGCGCCGTCGATTTCGGGTTCACAAACGCCGCCGGCCATCTCTACCGAGCATGTCTCCACGAGCCGAACGGGCGCCGCGCCGCACGCTGGCGCGATCCGCCGAGGGTGCCGCCGGGCACGCTCGCACGATCCCTCGTCGCGCCGGGCGCGCGTCCGCGCGTGCGTTGCTCGCGTCCGCCGCGGTCGCCTGCTGTGCGGTCAGCGGCTGCCTCAGCGTCGTCGCTGGCCCGGGCTGCCCGGGGGGGTACTGCGCGGTCGACTGGTTCCCGGCGCCGGGGACGGCGGCGCGGGCGCCGCGCGACCCGGCCTCCGTCCGCATCTCGACCGGCATGACGCGCGTGTCGGGCGTGCGCACGGCCGGGCAGTTCGTCGCCCCGCTCGCCACCTTCGACGCCATGGCCGCGAAGGGCGACGCCTGCCCCGACGAGTTCGTCGACTGGTTCCGACGAAAAGCCGCGGGCCTCGGCTTCGATGGCGTCGACCGTGTCGTCTACGACCCGGATGGACAGCGCTGCGTCGGCTACCCGTACGTGGATGAACCCCGAGGGACCCCATGATGGACCGGACCATGCTCACACCGCGCCTCGCGAGGAGCACCCGCCGCGGCGCGGCGGCGCTGCTCGTCACGCTCGCGATCGCCGTCGGCGCTTGCGGCGCGCCACACCACGCGAGCTTCGCGAACACGGCCGGCACGTATCCGCGCTCGACGCGCAGCGCGCCCCAGATCGAGATCCTCATGCGCGGCATGGACCCGCCGGTCGGCGCGCGGGACTGCGGGCTCATCGACACCAAGGTGACGCTCGCCTTCGGGGGCGGCGACCAGAGCCTCGCGGACGCCATCGCGACGCTGCGCGAGGAGGCGGCGCGCCAGGGGCTCGACGGAATCCGGGACCTGTACTGCGGCGCGCCCGGAACCGTCGGCTACGGCGACTGCGCCGGCATCGGCTACGTCTACGCGCGCTGAGCCCGGCGCCCGCACCGCCGGCGGGCCCCTGCGCCCGCCTATCGCGCGGGAGCGATCGAGGCGCACGTCCACGAGCCCCGCGAACGCCCCCCCCGCTCCCCCTGCCCACCCCACGCGGGCGCTCGACGGCACCCCCGACCTGCCGCCGCCTGCGCGAGATCACGCGGGAGGTCAAGGAGCTCCTTGACAGCGAGCGGTAAACGGAGCGAAAGTTTTGTCGGGAACGCTTGCACGGGTGCGGAATGCCACCTGACGCGAGCCTACAGATTTGCCGGTCGATCCGTGACCGCGCGGTACGAGCACCCCTCGACGGTGCGCGTGACGCGCGAGCCCGAGGACATGGTGGGGCGTTGACGCGTCGCGTCGCGAGCGCCGCCCGGCGCCGCCCGACGGGGACCGACGCGCCGACGGGCGCGGACCGAGGGCGCGCATGAGGTACGCCGAGACGGGCTTCAACCTCGAGATCGATCTCACGCGCGGGAACATCGAGCGCGTGCCCACCGACCCGCGCGACACCGCGCACTACCTCGGCGGCCTCGGGACCAATGCCCGGCTCATGTGGGACCGCGTGCCGCCCGAGGTCGAGCCCTTCTCCCCGGAGAACCTGCTCGTGTTCGGCACCGGCCTGCTCGCCGGCACGCCGGCGCCCGGCAGCAACCGCACCATCGTGTCCTCGATCTCGCCCCAGACGCGCCTCTTCGCGTTCTCGATGATGGGCGGGTTCTGGGGACCGGAGCTGAAGCACGCCGGCTACGACAAGGTCGTCCTGCGCGGGAAATCGCCCCGGCTCGTGTACCTCTGGATCCACGACGACAAGGTCGAGCTGCGCGAGGCCGAGCACTTCCGCGGGCTCGGCACGCTCGAGACCGCCGAGCTCATCCGGCAGGAGCTCGGCCAGCCGCTGGCGCAGGTCGCCTCGATCGGGCTCGCCGGCGAGAACCGCGTCTTCTTCGCCTCCATCGAGCAGGGCCGCTCGAGCGCCAGCCGCCAGGGCCTCGGCGCCATCATGGGCGACAAGAACCTGAAGGCCATCGCCGTCCGCGGGACGAAGGACCTCTACATCGCCCGACCGGCCGAGTTCATGGCGCACTGCAACGCCGCCCTCGCGTACATCGAGCACCGCGAGAAGAACCCGATCACCAACGTCATGCCCATCATGGCGGGCCTCGGCTCGCCGCAGGAGATGCGCGTCCACGACGAGCAGTGGCACACGGAGAACTTCGTCTGGGGCAATGCCCGCCACCGCCGCAAGGGCTTCTGGACCAAGGACATCGCGGCGAAGTGGACCGACACGATGGAGCAGATGCGCACGCGCCTGCTCAGCTGTCACAACTGTCCCCTCAAGTGCGGCGCCGCGATCTCGGTCGACACGCGGATCTGCTCGTACATGATGAAGTGCTTCTCCAAGCTCACCTACACGATGGGCGCGATGAGCGATCTCGAGTTCGGCCTCAAGATCGCCCAGAAGGCGACGGAGCACGGGGTCGACGCCTTCTCGGCGCCGCAGACGATGGCCTTCGCCATCGAGCTCCACGAGGCCGGCATCCTGACCGACGCGGACATGGCCGGGTGGCCGCCCGACCCCGAGGGGCGGTTCTACTGGTTGCTCGACCACATCGTGCGCCGCGAGGGTATCGGCGACGTGCTCGCCGACGGCACCCACTGGGCGGCCGAGCGCATCGGCAAGGGCGCCATGGCCTACGCCCACAACAACATCAAGAAGCACGAGCAGCTGCCGCTCAAGCTCGGGATGCTCAACCCCATCTACTTCTTGATGTACTCGACGGGCGAGAAGATCAACATCACCCAGATCGAGGGCAACTTTCCCCAGCAGCCCTTCGAGACGCGCGCGGAGCGGGAAGCGTTCGTGAAGGACTGGGAGCACGTCCCCGACGAGCGCTTCAAGCAATGGTTCGTCGAGTGGGAGCAGCGCGGCGAAAAGTCGATTCCGAACTACCCGCCCGTCGATGCGACCTGCGAGATCGTGCACTGGCAGGAGATGCTCCATTACATCGACGACAGCGTCGGCCTGTGCGCCGGCCTCTCCTCGTTCCCGTACAAGCCGCCCTACCACCTGCACAACCTGCCCTCGATCATCTCGAGCGGGGCCGGCCTCGACCTCGACGAGGCGGGTCTAGCGCACGTGATCCGGCGCATCCGCACGCTGGTCCGGGCCACCAACATCCGCCGCGGCATGCGCCGGAAGGACGACAAGCCGCCCGAGGATCACTGGAAGAAGCGCTTCCCCGAGCTCGAGGCGAAGCTGCTCGACCGCTACTACGCGTTCAAGGGCTGGAACGCCGACGGCATTCCGACGCGCGCCACCCTGCACGAGCTCGGCCTCGACTTCGTGGCCGAGGAGCTCACCCGGCGGGGGATCCTGAAGGACGACGCCGCGGCCGCGAGCGCCCCCGGCGCGAGCGCTCTGGCCACCACGAGGAGCGCCCCGTGAGACGCGCGGACGGCAAGACGGTCAAGACGATCAAGATCGACGTCGCGAAGTGCAATGGCTGCCGCGCCTGCGAGGTGATCTGCGCCGCCTTCCACGCGAAGCCACAGTACAGCAGCACCAATCCGGCGCGCTCGCGCATCCGCGTCATCCGCGACCAGGTCGCGGACCTGTACCTGCCCGTGTACGCCGGGGAGTACACCGCCGCCGAGTGTGCCGGGCGCGACAAGTACGTCATCGACGGGCGCGAGTACGAGGAGTGCGCCTTCTGCCGGGCCTCGTGTCCGTCGCGCGACGTGTTCAAGGAGCCCGACTCCGATCTGCCGCTCAAGTGCGACATGTGCGAGTCCGACCCGACGCTCGCCGAGCCCCTGTGCGTGAAGTGGTGCCTGGCGGACGCGCTCGTGTTCGAGGAGCGCGAGGTGGAGGTCGACAAGGCCGCCGCCATCGACGACGTCGATCTCGGGCTCCGCGCGCTCGCGCACGTGCACGGCTGGCAGAAGGTCAAGGACGCGCTGAGTCGGCTCGGCGGGGCGGGGAACGAGGGCTAGGCGATGACGTCGGACGCCGGCGAGACGCTGGACACAGCGACCCCGTTCCCCGAGATCATCGAGGCGGTGAAGAAGGCCGGCGGCCAGGCCAACCGGCTCTGCTTCCAGTGCGGGAAATGCGACGTCGTCTGCCCCTGGAACCGGGTGCGCAGCTTCAGCATCCGCCGCGTCGTGCGCGAGGCGAGCCTCGGCCTGTCGGAGATCGAGCTCGACGAGATCTGGCGCTGCACGACCTGCGGCACCTGCCCCTCGACGTGCCCGCGTGGCGTGGGGCAAATCGAGGTCGGGGTCGCCATCCGGCGCATCGCCACGAGCTACGACGTGTTCCCCGGGGCGGCGCGCAGCGTCCCCGCCGTCGGAGCGAACCTCGCGCTCGAGGGCAATCCCCTCGGCCAGCCGCGCGGGGAGCGCGACGCCTGGGCCGAGGGGCTCGGTGTGAAGCCCTTTGCCGAGGGCATGGAGCTCTGCTACTTCGTCGGCTGCTACGGCAGCTACGACCCGCGCATGCGGAAGGTGGCCGTCGCCACCGTGAAGATCCTGCAGCGCGCCGGGGTCGACTTCGGCATCCTCGGCAGCGACGAGAGCTGCTGCGGCGAGAGCATTCGCAAGACCGGCAACGAGGCGGTCTTCCGCACGCTGGCGAAGCACAACATCAAGGCATTCATCGATCGCGGGGTGAAGCGGATCCTCGTGTCGTCGCCGCACTGCTACCACGCGTTCAAGAACGAGTACCCCGAGCTCATGGTGCACTTCGAGGTCGTCCACGTCGCCCAGCTCCTCGCGGAGCTCGTCGCGACCGGGCGCCTCGCGCTCCGCCGCGCGCCGCCGCAGAAGGTCACCTACCACGACCCCTGTTACCTCGGGCGCCACAACGGCATCTACGACGAGCCGCGCCGCGTCCTCGGCACGATACCGGGCCTGGCGCTCGTGGAGATGCCCGACCATCACGCCGGGAGCCTGTGCTGCGGCGGCGGCGGCGGGCGCATCTGGATGGACACCCCGAAGGGCGAGCGCTTCGCCGATCTGCGCCTGGCTCAGGCACGGGCGGTCGGCGCCGACGTGCTCGTCACGTCCTGCCCCTATTGCATCAGCAACTTCGAGGAGAGCCGGCTCGGCCTCGAGGCGGGCGACGCCCCGCAGGTCAAGGACCTCACGGAGCTCGTCGCCGCCGCGCTCGACGAGGCGGAGGCGCCATGACGGCCGCGCGCGCGAGCCGTGTCGGCGACGTGCTGGTCCTCGGCGGTGGGATCAGCGGCATCCAGGCGGCGCTCGACTTCGCCACGGCCGGCTTCCGCGTCTTCTTGGTCGACAAGGCGCCGACCATCGGCGGCAAGATGGCCCAGCTCGACAAGACGTTCCCCACGAACGATTGCTCGATGTGCATCGAGTCGCCGAAGTTCATCGAGTGCGACCGGCACCCCAACATCGAGATCCTCACCCACACGGAGGTCAAGGAGGTCGCGGGCCAGGCGGGCGACTTCGCGATCACGCTGACGAAGAAGCCGCGCTACGTGAACGAGGACGTGTGCACCGGCTGCACGACCTGCGTCGAGTACTGCCCGATTCCGATCCCCGACCCCTTCAATCAGGAGCTGTCCCAGAACAAGGCGATCCACATCTACTTCTCGCAGGCCGTGCCGCTCGTGCCCTACATCGACGAGCGCTGTCGCTTCCTCGAGGCCGACAAGTGCGCCATCTGCGAGGGCGCCTGCAAGAACCACGCGATCGATCTGCACCAGAAGCCGGTCGAGGAGGTCGTGAAGGTGGGGGCCGTCGTCCTCAGCCCCGGCTACGGCGCCTTCGATCCGCAGCCGCGCGGCGACTACGGCTACGGCCGGATCAAGAACGTCGTGACGAGCCTCGACTTCGAGCGCCTGCTCTGCGCGACCGGCCCCCACGAGGGCGAGATCCTCCGGCCCTCGGACAAGAAGCACCCGCACAAGATCGCCTGGATCCACTGCGTGGGCTCGCGCCAGGTGCAGGCGGGCGGGCACAGCTACTGCTCGTCGGTGTGCTGCGCGTACATCCAGAAGCAGGTCATCCTGGCGAAGGACCACGACGCCGACACCGAGGCGGTCGTCTTCCACAACGACATCCGCGCCTATGGCAAGGACTTCGAGCGCTTCTACGACC
Organism: Polyangiaceae bacterium; assembly: GCA_020848455.1. Taxonomy (GTDB): domain Bacteria; phylum Myxococcota_A; class Polyangia; order Polyangiales; family Polyangiaceae; genus JACRDA01. The sequence continues at coordinate 15,345 of JADLAB010000183.1, forward strand.
GCGCCCAGAAGCTCCCGGGGGTGCGCTTCCAGCGCAGCTACGTCGCCATCGGGCGGGAGATCCCCGAGACCAGGAACGTCACCGTCCGCTACGCCACCGACCGCGACGGCGTGAAGGAGGAGGAGTTCGACCTCGTCGTCCTCGGCGTCGGCATGGAGGCACCCGCCGACGCGGGCAAGCTCGCGCGGCAGTTCGGCATCGAGCTCGACGCGCACGGCTTCTGCAAGACGAGCCCGTCCAATCCGATCGCGACCAGCCGGCCGGGCGTCTTCGTGACCGGCGCCTTCCAGGGGCCCATGGACATCCCCGAGGCGGTGGTGACCGCGAGCGGCGCCACCGCGCTGACGGGCGCCCTGTTGCGTTCGCGCCGGGGCAAGCTGGCGCGCGACCGCGTCTATCCCGCGGAGCGCGACGTCTCGAGCGAGGAGACGCGCGTCGGCGTCTTCGCCTGCCATTGCGGCGCCAACATCGGGCGCGTCGTCGACGTGCCGGCCCTCGTCGAGTACGCCAAGGGGCTCGACCACGTCGCCCACGCCGAGGAGGGCCTGTTCATCTGCTCGACCGACGCCGCCGCCAAGATCTCGAGCACCATCCGCGACAAGAAGCTCAATCGCGTGGTCGTCGCCGCCTGCACGCCGCGCACCCACGAGCCCCTGTTCCGCGACACGCTGCGCGAGGGCGGCATCAACCAGTACTTCTTCGACATGGCCAACATCCGGGAGCACTGCTCCTGGGTCCACTCCCGGCAGAAGGAGGAGGCCAGCCAGAAGGCCAAGGACATCGTCCGGATGTCGGTGGCGCGGGCCGTCCACCTCGAGCCGCTCGAGGAATCGCGGCTGCACGTCACGCGCGTCGCGCTCGTCGTGGGCGGGGGCCTCGCCGGCATGACCGCCGCGCAGAGCCTCGCCGACCAGGGCTTCGAGGTCGAGCTCGTCGAGAAGCAGAAGGAGCTCGGCGGGATCGCGCGGCGGCTGTCCTTCACCCTCGAGGGGCTCGACGTGCGGGCTCACCTCGCGGCCCTCGTGCGCCGGATCTACGCGCACCCGTTCGTGCACGTCTCGCACGAGGCGACCATCACCGACGTCTCGGGCTACGTCGGGAACTTCGTCACGACGGTGCGGACCGAGGGGCGCCTGAAGACGATCCGCCACGGCGTCACCGTCCTCGCCACGGGCGCCGACGAGCACCGCCCGGAGGAGCACCTCTACGGCGCGGACGCGCGCGTCGTGACCCAGCTCGAGCTCGAGGAGCGACTCGACGCGGGCGCCGGCGCGGAGCTCGGCGACGTCCGGGCCGTGGCCATGATCCAGTGCGTCGGCTGCCGGCGCCCGGACCGCAACTACTGCGCCCGCATCTGCTGCAGCCAGGCGGTCAAGAACGCGCTCCGGCTGAAGCGGCTGAAGCCCGACCTCGACGTCTACATCCTGTTCCGGGACATGCGCACCTACGGCCTCCGCGAGGACAGCTATCGCCTGGCGGCCGAAAAGGGCGTGCACTTCGTCCGCTTCGCGCCCGACGACGGCCCGCGCGTGGAGCCCGCCGAGGCCGAGGGCCGCCCGATCTTGCGCGTCACCGTGCCCGACCCGGTCCTCGGCCGGCGCCTCGCGCTCGACGTCGAGCGGGTCGTCCTGTCCGCGGCCGTCGTGCCATCGGCGGGCGCGCCGGAGGTCGCGCGCCAGTTCAAGGTGGCGATGAACCCGGACGGCTTCTTCCAGGAGGCGCACGTGAAGCTGCGGCCCGTCGACTCGGCGGGCGACGGCATCTTCATCTGTGGAGCCGGTCACTACCCGAAGCACGTCACCGAGACCATCAACCAGGCCCTCGGGGCCGCGGGCCGGGCCGGCTGCCTGCTCTCGCAGGACACGATTGCCGCCTCCGGAGCGATCTGCCGCGTGAGCGAGCGAGACTGCGTGTCCTGCGGGGCGTGCATCACGGCCTGCCGCTACGACGCGATCGGCTGGACCGACACTTCTTCGGGCCGGAAGGCGTCGGTGAACCCGGCGCTCTGCAAGGGCGACGGCCTGTGCTGCGCCAAATGCCCGACCGATGCCATCGTGCTGCGCCACTTCACGAACGAGGAGATCCTGCACCAGATCGACGCAGCGCTGGAATGAGGGAGAGAGTCATCGGTTGTCAGTCGTCAGTCGGCGCGGCCGTTCGGGCCGCCACCCGAGAAGGAGAGGATTCGCGAGAAGAACAGAAGGGCAGAAGGCGGCGCTGGGGACGGCGCCGCGGGGAACGAAGAATCCCGAGGCCGAAGCCCCTCACCGACAACCGACAACCGACAACCGACAACTGACAACTGATAACTGATAACTGATAACTGATAACTGATAACCGACAACTGATAACTGATGACTGATATGGCGACGATCATCGCGTTCCTGTGCCACTGGTGAGCGTATTCCGCTTCGGACCTGTCTGGAGTTACCAGACAAAGCTACGCCCCCGAGATTCGAATCATCCGGCTGATGTGCACCGGCAGGGTCGATCTGTCCTTCGTGCTGCGCGCGTTCCACGGGCGGGCGGACGGGGTCATCATCGGCGGCTGCTGGCCCGGGGAGTGCCATTACGTGACCGAGGGCAACTATGACGCCCTCGGCAACGTGCACCTGTGCAAGCGCCTGCTACGCCACGTGGGCATCCGGCCCGAGCGCTTGCGGCTCGAGTGGATCGCGGCCTCCGAGGGGAACCGCTTCGCCGAGCTCATGAGCGACTTCGTCGGGCAGGTGACCGCGCTCGGCCCGCTCGGTCGCGGCGAGGGCATCGCGGACGAGGACCTCCGGCTGCGGCTCGCGGCCGTCGACAAGCTCGTCCCGTACCTGAAGCTCGTGGAGCGCGAGAAGCTGCGCGTCCCGGTCAAGTCGGAGGAGGCCTACCAGGCGTTCTACGGCAGCGCCGAGCTCGACCGGCTGTTCGACACGCTCGTCGCGGACAAGCTCGCCGTGAGCCAGATCCTGGCGTGCCTCGAGGCGGGGCCCCAGTCGACGAGCACGCTCTCCGCCCGCCTTGGCCTGTCTTCGTCGGAGGTGGCGAAGCACATGCGCAGCTCCTCGAGCCGCGGCCTCGTGCGCTACCTGCAGGCCGAGGGCAAGTACGCCCTCGCGTGAGCCCGCGCGCCGCCCGGAGATACCCATGCCCATGGACCTCGACCGAGTCGACCAGATCGTCGCAGAGCACGGCGGGGAGGCGAGCGCGCTCATCCAGGTGCTGCTCGACATTCAGGCCGAGAACCACTGGCTGCCGAAGGAGGCCCTCGAGCGGGTGAGCGACAAGCTCGGCGTGTCGCTGGCCCGCATCCGCCACATCGCCAGCTTCTACACGGCGTTCAGCCTGGTGCCGAAGGGCCGGCACGAGATCCACCTGTGCGTCGGGACCGCCTGCCACGTGCGCGGCGCGGCGCGCGTGCTCGACACGCTGGCCGAGGCGACCGGGATCCAGCCGGGCGAGACCGACCTCGAGCTCAAGTACAGCCTCGAGACGGTCAACTGCCTCGGCTGCTGTGCGCTCGGGCCGGTGATGCAGGTCGACGGCAAGATCCACGGGCGGCTGTCGAGCGGCGACGCCGAGGACGTCCTCGAGAAGTACACCTGATGGGCACGCTGCGCCGCCTCGCCACGCTCGCGGAGCTCGACACCTACCGGCAGGAGGTGCGCGCCAAGAGCCCCCCCGACGCGCCGTCGATCGCCGTCTGCACCGGCACGGGCTGCGTCGCCTGCGGCGCGCGCGAGGTCGTCGCCGCGTTCGAGCGAGCCTTGGCGGAGCACGGTCTCAGCGTCGCGGTGCGCCTCAAGGGCACCGGCTGCCCCGGATTCTGCGAGCGCGGCACGGTGGTCGTGATCTACCCCGAGGAGATCTGCTACCTCGCCGTCACGCCGAAGGACGTCGCCGAGATCGTGGCGACGACCGTGCGGGACAAGAAGGTCGTCGAGCGCCTGCTCTACCGCGATCCCGAGACGGGCGCGCGCGCGGTCAAGGAATCGGACATCCCCTTCTACCAGCGCCAGGAGCGCCTGCTCCTCGGGAGCAACACGCGCCTCGACTCGCGCAGCATCGACGATTACCTCGCCATGGGCGGCTACGGCGCCCTCGCCAAGGCGCTCTTCCGCATGTCGGCGGCCGAGGTGCTCGACGAGGTCAAGCGCTCGCAACTCCGGGGGCGCGGCGGCGCGGGCTTCCCGACGGGCCGAAAATGGGAGGGCTCGCGCGACGCCCCGGGTGACGTCCGCTACGTCATCGTCAATGCCGACGAAGGCGATCCCGGCGCGTTCATGGACCGCGCGCTGCTCGAGGGCAATCCCCACTCGATCCTCGAGGGGCTCGTCATCGGTGCCTATGCCGTGGGCGCGCACGAGGGCTACGTCTACGTCCGGCAGGAGTACCCGCTCGCGGTCGAGAACCTGAATCACGCCATTGCAGAGGCCGAGGCGCTCGGCCTGCTCGGGCCGAACATCCTCGGGTCGGGCTTCGACTTCGCCGTCCGGGTGCACAAGGGCGCGGGCGCCTTCGTGTGCGGGGAGTCGACCGCGCTCATGACCGCGCTCGAGGGCCGCGCCGGCGAGCCGCGGCCCAAGTACGTGCGCTCCAACGTGAAGGGCCTGTGGAACCGGCCGAGCGTGCTCAACAACGTCGAGACCTGGGCGAACGTGCCGCTCATCGTCGACCGCGGCGCCGACTGGTACACGACCCTCGGCACCGAGCGGAGCAAGGGCACGAAGATCTTCTCCCTGGTCGGCAAGATCACCAACACCGGCCTCGTCGAGGTCCCGATGGGCATGACCCTGCGGGACATCGTCTTCGGGATCGGCGGCGGCATCCCCGGCGGCAAGAAGTTCAAGGCGCTGCAGACCGGGGGGCCCTCGGGCGGCTGCATTCCCGAGGCCGAGCTCGATCTGCCGGTCGGCTTCGACGAGCTCGCCGCGGCCGGATCGATGATGGGCTCGGGCGGGATGATCGTCATGGACGAAGACACGTGCATGGTCGACGTCGCCCGGTACTTCACCGCCTTTCTCACCGACGAGTCCTGCGGCAAATGCGTCCCGTGCCGCGAGGGGCTGCGCCAGATGCACCGGATCCTGTCGGACATCTGCGCGGGCCGCGGCAAGGCGGGCGATCTCCAGACTCTCGAGGCTCTGTCCGAGGTCGCCGCCGAGGCCTCGCTCTGCGCCCTCGGCAAGAGCGCCCCGTCGCCCTTCCTGAGCACGCTGCGCCACTTCCGCGCCGAGTTCGAGGCCCACATCGAGCAGAAGCGCTGCCCAGCCCTGGCCTGCAAGGCGCTGACCTCCTACTACATCGAGCCCGAGGCCTGCCAGGCGTGCCTCATCTGCCTGCGCAAATGCCCCTCGAAGGCCATCGACGGCGGCAAGCACAAGATCCACGTCATCGACCAGGCGCAATGCGAGGGCTGCGGCATCTGCTTCGACGTGTGTCCGCCGCGCTTCGACGCGATTCGACGGATCTCGGGCGCGCCGGTGCCGCCCCCGCCGCCCGAGGCCGAACGCATGCTGCGGAGGCGGGCGTGACCATGGGCGAGCTCGGCCTGCAGATCGACGACAAGGCGGTGAGCGCGCGCGAGGGCATGACCGTGCTCGAGGCCGCGCGCGAGGCCGGGATCCCGATCCCGACCCTGTGCCACCACGCGGCACTCGAGCCCTTCGGGGGCTGCCGCCTGTGCCTCGTCGAAATCGAGGCGCGCGGCGCCCCGCAGATCGTCGTCGCCTGCGTGTACCCGGCGACCGAGGGCCTGCGCGTGCGCACGCGCTCGGACAAGATCGACAGGCTTCGGCGGACGATTGTCGAGCTCCTGATGGCCCACGCGCCGGAGGCTCCCGAGCTCGTCGCGCTCGCGCGCGAGTACGGCGCCGAGCGCGGCCGCTTCGAGCGCGAGGCGAACTTCTGCATCCACTGTGGCCTGTGCGTGCGCTACTGCGCCGAGGTGAAGAAGCTCGACGCCGTCGGCTTCATCGAGCGCGGCATCAAGAAGGAGATCGCCTTCGTGCCCGAGCTCGCCGCCCGCGAGTGCGAGGCGTGCAAGGAGTGCTTCCCCCTCTGTCCGACCTCGTACCTGCAGGCGGCCTACGTCCTCACCACCGCGTTCGCGCGCGGCGCCGCCCAGGCGCCCACCCATCTGCACCTGCCCGTGGTCCGCTGACCCTCGAACCGGCGCTCACTCGGGCTCACTCGCAGACCCCGAGCAGCGGCACGAGCGGCGCGTCCTCGCTCGGCGTGAGGTAGTGTCGACACCGCAGTGGACCTGTCGAGCCGTGTCCCGCGCAGTCGGCGTCGGATCGGCACAAGCAGTTGAACCGACCATTGGAGCCGCCGAGCTCACAGCTACCCAAGCACATCGTGGCCAGCACTCCAGGCGCCAACGCCGGGGAGCACTCCTGGCCGGCGACGCAGTCGCGATCACGGATGCACTCGAGCCGCGCATCGCGGTCGCCGGCGCCCCGAGCGGGCCCGCCGCACGGGGCCGCCGGGGCGACGCAACGGAACGAGTAGGTGGCGCCCTTCGCGCCAGCCGCGGAGCCAAGCTGCCGCTCGATGCAGCAGTCCGGCGTCGCCCCGGAGCACCGCTCGGATCCGCATGCGAGCGGCCGGCTCGTCGTGCGACACGAGCGACGCGAGCGGAACTCGGCACTTGGCGTCGAGACCTGTGGCAGACACCGCGTGCCCGGTGTGCGACAGCTCGCGTCGCTACCGCACAGCTCCTTCTCGCGGCATGCCGCGCCGCCGGCGGAAGCCGCAAGGCACACCGCGAACGTGCCTAGACCGCAGCACGACTGGCCGACTGGACAGTCGTTCGAGGCGTCACAGAACAGAACGAGGTTGTAGACACTGCGCCTGTAGCCGGAGCGGTCTGGTGGCCCTGGGTCCGCGACTGAGTAGCAGGCGTCTGACTCGGGCGGGTGGTAGGCGCGCGGCGCGCCGAAAGGCTGCCCCATCAGCCAGGTGGGCGGAGGCGTCGCCTGCCGCGGCAGGCAGCGGGTCCACTCCGGGTGCCTCGGGTAGTAGCAGCACACCTCGGTCGTGGCGCCGCAGCGCTCTGCGCCGCAGCTGATCCAGTGGGGCTCGTCGGCCGCGGGCGCCGGCGTCTCGGCAGTTGGGGCTGCTCCGTCTGCTCCCATTGCGATGACACTCGCTGAGGGCGCAGCCGTTGCAACCGTCTCGGAGCCAGTCCCAGCGCCGGGGACGGCTGACAGCGACGTCGCGCTCGCCGCCGTCGTGCTCGGCGCGGCAGGGAGCTCGGACGCGGGCGTCTGGCATCCCCAGCATGCGGCGACGAGCGACAGGCGGGCTCGCGCCGAGCGGCACGACGACGGTCGCTTGGATGGCTCCGTCACCATAAGGTCGCGCTCGATGGGGACCGGCCTTTCATGGGGATGCTACCACGCTCGATGGCGAGCGTGGCGCCTTCAAGGTCAAGGACCCCCGCCTCCTGCCCAGCGAACGCGTCGGTGACAAGTTCGTCGTCGAACGCGAGGTCGGGCGCGGCGGCATGAGCGCCGTGTTCGTCGGCTGCGCCGGGAGGCCGCCGCGAGCGGGGTGAGCGTGCTCGGGCGGGCATGGCAGCCCGTGGACGGGGGGGACGGGCGAGGGGCAAGCTGCCGTCACGTAAGAGCTTCATGCTAGGCCGCGGCGTGGTACGATTGCGCGGGGTCTGCGGTCATGAGCGAAGCGAGCGTCCACGCCGTGCTCGGCATCGAGTGGCACGCACCGGTGCTCGCACCGGTGAAACATGCGGTCTTCGAGGCCGAGGCGCGGCGGCACACCGGCGGCGACGTGCCGCGGGTCGTCGGATACATCGCGCCGTGCGCGTGGCTCGCGCGGACGTTCCTCGCCTCGCTCGACCTGCGGTTCTCCTACGCCGACCCCGCCACGCTCCCGCTCATCGGCCTCGTCGCGTCGCACGAGAACGCCTGCCGCTACTGTTACGGCACGCGCCGCGCCATGCTGCGCATCCAGGGCCTGAAGGAGCTCGAGATCGATCGGCTCGAGCACGACCTCGAGCTCGCCGAGCTGTCGGATGCGACGCGGGCGGTGCTCGAGTTCGTGCGCCTGCTCGCGCGCTCGAGCCCGCGGCCGGCGCGCGCAGAGGCCGAGGCGCTGCAGGCGCGCGGGCTGCGGCCCGAGGCCGTCGCGGAGGTCGCGGGCGAGTGCGCGAACTGGTGCCTCGGCAACCGCGTGGCGACGTTCCTCGCCGTCCCACCGGAGGCCGAGCTCGAGGCCCTGCCCGAGACCTTCGTCGGCAGGCTCTTGCGGCCGCTCCTGGCGCGCAAGATGCGCAAGAACCGCACGCTCGTCGCGCCGCCGCCGGCACTCGAGGTGCACGCGCTGCCCTACGCCGCCGTGCTCGCGCCGCTCGCCGCGACGCACGCGGGGCGCATGTTCCGCGACGCGCTCGCGGGGGCGTTCGCCTCGGACATCCTGCCGCGGCGCGCCAAGGCGCTCGTGTTCGCGGTCGTCGCGCGCAGCCTCGGCTGCGGGCTGTGCGAGGGTGAGTCGCGGCGCGTGCTCGGCGCCGAGGGGCTCGCGCCGGAGGCGATCGACCAGGCGCTCGCTCACCTGGCGTCGCCGGCGTGCGACGCGCTCGAGGCGCAGCTGCTCGGCTACGCGCGCGATACGGTGCGCTTCCGTCCGGCGGAGATCCAGGTGCGCACGCGCGCGCTCGCCGACGCCATCGGGCCCGCGCGGACGCTCGAGACCGTCGGGGTCGCGGCGCTCGCCAACGCCGTCGTCCGCCTCGCGATGCTGAGCACGTGACGATCGCGCTGCTCGTCGCCCTCGCCGCCGGCGCCGTTGTGCTCGCGCTCGTCGCGGGGCGCGCCCACGCGCGCGCCCGCGCGCTCGAGCGGCGCGTCGGGAAGGCCACGCGCGAGCTCGAGCGGCTGCAGCGAGCGTTCGCGCGCTTCGCCCCGGCCGCGGTGGTGGAGGAGGTCGTAGCGGGTGGGGCGCTCGAGCCCGCCAAGCGCGAGGTGACGGTGCTGTTCGCGGACCTCAAGGGCTTCACCGCGATGAGCGACAAGCTCGACCCGGCGGTGCTCGTGCAGGTGCTCAACGACTACTTCCGCGCGATGAGCCAGGCCATCGCGGCGCATCGCGGCTACGTCGCCAAGTTCATGGGCGACGGCATCATGGCGATCTTCGGCGCCCCGGAGCCCAACCCCTGGCAGGCGCGCGACGCCGTCGAAGCGGCGCTCGCGATGCGCGCGGCGCTCGCCGTCTACAACGAGACGCTGCGCGCGGCCGGGCTGCCCGAGCTCGCCTTCGGAGTGGGCGTGCACCGCGGCGTCGTGGTCGCCGGCATCCTCGGCAGCGACGAGCTCGTGGAGTTCACCGTGATCGGCGACACCGTGAACGTGGCGGCGCGCGTCGAGAGCGCCACGCGCGCGCACGACGTCGACATCCTTGTCACGAACGAGGTGAAGGAGAAGCTCGACGGCCGCGTGCGGCTCCGCGCGCTGCCGCCAGCGCGCGTGAAGGGCAAGCCCGAGCCGATCCCGATCTGGGCGGTCGAAGGCTGACCGCGCGCCGGGCCGTCGGGCACGCACGCGGGCGCTCTCGACGCGTGCCGCCCGTGCTCGACCAGACGTCGGCGCCCGTGCAGGCACCCGTCGCGCGATCGCGCCCGTGTGTACTAGAGTGCGCGGGACTCACGAGGCATCCCCATGAAGAACACGCTCCTTTTCGCATCGGTCCTGGCCGCCACGTCGGCAACGGCGGCGGGTTGTGGCTACTCCGAGGACGAGTGGAAGGCGCAGCTCGCCAAGTACGGGCAGCTCGAGTCGCGCCACGCGTCCACCCTGAACGATCTCGCGAACACGAAGAAGAAGCTCGCGGACACCGAGTCGGCGCTCGCGGCGGAGAAGCAGCGGGTCGACCAGCTCGAGAAGGACCTCGCGGCCGCCGGCTTCGACCTGAACCGCCTGAATCAGACGCTCGCGGAGCGTGGCGGCGAGCTGACGAAGCTCAACGACATCCTCGCCGAGCGCGAGCGGGCCCTGTCGGAGTACAAGCAGCGCGCCGCGCAGCTCGAGGCGATCAAGCAGCGCTTCGAGCTCTTGCGCCGCAAGCTGAACGAGCTCACCAA
>JADLAB010000184.1 GCA_020848455.1 Polyangiaceae bacterium
CGAGACCGTCGAGCCGCCGAGCGAGCAGGCGGACGCGCCGCCGAGCTCGGCGCCGCGGCGCTTTCGCGTGCCCTGGACCCTGCTCGTCGTCGTGGCGGCGCTCGCCGGCGCCACGCTGCTCTACCTCGAGCTCCAGTACGGGAACCGGCCCTCCACGGGCGGCTCGGGCCGGAGCTCGCAGGTCACCGAGAGCGCGCGACCCACGACCTCGCCCTCGACCTCGACGCCCCCCAGCACGAGCGGCGCCGCGACGTCCGGGAGCACGGCGCCGCCCGACGCGGGAGCCGACGCGGCGGTGGACGCCAGCGTCGACGGCGGCAAGGAAGGCGGCGCGCCGGTCGTCGCGCCGGCCGGCATGGTGTACGTGCCGCCGCCGGAGGCCGACGCGGGCCCGGGCGCGCACGGCTACTTCATCGACCGCACGGAGGTCGCCGTGAAGGACTACCGGGCGTGCGTGAAGGCCGGCAGCTGCGAGCCGGCGACCGAGGTGACCCTGCTCGAGCCGCTGCCCGGCGTGCTCGACAACGTCGCCTTCGCGCCGGGTTGGACCGAGGTGTGCAACGACAAGCGCGGGGCGCTCGAGCACCCGGTCAACTGCGTGAAACACTCCGAGGCGCGCGCCTACTGCAGGTTCGTGCAGAAGCGGCTGCCCACCGCGGCGGAGTACCGGCTCGCGGCGGCGGGCGTGCAGGCCTTCGAGTTCCCTTGGGGTGGGGAGGCTCCGAGCTGCGAGCGCGCCTGCTTCGGTCTCAACAACCAGGCGACCTGCCTCGCGGCCGACGCCAAGCCGGCGACGTGCGAGGTCGGGACCAAGAAGGACGAGTCGCCCTACGGCGCCCTCGACCTCGCGGGCAACGTGGCCGAGTGGATCGAAGGCGTGGACGAGGGGGTCGACGGTGGGGCTCCCCATGCCCTCGTGTTCGGCGGGAGCTTCGCGGACGAGGCCGCCGAGCTGAAGACGACACGCATGCTCTCGTTGCCGGCCGTCACGAAGTTCCCGACGATCGGCTTCCGCTGCGCGAAGCCCGCCCCGCCGATCCAGTGACCGACCGAGACGGCGCCCCGAGGCGGGCCGCCGGGATCGTCAGTGGCCCTCGCCGTCGGACGGGCCGGTGCCGGCGGCGATCAGACTGAGCGCGGCAGGGCTCGCATCGGTACGTCGCCTGCCCTTGTGACCCGCGGGCGGCGCGATGGTGAGCTTGCGCCGCGTGCCGCGGCGGCGCAGCACCCACTCGACCGCGGCGCGCGGCTGCAGGAGGCCGGCCCCCTGCTGCTCGGCCGGGACGCCGTCGAAGGGCAGGGCCGTCTCGAGCAACGCCTGCCGGATGAGGGGCGGCGTGAGCGTGGGGTCGACCTCGAGCATCTGTGCCGCGACCGAGGCCGTGATCGGAGCCGCGAACGACGTGCCGTCGACGTGCTGGTAGTCCGGCGACAGGAACTTCTGGCGCTTGATGCGCTCGGCCAGCACCTGGATCACGCGCGCCACGGACTCGACCTCGTCGGGCGGGGCCGCGCGGTGCCGATCCGAGAACCCGTGCTCCGCCGAGTGCTCCTCCATGATGCCGAGCAGGTGGAACAGGGCCTGGCCTTCGCGGGCCGTGGGCGTGCCGGGCAGCATCGGCGCCGGGACCCAGATCGCGGGGGCCAGCAGGTCCGGCTTGCGCACCCCGCCCTCGCCCTCGCCGAAGCTCGAAGGCCAGCGGCGCACCTCGCCCGCCCCGAGGTTGTCGTTGGTGCTGCCGCCGACCGTGATGGCATGGGCGCTCGACGCCGGAGGCTCCGGCGCCCCGTCGGGGCGGTTGCCCGCCGCGGCGAACACCGTGATGCCGGCCTCCGTGACCTCGCGCACCGCGTGGAGCACGTCCGCCGCATCGGGGTCCTTGGCGTCGACGCCGAGCGAGACGTTGAGGATGCGGATGCCGAACTCCGGGTAGCGCAGCGGAAAGCGCACGGCCGAAGCGACGTGCTTGCCGAGGATCCGGGACTGGTCCCCGGCGGCCTTGATGAGCACCACCTCGGCGCGGTGCGCGAGCCCGCGGTAGAGGCCCTGGGACCGGTAGCCGTTCCCGGCCGCGCTGCAGGCGGTCATCATGCCGTGCCAGCTCCGCACGTGCGGCTCGAAGAAGTCCTCGGCGCGCGGTTGCTCGCGCGTCACGTCGGCGTACGCCTTGATGCGCCGCTCGGGCTTCATCAGGTCGGCATGGGGGAAGAAGCCGCTGTCGACGAAGCCCATCACGACGCCCTTGCCGGCGTACTTCGGGTTCGCCTCGAGTCGCTCCGCGAGCGAGATGACTTGCACTCGAGCCATGAGTTGACCGGCATCATGCGCTGCGCAGCGCCCGGACGCCATGCGCTGCGCGACGCGCTCGGTCCGATGGAATCGGCGCGGCGCCCGGGACGAGGGGCGCGGGTGGCGGGAGTATTTCCCGCCATGCGCCGCAGGCACCGGTTGACGGCGGCGGGGATCCTGATAACTGTCCTTCCCCCGCGCGGCCCGGCTGCCCGAGGTGCGCGGGCCCCCAAACATCCCATGGCGCGCCTGCTCGTCGGCCTTCCGCAGCTCCAGGGCAAGCTCAAGAACTACGCCTCGCGCTACGACATGGTCGAGCTGCGACCGGTCGACGAGGCGTTGCCGCCGCCCGGACGGCTCAAGCGCTGGCGCGCCGACGCGCCGCCGGGCTTCGCGTTCAGCGTGGTGCTGCCGCGCGTGGTCGCGAGCCTCGAGCCCGGCCCCGCGGCCGACGAGGCGCTCGAGACGACCCTGCGCTCGGCCGCCGCCCTCGAGGCGCGCTGCATCCTGCTCGCGACCCCACCGTCGGTGCGCCCGACGCAGCGCAACCGCAACCGCATCGTCGAGCTCGCGCACCGGCTGCCCGAGACGGGCGTCGTTCTCTGCTGGCAGCCGTCGGGCATCTGGGAGATCGAGGACGCCGCTGCCGTCGCCCACCTCGCTCGCCTGCTGCTCGTGCTCGACGGCTCTCGCGATCCGCTGCCGCCAGGCCCGATCGCGTACACGCGCCTCAAGGGCCTCGGCGAGTCGTCGCAGCTCGGCAGCACGAGTCTCACCCGCCTGGCGGATCAGCTCGCCGGCCGGCGCGAGTGCTTCGTGGTCGTGGAGAGCGGCGACGCCGCACGGGTGAAGAGCTCGCTCCTCGCCCTGCTCGAAGGGCGGCCGATGCGCGCCGCCGGTGCGGTTCTGTTCCGGCCCGGCCAGGAGCCGAAGCTCGTCGGCATCGACGAGGAGCAGTGAGGCCGCACGCCGACGCCGCGGCGGGCAGCGACGCACGCGCGGAGCGCGCCGCGATCGAGACGGTGCGCGCGGGCGGGACCGCCATCGACGCGCTCGTCGCCGGCTTCCTCGCGGCCGCCGCCCACGATCCGAACGTGCTGTGCGCGCCGGTCGTCGCGCTCTTCGGAGGGGTCGGCTCGAGCACGCGCTGCCTCGATGGGCGGGCGCTGCAGCCCGGACGCGGTGCGGCGCGCCCCCGAGGCTTCGCCCCCGACGTCGCGCCCCCACCCGCGGCATCGGCGGCCGTGCCCCGCAGCTTCGCGCTCCTCGCCGCATTGCATGCCTTCGGGGCGCGGCGCTCGCTCACCGTCCTCGGGCGCGAGGCAGCCGCCGCCGCGCGACAGGCCGGTGCCCCGGAGCGCGCCACCCTCATCGCCTCCCTCGGTCGGCACGGGGGCGGCGCGCTCGCGGTGTCGGTGGTGCAGCGCACGCTCCTGCGGGCCGCGGGAGTGGCGGCCGGGGGCCTGCTCGGCGAGGCCGATCTGGCCGCTGCAGCGCCGGACGACGTGGCCGTGGAGCCCGTACGGCTCCCGGGTGGGCTCGAGGCCGCGTGGGTCAGCGCCGCCCCGGGCAGCGTGCCGGCCGCCCGGAGCGCGCTCGTGGCACCGCGCATCCTCGTGGCGGCCGACCCGCGCGGTCAGGTGGGCGCCCTGTGCTACCTGCCCGACCCCGACGGGCTACCGGTGCCAGAGCTCGAGATCACGCTCCCGCGCATCGCCCACCCCGTGCGCCGCAGCGTCCGCCGGGTCGCGCCCGGCACGGTGCTCGACCTGCCCGCCGCGCTCGCCGTGTTGCGCCGCGGCGGCTGGTTTGCCGCCCTCGGCGCCGCGTGCGACCGGTCGTTCGACCGCGCGGCCGTGACGAGCCTCACGGTGGCGCCAGCCGGCGTGGAGCACCCGGGGGCGGGCGCGGCCTCGAACGGCGGCGACCGGGCGGGACTCGAAGCGCTCGCCACCGAGGTGGCGGCCCGCGGCGTGTGGCTCGCGGCGAGTGAGCGCCGCACGGCGGTCGCCCTGACCGTCACGCGCGAGCCCGCACCACGAAGCTAGCCCGGACGGCTGCGCGGTCCCGAGGACGGGCTGCGGGCAAGCGGCGCCCGAGGGGCGCTCGCAACGCCCGGGTCGATGCGGATCGAGGCGGCTCCTCTGCGGCGCCGCCCGTCCGGGTCACACCAGACCCGGAACCTCGTAGCCGTGCTTCTTCGCGAACGCGACGAAGCCGACCTTGTCGATCGAGCGGATGTCGCGCGTCGTGAGCCGCAACGTGACGAAGCGCTTGAGCTCCGGGACCCACACCCGACGGCGCTGGATGTTCACATCCTGCCAGCGCTTCGTCTTGATGTTGGAGTGGGAGACCGAGTTGCCCTTCAGCTTCCGCTTGCCGGTGATATCGCTTCTTGCCATGGCTGCCTCCGCGCCCACCGAGCCACGGTCGCCGGGGCGGGCTGGTGCTTTTGGCCGAAATGGCAGGTCATGTCAAGTGCTTCGACGGCCTCGTGACGGCGCCGAGCGGGCAAATGCCGAACGATATCCGCGTGCGCGGCCCGGTTACGGGCGCGCGGCTGGGCGTGGCTCGGACCCCCGCTCCCCGGCGCGGTCGTCGCGCGCGAGCCAGGCGGCGAGCTCGCGGACGCCCGGATCGTCGTGGGCGGCGGCGAGCTCGAGAAGGGCGAGCCAGGCGGGATCCGGCTGCCCGTCTGCACCGCACCGGGCCCGAGCGGCCGCGAGCAGGGCCGCCCGCGCGAGCCCGCCACGCGTGGCGCGCCGAAGCGGGCTGCCCTCCGTCAGGCGCCGGAACTGCGCCTCGTCGGCCGCCACGAGGTCGGCGAGCTCGATCTCGCTCCAGCGCGCGAGCGGGGCGAAGGGCTCGAGCCGTGCGGGGGGCCCCGGCGCGACGGCGTTGTAGGGGCAGGCGCTCTGGCAGGCGTCGCAGCCGAACAGCTCCGCCCCGAGGCCGGCGCGCAGGCCGGGCGCCGGTGCTGAGCGGGCCTCGATGGTGAGGTACGCGACGCAGCGGCGCGGATCGAGCACGTACGGCGCGGCAAAGGCGCTGGTGGGGCAGGCGTCGAGGCACGCGCGGCAGGTGCCGCAGCGCTCGGCCATGGGCTCGCCGGCGGGCAAGGCGAGCGTCGTCACCACCTCGCCGAGCAGCACGAAGCTCCCCTGCCCCGGGACGATGACGAGCCCGTTCTTGCCGACGAAGCCGAGCCCGGCGCGCGCGGCCCAGGCCCGTTCGAGCACGGGCGCCGTGTCGCAGAGCGGCCGGGCCTCGACACCTGGGGCGAGCGCGCGCACGAAGGCCGCGAGCGAGCCGAGCCTCTTGCGCAGAAAGCCGTGGTAGTCGCGGCCCCGCGCGTAGCGCGCGATGCGGCGCGCGAGGGGCGGGTCGCTCGCCTCGGCGGCAGAGCCGCGTGCGTAGCGGCGCGCAAGGCAGAGGACACTGCGCGCGCCTGCGAGGATGCTCTCGCCGTCGAGGCGGCGCCGCACGGCGACGTTCGTCGCGAGGTACCCCATGTCCCCGTGTCGCCCGGCCGCGAGAAAATCGCGGTAGCGGTCGTGCTCGACGTCGAGCGCCACGTCGGCGCGAGCCACGGCGAGCGCGTCGAAGCCTAGCTCCGCGGCGCGCGCGCGGATGCGCCCGAGGACCGGCAGCTCCGGCGGCGCGGCGTCCGGGCGCGCCGGCGAGCGCTGCGCACGAAGGGGCGCGTCCGGATCGGCTGGCATGCGGCGGCCGTGTAGCACTCGCCGAGCGATTCCGCTAACCTGGCCCAAACAGCGCTGCGCGCGCGCGCGGCACGCTCACCGCCCCGAGGATCGCCATGCGTCGTGCTCTTACCCTCTTCCCGTTCCTCTTCGGCCTCGCCGTCTGCAAGTCCTCGGATCCGGCGACGCCGCCGGCGACGTGCACCGACTTCACGGCCGCCGAGAGCACGTGCACGACGATGTGCAGCCCGACGAACGACGAGTTCTGCGCCGGCGAGACCGACCCCCTGAGCTGCAGCGCCCTGCCCCCGGGCGCCATCGTCGACGTGTGCGGCGTGCCGCTGCAGAAGCCGCCGAAGAGCGGCGCGACCGTGCAGGAGATGAAGCGCTCGGAGAACGTGGACGAGTTCCACGGCTCGGGCCCCGTCGACCTCGGCTGCTTCGAGCCGGCGGGCTACCCGGCGCCGGCGGATCCCGCGAGCTCGCAGCTCGTCACGATGAACGGGATCGCGAAGATCTTCTCGCACGGCTGCGAGTCGAAGAACGTGCAGATCTCGGTCTACAAGGTCAAGCGCACGGGTGGAGCCGACGACGGCGACCTCGGGGACCTCGTGGGCGCGATGGTGACGACGCCGGCCTTGTGCGACGCCAGCAACAGCGTGCCCGAGCCGAACGACGACTGCGGGACGCGCTTCGAGTGCACCTTCAGCTACCCGAACGTGCCGACCGAGACCGAGCTCGTGGTCGTCACCGAGGGCGGCAGCTGGTCGCCGCTCTACGAGTACGGCGTGTTCATCCCGAACGCCGAGGTGGCAGGCGGTGCCTACGACCACGACGTGCGCGCGCTCGACCAGAGCGACTACAACAGCATCGCCCAGGTGGCCCTCGGCGCGACGCTCACGCCCGGCAAGGGCGCGCTCGCGGGCGAGGTTCACGACTGCGGGGACGTGCGCATCCTCAACGCGGTCGTCGACATCAACAAGCCGCGGGCCGTGCTCACCTACTTCACGGACAACGAGGCGCATCCTCTGCCGAGCCTGGACGCGAACGCCACGAGCACGCTCGGGCTCTACGCGGCGATGGACGTCGCCCCCGGCCCGGTGAGCGTGGCGGCGGCGGGCGTGGTCGACGGGCAACTGAAGACGCTCGGCCACTTCCGCGTGCGCATCTTCCCCGACAGCGTGACGAGCTACACCTTCCGCGGGCTGAAGCCGTTCCTGGTGCCCTGAGCCGACGGCTCGGGCGCGGCGCGCCGTCAGCGCGGTCCGAGCAGCCGGTCGAGACAGATGGCGCTCGCGGCGCGCACCGACAGGTGGTTGTAGTCGCCGCGTCCGACGATGGGCTCGAGCCGCAGGGTCGCGCGCGCGAGCACTTCGGGCGCGAGCCCCCACGCGGTACCGAAGCAGAGCAGCACGGCGGGGCCGGGCTCGGAGAGGATCTGGCGGGCCCGGGCGAAGGTCGTCACCGGGCCCCCACCCTCGCGCGCCGCGGTCGTCCAGATCTCCGCGCCCGGGCCGAGCCGGCCGAGTGCCTCGTCGAGATCCGCCACGAAGCTGGAGAGCTCGAGCGCCGCACCGCGGTCGGGAATGCGCCGCCGGCCGGTGCCCGACACCCAGTGCGCGCGGATCCGCTCGCCGAGCAGGCGCTGGGCCGGACGCGGGTGCACGACGAAGAAGGCCGCGAGCCCGTAGCTCCGGGCGCTGCGCGACAGGTCGTGCACGTCGAGGTTCGTCACCGTGGCCGTCAGCGTCTCGCCCCCGCGCCCGAGCACGGGGAAGTGGATGAGCGCCGCGGCCACGGCACGGCTCACGGTCGGGGTTTCTCCCCGTGCGCGACGTCGGGCGCGCCCGAGAGGTCCGGTCGGCGGGAGCGGGTGCGCTCGAGCGCCCGGGCCCGCCGCCACGCCGCGACCTCGGCGTGGTGGCCCGAGCACAGGACGTCGGGGACGCGTGCGCCCCGGAACTCGGCCGGGCGTGTGTACTGGGGGTACTCGAGCAGCCCCGCGTTCGACGGGCTGTGCGACTCCTCGGCGAGCGAGGCCGCATTGCCAAGCACGCCGGGGAGCAGCCGGGCGCAGGCGTCGATGACGCACAGGGCGGCGAGCTCCCCGCCCGACAGCACGAAGTCGCCGAGCGACAGCTCCTCGTCGACATGGTCGCGCACGCGCTCGTCGAAGCCCTCGTAGCGGCCACACACCAGCATCACGGCGGGGCGCGCGCCGAGCGCCGCGACGCGCCGTTGGTCGAGCCGGGCGCCCTGCGGCGACAGGAGCACGCGATGGGCGCGCGCGGGCGCCGCGGCCGGCACGGGCCCCGTCGCCGCCGGGTCCGGCGCGGGCCACGGCTCGGCGTCGAGGGCCTCCATGCACGCGACGAGGCAGTCGACCCGCATGACCATGCCGGCCCCGCCGCCGTAGGGGGTGTCGTCCACGCTGCGGTGTCGCCCGATTCCGAAATCGCGCGGGCTCTTGCAGCGCACCACGAGCTCGCCGCCGGCGAGCGCGCGGCCGACCACGCCGAGCGCGAGGGTCGGCGCGAGCATCTCCGGGAACAGCGTCACGACGTCGAAGCGCATGGCCGCGATCCGCGCGCGCGCTACTCGAGGTCGCCGAGCGACCGCAGCTCGACGGTGCGCGCCCCGAGGTCGACGCCCGCGACGAAGCCGTCGAGCAGCGGCACCTCGAGCTCGCCACCGCCGGAGCGGGCGATGATCAGCACATCGCAGCTCGGATAGAAGGCCACCCGCACGACCGTGCCGATGGGCTCGCCCGCGAAGACGACGCGGCAGCCCTCGAGGTCGCAGGCGTAGAACTCCCCCTCGGCAGCGGGGGCGAGCTCGGTGCGTGGCAGCGACACGGTCGCGCCGCGCAGCTGCTGCGCGCTCTCCACGGTGTCGCTCCCGAAGAGCTCGAGCACGACCGCTCCGCGGCTCGCGGGATACGACGAGCGCACGCGGCGCTCCTCGCTCGCCCCGTCGGGCATCACGAGGCGCACCATGCGCGCGCCTGCGAGGGCCTCGGACGCGGGGTTGTGCAGCTGCACCCGGACCGCGCCGCGCGTGCCGTGGGGTCGACCCACGCGCCCGAGCTCGACGAGATCCTCGCTGCCACGCGGAGCGGGTGCGGCGGGACCGGCAGCCGGCGAGCTCGCCACCTCGCGAGCGCCCGCACCGGGACGCACCGGTGCGCGGGGCCGAGCCGCGGGGCGCGGCGCCTGGCCGGTGCGGTGGGCGCGCAGGGCGGGCCTACGCGGCGGCATCGCGATGCGCCTCTCGCCGAGCGGTCAAGTGCGCCCGCGTCAATCGACGATGTCGAGGAACGCCCGCACCGCGCCGGCCTTCGTGGCGGCGGCGTTGAGCAACACGCGGATCGACTGCGCCGTGCGGCCGTCCTTGCCGATCACCTTGCCGATGTCCTCGGGCGCTACCTGCAGCTCGATGCGCGGGTGCTTGTCACCCTTGACGCGCTCGACGTGTACTTGGTCGGGGTGGTCGACGAGCGCGCGGGCCACGACCTCGACGAGGCGCACGAGCGACTCGTTCTTTGCGGGACCAGGCATGGATCAGACCTTCGGCTCGGTCGGCGTCTGTGCGCGGCGCAGGAGACGCGCCACGGTATCGGACGCCAAGGCGCCCACGCCAAGCCAGTGATCGACGCGCGCGCGGTCGAGGTTGAGCACGCTGCGGCGCGGATCCCAGGTTCCGAGCCGCTCGATGAAGCGCCCGCCGCGTGGCGAACGCTGATCGGCGGCCACGATGCGGTAGAAGGGCACCTTCTTGGTGCCCGCGCGAGCGAGACGAATGTGGACGGCCATGGTGAGTTGGTTCCTCGGAAGCTAGCGATGGGCCGGCGAACGCGGGCGACGCTTGGGAGGCGGCAGGGTAGAGAAAACGGGGGCTTCGGTCAAGGCCGGAGCGGGCCGAGGGCGCTTGGTGGGCGACGCGCCTGTTCATCAGCACGGGCCCGACGGCGTCCGAACGGGCTCGTGCGCCGTCTAGACAGGTGAGGGCGACATTACCACACACCCGCGACCGACGCCGGCGCCCGGGCGCATTTCGGCCGGCCGCGCACGGCGCGGGCGCCGCCGCAACGCCTGGACGAGGAAATGAGCCATGAAAATCGGACGTTTGGCGACGGTGCTCACGGCCGGCCTCCTGCCGGTGGCGCTCGCGACGGCGAACGGGTGCGGCGGCCGAGACGAAGAGGACGAGACGACGACGTCGCGGCCGGCGCCGACCCCGACGCCGCCGACGCCGACGGCCACCGTCACCCAGGAAATCGACGCCGGGGGGCCCGAGGACGCCGGGCCCGCCGACGCGGCGGCCGACGCCGACGCCGCGAGGCCGAAGGGCACCTGGGACCCGTCGGGGCTCAACGCCTGCTGCGCGGCGCTCGCGAGCAACGCGGTGAACGCGCCCCTCGATCAGAAGCCACTCTACGCGGCCGCGGCCGGCGCCTGCACGCAGGCGCGGAGCAGCGCCTCCCTGCAGGCGGCGCTCGCGCAGATCCAGCGCGCGCTCGGCAGCGCCAAGATGCCGCCGGTGTGTCGCTGACGGGCGCGCGCGACGGCGCACGGCCGCCTCACCCGTGGATGTAGACGAGCGTGCCGGCGCTCGGGTTCTGCGCCCCATGCCAGCCCTCCGGCACCGCCGGCTCCGTCCACTCGAAGAGCCAGGCCGCGTCGGCGGGCGCGAGGTTCACGCAGCCGTGGCTGCGCACCTGGCCGAAGCGATCGTGCCAGTAGGCGCCATGCAGGGCGTAGCCCTTGTGGAAGTACTGGATGTACGGCACGTCGCGGAGGTCGAAGGCGTCGTCGCTGCTCTCGTCGCCGTCCATGGTCCCCGAGATGTGCTTCGAGTGGATCATGAACGTGCCGCGCACGGTGGCCTGCGTGGTCTCGGGGTCGCCGAGCTCGCCGCGCCCCGTCGAGACGAGCGTCGCGTACACCGGGCGGGTGCCCTCGTAGGCGACGAGGAGCTGCTTCTTGATCGACACGTCGATCCATTTGCGGCCCTCGCGGGCGAAGCCGGCCGGATCCTCGCGGAGCTCGGGGATGCGCAGCGCACCCCAGGGCAACCACACGCCGGAGGCCGTCTCGAGCAGGCCGTGAGGGCCGCCCTCGTTGCGCCCGGTGAGCACGTGCCCGCTGCGGTGCTCGGCGCGCCCGCTCGCGACGAGGCGACCGTCCGCGCCCGGCGCGTAGCTCGAGACCTCGTGTTGCTCGACGAACGCGGGCGTGCCGCCCTCGGCGCCCACCTCGATCCCGGCGAAGGTGCTCACCTTGGGCACGAGCGTGCGATCGACCGGCAAGATGTCGAGCTCGGTCGTGAGCCCCCAGCGCCGGCCCGTCCACTCGAAGGTGCTGACGAGGCCGAAGGCCGACTCGAGCTTCGCCTGACCGCGGCGACTGCGGAACGCCAGTGCGGCCTCGGCGCCGTACGGCTTCGGCAGCGACTGGCCGGCGAGGAGGAACGGTGGCACCGGGTCGGGCGGTGGCAGGAGCCCGGCGTCGCGGACGGCGAACGTCGCGATGCTCGCGAGGCGCCGCTGCCCCTCGAGGCGGACCTGCTCCTCGAGGCTCGGCAGCTTGTAGAACAGGTGCGGCGGTGGCTCGCGCGACATCACGTAGTCGTAGGGCAGCGGGCGGCCGCGCCGCGGCGCGTGCAGCGCAGCCACCACGACGGGGTTGTCGAGGTCGAGCGTCGCGCCCTTGCCGACGCACACGTACCCGCGGGGCTCGATGCCGTACCAACCGCCCGGGCACCCTCGCCCGGTCACGGGCTCGGCCGTCCGCGGCACGACCGCGCCCGCGCGCAGATAGCCGAGCTTGGTCGAGCGGTCGTCGGGCTCGTTGTAGATCCAGTTGCGCATCGCGATGCTCGCGATGCGCGGCCTCTCGCTCGGCGCCGGCGGCGCGGACGCGGTCGCCGGCGGCGGGGCGGGCACCTCCGAGGGATCGGGCAGCGCGGCGAGCACGTCCGGGGGCTCGTCTGCGCGTCGCCCGGGCGGCTCGGCCGGCGAGGCACAGCCGAGCGCGGCGGTGAGCACGAGTCCCGCCGCCGCGCCGAGCGCGGGCATCGACCGAGAGCCCATGGGCGCCTATTTAGCCGAGCGCCCGGTCGCGACAAGCGTCACGGGCGCTTCCTTGGCCGGCAGCCGCTCGGGCCACGCCGCCTCAGGTGTTGGTGAGCGTGACGCCCGGAGCCGTGCCGACGTCGATGTCCGCGTTGCCGGTGGTCTCGGTGGTGACGCCGAAGGTGCCGGTGACACCGGCGACGTTCGGGTTTCGGATGTTCCCGAGCACGATCGAGAGGTCGGCTGGCCCCGTGGTCGACGACCCACCCGAGCGAGTGAGGGTCACCGTCTGGCCGCTGATGCTCACGGACAGGGTTCCCGTGAGGGTCTCCGAAACGAGGGTCGCGCCGGCCACGTCGAAGCCGGCGGGGAACACGACCACGAGCTTGCCGTCCGCCGGCCAGTCGTGAACCGTCGAGACATCGACGGTCACGTTGCCGAGGTCGTTCTTCACGAGGGACGCCGGGGTCACCACCGCCGCGAGCGCGCCCACGCAGTTTGGCTCGGAGAGGTTGCCGGTGCACTCGCCCGCGCCACTTTCGTTGCAGGTCGTGCCGAGCGCATCCGCGAGCGAGCAGGCGTCCGCCCCCTCGTTGCACGAGTCGTCGCAGCTCGGGCCCACGTTCGTTCCGCACGGATCGCCGGCGTGCGTCGCGCAGCTGCCGCTCGCGTTGCAGGTGTCGGTGCCGTTGCAGAAGAGGGCGTCGACGCAGCCAGTCCCGAGCGGGTCGTCGGCACTGCAGTTGTTGCTCGTCTCGTTGCAGCTACCCGCGCAGTTCGAGTCCGTCGTGACGAGCGGCAGGCACGGATCGCCCGTGTGCGTCGCGCAGCTGCCGCTCGCGTTGCAGGTGTCGGTCCCGGTGCAGTAGAGGCCGTCGTCGCAGCCGGTGCCCACGGGGTCGGGCCCCGTGCAGTCGTCGGTCGGCTCGTTGCAGCTGTCGGAGCAGCTGGCGTCGGTGGTGACGAGGGCCGGACAGGGATCCCCGGAGTGGCTGCAGGCGCCGGCGCTGCACGTGTCGGTGCCGTTGCAGTAGAGGCTGTCGTTGCAGCTCGTGCCGTTCGTGTCGTTCTCGGTGCAGTTGTCGCTCGCCTCGTTGCACGAGTCGTTGCAGCTCGGGCCCACGTCGTCGCCCGGACAGGGGTTGCCGGCGTGGTTCGCGCAGCTGCCGCTCGCGTTGCAGGTGTCGGCGCCGTTGCAGTAGAGGCTGTCGCTGCAGCTCGTGCCGCTCGTGTCGAAGGCCGTGCAGTTGTCGTTC
>JADLAB010000185.1 GCA_020848455.1 Polyangiaceae bacterium
CCAACCTCACCCGCGACAGCGAGGCCGATGCGCCCGAGTCCGCCGCGGTCGACGAGAAGATCTACGAGTGAGCGCGCCGGCAGCGGGTGGCGCGAGCGGCCGTGCCACCGCGGTCGTCCTTTACTCGACGTCGTGTTCCAGTGAGCGCGGAGCGCTCGGCCGACCCACCGGCTCACGGCGCGACGCGAAACGCCACGCACAGGGTGCTCGGGCCCTGCTCGAAGGGCACGTTCTCCTCGACCACGCAGAGATCGACCGCCTGCCCGCCGACGACGAGCGACGGATCGACGGCGTACGCCTTCCAGAGCGTCGTGTCGTCGCGCTCGCGCCCGTCGAGGGCGTAGCTCCGGCCGTTGCGGCTCTCGCTGTCGAACTCCTTGGCGCGCAGCGGCGGCAAGGTGACGCCGAGGCCGAGCCCCGGCACGAGCTCGCGGCACACGAGCTTCGCCTCGAGCACCTCCTCGTCCGCGACGAGCCAGGTGCCCTCGAAGGGCGGCCGCACGGGGTCGAGCGAGCGCGACGCGCAGCGCTGGAAGAGCTCGGCTCCGAGCACCTGCACGTCCTTCAGCCGGCGCTCCGCGAGCGCCTTGACGTGGGGCGGACGCCGGTCCCGGTGCTTGAGGACGAGGAACGAGATGCCGCCCGCCGCGACGACTGCGAGCGCGAGAGCGAAGAGCAACGGGCGACCCACGGCAGTGACCTCCGGTCACCCGGAGCTTGGTCCGAGCGGCCGAGAGGGGTCAACCGTGCCGCGACCGCGCGCCGTCGGGGCAAGGCTCGGCGCGAGCGCCGGCACGATCCGGGCGGCATGCCGGTGACGGATCGGCGCGTGGTGCCGTATGACGTGGCAGGAGCATGTGGACCCTCATCGCGCGCGCCATCGCGGGAGACGCCGACGCCTGGCGCGCCTTCTGGGCCGCCGTCGAGCCGCGGGTCTGGGCGCTCACCGCGCGCTACCGCCTCGTGGGCCCGCTGTCGCGCGACCCGGACGAGCGCCGCGACATCGTCGTGGCGGTCATGCATCGGCTCGGCGCCGATGGCCACCGCCGGCTGCGCGCCTACCTCGACCACGCCGCACGCGCCTTCGTCGCCGAGAGCCCCGAGGCCGAGCGGCACTTCGCCGCGTGGCTCGCCACCGTGGCCGCGCGCGTCGCCGTCGACCACGTGCGCGCCCACGCTGCCTACCGCGATCGCCGGGGCGCCGCGGACGCGCCGGGCTCGCGCTGGATCGCCGTCCTTGCGCTCGACGGCCACGAGCCCGGCGCGAGCGGCCTCGATCCCGAGCGCGGCGCCATGGCCCTCGCGCTGCTCGAGAGCGCCCGGCGCGACCTGTCGGCCGAGCAGCAGCGCTGCCTGTCGATGTGGCTCGAGGGAGAGCCTTTCGCCGCCATCGCGGAGCGCCTCGGTCACGCCGACGCACGCGCCGCCGAGCGGCTCGTGCGCAGCGGCTTGAAGCGCCTGCGCGACCGGCACGCCGGATCCGACGCCGCGGCCGGGCGCGGCGCGGAGGAGAAGCTGTCATGAGCGGCTGTCCCGATCTCGACACCTTGCTGTCGGCACGCGACGCCGAGCTCGCGCTGCACCTGCTCTGCTGCGAGGGCTGCCGCGGGGTGCGGGCCCTGTCCGCCGTGCGCGCGGGTGCGGACTGTGCGCGGGCCGAGTCGCTCGTGGCAGCGCGGGCGGCAGGGCTCGGGAGCGCGACCGAGCTCGAGGAGCTGCGGGCCCACCTCGAGCGCTGTGCGGGCTGCCGCGAGACGGCCGAGATCGTGGAGGGCGGGCTCGGCGCTCGCGACGCCGAGCTCTCGGACGACGGCGCGCGACCGCTGATGGCGGAGGCGACCACCCAGGTGGGGCTCGCGGCCGTGCCCGGGGTGTCGGGCGGGCCCGCAACCCGACGAGGCGCGAAGAGAGCCAGCAGAGGAGGAGCGTTCATGGACACGGTGGCGGTGAAGACGACCACGGGCTGGCAGCGACCGGCGATGGCCGCGGTTGCGGCGGCGGCGCTCACGTTCGTGGTCATGCGCTGGGTGGTTCCGCCGGCTCCGGCCCCCGCGTCGCCTCCGGCGGTGGCCGTACCGACGAGCGTCGCGCCGGGGACCGCGCCGGCGGGCGAGGGCGGTCCGAGCCAGGCCCTCGAGGAGGCACGGCGCGCCGCCGAGCGGGCGCGCGCGGCCGAGGAGCGCGTCGGCGCCCTCGAAGAACGCCTGCGGGCCCTCGAGCAGGACGGTCGGACCGCGCTCCCACCCGCGAAGACGGCGGCGGCACCGGGCCCGGCGCTCGATCCCGTCGCCCCCGCGCCGAGCGCGACTGCCCACCGCGACGGCGTGCTCGATCCCTGGGCACGGAGCGCCGGCGGCAGCGCGACGCTCGTCGTCACGTGCACCACGCTCTGCGACCACGTCGTCGTCGACGGCAGCGACCGCGGCCCGTCGCCGGTGGTCGTGACCGGCCTCGCGCCGGGAGCTCACAGCGTGCGCGCCTCGCGCGGGGCGCGCTCCCAGACGCGCAGCGTCGCGCTCGAGCCGGGCAAGCGCTTCCAGCTCTCCTTCAACCTCGAGCCGGGCGACTCGGGGCTCTGACCCTCGCCATGCGCCGCGTCGCCCCGTCCGCGCCCGGTCCCCCGGGCCCCGCTCCGTACCCCTTCGTGCTCGGCGGCGAGCGCGCCTGGTCGCACGACGACGGCCTGCCGGCCGGGTGGTTCCACACCTTCGACGCTCTCGCGCTCGGCCCCGGCGCTCGGCCGCGCAAGGTGCACGTCCTCTTGCCGCGCGACTACGACGCCGCGGGCCCGGGCTACCCGGTCCTGTACTTCCACGACGGCAACACCACCTTCTGGCCCGGGGGTCTCGGGCACAAGAGCTGGGACGTCGCTCGGGTGCTCGACGGGCTCTGGCAGGCGCGCGCGCTCCCGAAGCTCCTCGTCGTCGCCGTCGAGCCCCTCGACCGCGTGCTCGAGTACACCCACGCCGACTGGGGCGCCGCGCGCCGCTTCGGCGGCGTCGAGGACTACACCCGCTATCTCGCCGAGAAGCTCGTGCCCTTCGTCGACGCCCGCTACCGGACGCGCCGCGACCGCGAGCATCGGGTCGTCGTCGGCTCGTCCCACGGCGGCCTCGCGGCCTTCTACGTCGCGAATCGCCGCCCCGACGTCTTCGGTGCGGCGGGCTGCCTGTCGTCGTCGTTCTGGGTCGGGCTCGACGCGATTCACGGCGGGCGCTGCCCGGGCGGGCCGCTCGCGAGCTCGGCGCTCGTGCGCGCCCTCGAGACGACCCTGCGCGATCGCGCGCGTCGCCCCCGCCTGTGGCTCGACTGGGGGCTCGTCCGCGATGGCCGGCGCCACAACGACGTGACCGAAGCGGCCGCCGCGGCGCGCGGCGCCGAGATGGTGGCGCTGCTCCGGGACCGTTACGGCTACGGGCCCGACGAGCTTCACGTCTGCGAGGATCCCGAGGGCGAGCACGACGAGCTCTCGTGGGGGCGTCGCCTGCCGGCCGTGCTACGCGCGCTCGTGGGGGCGCCGCAAGAGGGCTAGCGCCAGGTACCGAGGGGCCAAGCGGTCGAGGGGCCAAGGGGTAGCCGCGACGCCCCGCGCAGGAATGCGCGGCTGGCGGCCGCCACGCGGCGGCACCATGGGGAAGCGCACCTGCCCAGGACCGAGCTGGCGGAGAAACCAGCATCGAAGTATGTCTCCCACGATGACACGGGAATCGCCGCTGCTGCTTGTGGCGCTCGTCGCCTCGACGGGATGCCCCGGCAAGACGAACGACGCCGTCTCGACGAACGCTTCGAGAATCGCGACAGCGACGGTAAGCGAACAAGGCGAGCCCCCCTCGTGCGACGGAAAGAACGCCGCGCCATGCGATCGGGCTTGCAGGACCGGTGACGCGGAGGCGTGCACCGAGCACGGCCGCATGTTGCGCTATGCGCTCGGCAGCTCCGCGCGTGACTTCGCCGCCGCCGCGGCCGCGTTCGAGCGAGGCTGCGAAGGCGGCGCGCAAGGCAGCTGCGTCGAGCTCGCCTCGATGGCGAAGTATGGTGAAGGCACCGCGCAAGATCTCACCCGCGCACGCAAGCTCTACCAGGCGGCCTGCGACGTGGGCCACCAGCGGGGATGCGCAGGGTTGGGCTTGCTCTACCTCAGAGGCATGGCGGGTCTGGAAAAAGACTCCGCACGCGCGCGAACGCTCTTCGCCAAATCATGCGCGGCCGACGATGTGGCCGGTTGCGTGCAGCTC
The DNA here is from genome assembly GCA_020848455.1 of Polyangiaceae bacterium. GTDB lineage: Bacteria > Myxococcota_A > Polyangia > Polyangiales > Polyangiaceae > JACRDA01. The sequence continues at coordinate 4,236 of JADLAB010000185.1, forward strand.
GGAGGCATGGACGCCGACGCCGGCAACTGGAGCGCGGCCTTGCCGCTCTTCGAGAAGGTCTGCGCGCTCCACCCCCGAGAGGGCGGCTGCTATTCGCTCGCCTACGCGTACGCGTACGTGCGCAGCGGTGATGTCCCGCGCGATCTCGACAAGGCCCGCGCGCTCGCCGAGAAGGCCTGCGACAGCGGCGATGCGGCCGGATGCAATCTGCTGGCCGGCATGTACGACGGGGCCTCGACCTTCGCGCCAGACGCCCCCCGTTCCATCGCCTTCGCGCAGCGTGCGTGCGACATCGACGCGCGTCACTGCTACCCCCTCGCCATGCGCCTGCTCCAAGGCCGCGGCGTCGCGCGCGACACGGCGAAGGCAATCGCGCTGCTCGAGGAGGCATGCAAGCAGCACAATGCAACCGCCTGCTCTCTACTCGGCCAGGCGCTGCTCGACGGAGAGCACGTTCCCCCCGACCGCGAACGTGCGCTGACTCTGCTCGACGGCGCCTGTGAAGCCGGCGACGAAGCCGCCTGCCCGATCGCCAAGAACGCCCGCACCAAGCCCTGAGCGCCCTGTCGAGATCCACACCCCGGCGCCCCCCGCGGGCGCGAACGTGTCCTGCCGCTCGCGGTACCACCAGGATTTCGCGGCGTCTTCGACCTGTTCGGCGGTCTGGCTAGCGCCGAAGCGCTGCGTCGACGGCGGCGAGCACGACCGGCACCTCGTCGAGCGCGTTCCGCCAGTGGGGCGAGAAGCGCAACACGCCCCGCACAGGGACGCGAGCGGACCTGCTAGGCTCCGGCGCGATGCGGTTGCAGAGCGGCATGCGCGTCGGGCCGTACGAGATCGGCGCGCTCCTCGGCGCCGGCGGCAGCGGCGAGGTGTACCGCGCGCGCGACCGGCGCATCGGCCGCGAGGTCGCGCTCAAGATCCTAGCGAGCGCCACGGTGGGCGAGGCGCGCACGCGGCGCTTCGAGCAAGAGGCGCGCGCCGCCGGCCGGCTGAGCCATCGGGGCGTGCTCGCGGTCTACGACGTCGGCGAGCACGAGGGGCGACCCTACGTCGTGTCGGAGCTGCTGACCGGCACGACGCTGCGCGAGCGCCTGCGGAGCGGCAAGCTCGCCCCGGCAGAGGCGATCGGTGTCGCTCTGCAGGTGGCGCAGGCCCTCTCCGCGGCGCACGACGCCGGGATCATCCACCGCGACCTCAAGCCCGAGAACCTGTTCGTCGAGCTCGACGGCGGCGTGAAGATCCTCGACTTCGGGATCGCCAAGCTCGGGCCGGAGCCCGGCGAGCTGCGGCCGCCCGACCCCGGCTCGCCCACGGTCTCGCTCGCGACCGGCAGCGGGGTCGTGCTCGGCACCGCGGGCTACATGGCGCCCGAGCAGGTGCTCGGCGAGCGCGTCGACGCGCGCGCGGACCTCTTCGCGCTCGGCGCCATCCTCTACGAGATGCTCGCCGGCACACCGGCCTTCGGCGGCGGCCACGCGGTCGAGCGCATGCACGCCGTGCTCAAGGAGTCGCCGCCCCCGCGCGAGCCGGAGCCGGGCGAGCCCCCGGGCCTCGCGACCCTGCTCGCGCGCTGCCTCGCCAAGGATCCCGCGGACCGGCCCGCGTCGGCACGGGAGCTCGCGCTCGAGCTCTCGCGGCTGCTCGAGCGCCCGGACGCGTCCACGGCTCCGGAGCCGCTGCGTCGCCGCCGCTCCGGTGCCGGGCGTGTCGGCGGCGTCGCGCTCCTCGCCGTGCCGCTCGCGCTGCTCGCGTTCGCGCTCGGCACGCGGTGGCCGCGCCCCGGCGAGCCCCCGCGCGAGTCGGCGGCCGCTCCGGCCGCGGCGGACCCCACCGCGGCGCCGGTCGGCTCGGCGCCGCCTCTCGCCGGCGTTCCGGGCTATCGACAGCTCACCTTCGGCAACGGCGCCGTGCACTCGGCGCGCTTCACGCCCGACGGGCGCGGGGTCGTATACGGCGCTGCCTGGGGGGACCGCCCCGTCGAGGTGTTCACGACGCGCGTCGAGAGCGCCACCTCGCAGCCGCTCGGCTTCGTGGACGCCGACGTCGTCGCCGTCTCGCAGGCCGGCGAGCTGGCCGTCGCGCGCGCTCGGCGCTTTCTCTGGTGGCCCGTCGAGGGCACGCTCGCGCGCGCGCCGCTCGTCGGGGGCACGCCGCGCGACCTCTACGACGACGTGCAGGACGCGGACTACGGCGCGGACGGCGAGACGCTCGCCCTCGTGCGCCGGAGCGGCAGCAAGTTCCGCGTCGAGTATCCGGCCGGCAAGACGCTCTACGAGACCGACGGCTGGGTGAGCCGCATCCGCTTCGCACCCGATGGCCGCCACCTGGCGTTCTTCGATCACCCGTACCCCGGCGACGACATGGGGGACGTGGCCGTGCTCGATCTCGAGGGCAAGAAGACGACGCTCGCCGCGGGCTGGATGAGCGAGCGTGGCCTCGCCTGGTCGGCGGCGGGCGACGAGGTGTGGTTCACCGCGGCCGGCCCGGACGCGGCGAGCGCGCTCTACGCCGTGACGCTCGCGGGCCGCGCGCGCGTCGTGCTGCGCGGGCCGGGCACGCTCGTGCTGCAGGACGTGGCGCGCGACGGGCGGGCGCTGCTGTCGTTCGAGACCCGTCGCGCCGTCGCGGTCGTGAGAGGCGCCGGCGACGCCGCCGAGCGCGACGTCTCGACGGGCGATCTGTCGGTGGTGTCGGCCGTGGCGCGCGACGGCCAGAGCGTGCTGCTGAGCGAGCAGTCGGTGAGCGGAGCGCGCGGCTACGACATGCTGCTGTGGCGCCGCGGTGAGCACGCGCCGCTGCGCCTCGGCGCCGGGGTCGCGGCCGATCTCGCCCCGGACGCGGCCCGCACGCTGGCCGTGCCCTATGGCGTCGACGATCGCGTGCTCGTCGTTCCGCACGGCACGGGCGACGCCACGACGGTGAGCGAGCCGGGCCTGCGCTACGAGCGCGTGCGCTTCTTCCCCGACGGCGAGCGCATCCTCGTGCTCGGCCGCCGCGGGGTAGGTGGCGCCCTGCGCTGGTACGCGCAGCCCGTGGCCGGTGGACCCGCGACGGCGCTCACGCCCGAAGGCGCCTGGCAGAGCCAGGGGTTCGTGTCGCCCGACGGGCGCAGCCTCGTGTGCGGCGACGACGCGGCCCTCTGGCTCTACCCGACCGGTGGGGGCGCCGGCCGCCGTGTGGCGGCGCGTGCTTCGGCCGACGAGCTCGCGGGCTGGTCCGAGGACGGGCGCGTGGTCGTGTACCGCCGTGGCGAGCGGCCGGCGCGGGTCGACCTCGTCGACATCGGGACGGGCAAGCGCAGCCGCTGGAAGGATCTCGCACCCGCCGATCCGGCGGGCTTCGTCGAGGTCTCGCGGCTCTTGCTCGGCCCCGATGGTCGCTCCTACGGCTACACCTACCTGCGCCAGCTCTCCTCGCTCTATCTCGTCGACGGCCTGCGCTGAGCCGGTGCGGCCCTGTGGACTCGGCGTCCACGCGTGGACTCGGCGTCCACGCCTCGGCGCGCCTCGGCCGCGCAACCCCGCAATTTCGGGCCCGTTCGCGCGCGGCACGGCGCTTGCGATGCGTCGCGCCGACACGGGAGGCTTCGATGGAACGACTTTCGGTGACGATCGCGGTGGTGGCTCTCCTCGGCGGTTGCTCGAACGACGCGGCGTCCGCCGCGGCGAGCACGCGCGCGGCGAGCGACCCCGCTCCCGCGGCGGCGGAGCCGGGCGGGGACAAGCTCGGCGTCGCGGCGTGCGACGACTTCGCCGCCAAGGTGAGCGCGTGCGGCGACGCCAAGACGACCGAGCTCGTGGGCAAGGTCATGGACGGCTGGCGGAAATCGATCGCGGACGGCAAGCAGGCCGAGGTCGAGAAGAAGTGCGAGGAGCGGCTCGCGACCTTCAAGTGCCCCAGGTCCGCCGCCGCGGCGGGCGACAAGGGCGGGGCGGCGAGCTCCGGCGGCGCCGAGCCCGCCAGCACGCGCGCGGCGGCGGCGAGCGCGGGGGCCGACGACGAGCCGGTCGGGGTCGGCGCGTGCGATGCCTACGCCGACAAGGTGCGCGCGTGCGGCAACAAGACCCAGCTGCGCCTGCTCGGCAAGATGGTCGAGGGCTGGAGGAAGGCGGTCGCGGACGGCAAGGCGTCCGACGCCGAGACCGCGTGCCAGAAGGTGCTCGACAGGTACAAGTGCACGAAGTGACGCGCGGCCCGCGTCGCGTACCAGGCGGGAGTGGCAGGAGGTGAACATGGATCGGATGTGGCTGTGGACGCTGGGACTC
>JADLAB010000186.1 GCA_020848455.1 Polyangiaceae bacterium
GCGGCGACCGCGTGTGCTCGGGCGGCGGCCAGAGCTGCACCACGCGCTACTGCGACCGGACCCGCACGCGCCAGGAGCCACGCTATCGCCAGGAGCCTCGCTATGCCACCTGGTACGCGTGGAGCGTGTGGGACTGGGGCTACGACCGGACGGTCACGCACCAGGGCACCACGCTCGAGACGACCTGGCCGAGCGAGGCGGAGCTCGCGCCGCGCGTGCCCCTCGCCGACCGCGAGGCGGAGCGCAACCACCGAAAGGCGAGCTACCAGGTGACGCTGAGCTACGAGGACGACCACGAGGACTTGGCGCCGACGTCGCTCGAGGAGTTCGGCCGCTTCCCGGTCGGTCGCAAGTTCCAGCTGAAGGTCGGCGTCGCCCACGGCGTCGAGGTGCTCGCCGACGGGCGGTGAGGCGGGCCCGGTCGTGGCTCGGTGGAGCTTCCCAGGTCGCGCCGCGCGGGCGCGAGCGACGGGCGACGCGCCCCGGCGGCTTCGCTACCCTGTCGCCATGTCGAAGCGCTCGCTCGGTCTCGCATCGCTCGCCGCGCAGGCCGCGCTCGCGTCGGGCCTCGGCTGCGCCAGCCGCGCTCCAGCCCTCCGCGAGCCCGTCGTGCTCCAGGCGATCGCCCCGTCGCAGGCCGGCGCGGACGATCGACCGGGGGCGCCCGCCGGGCCCGCGCTCGCGCCGGGAGCGTGCCCCGCGGGGAGCCAGCCCGACGGCTTCGACGGCTGTGCGCCCGAGCGCGACGCCGCCGAGCGGGCGCGCCTCGACGCGGCCATCGGCGCGGCAGAGCAGACGATCCGCGACGAGCAGTACCGCAACGGCCGCACGCTGGTCGAGCTCGCGCGCCTCGAGCTCGTGCGCGATGCGAGCCACGCCGACCACGACGGCCCGAACGACGCGGCCCGCGCCCAGAAGAACGCGATGCGCGCGGTCGCCGTCGACGCGACCACGCCGGGCGCCGCGCTCGTGCTCGCCCTGGCGCGCGCGCGCTCGACGCTCGAGGTGGTGCGACGCTCCGGCGCCGAGGTGCGCGCCCCGGCGCTCGCCCTCGTGGGGCTCGCCGCCCGCGCGGCGGCCCGGGCCGGCGACTGGCACGCCGCGGCGGCGACGGCGCTCGTCGGCTTCGCGCGGCTCGACGCGGGCGACGCCGCCGGCGCGCGCGCGCCCTTCGACGAGGCCGTGCGGTCCGATCCGAGCGGCGCCGCGGGCTGGCTCGGCAAGGGCGAAACCGCGCGCGGGCTGCACGACTTCGAGGGGGCCGCGGCGGCGTACGCGAAGGTGCTCGGCCTCGCGCCCGGCCACGCCGATGCCCTCCGCGGGCTCGCCGCGGCCGCGCGACGCGAGCCGCTTGCCCTCGTCGCGCGCGCGACGGTCGGTGCGCCGTCCCCCGAGCTCACGGAGGGACGGCTCGCGCCGCCCCCACCCCCGGCGCAGCCCTGCGACGCCGCGGCGCACGCCACGCCGCGGAGCGAGGCCGCCTGCCGCAGCCTCGAGGAGCTCGGTCGCGCGACGACGCCCCCGGCCCTCGACGAAGCGGCACGCCACGGCGTCGACGCCTACCGCGATCTGCGTCCGGACTGCGCCTCCGGTGCGCCGGCCTGCGGACCGCACGTGGCCCGAGCGCTCCTCGCCGCGGCGCGCGCCTTCGTCGCGGCGGGCGAGCCCGCCAAGGGGATCGCGACGGCGAAGATGCTCCTCGACCCGAGCGCACGCGGCCTCGCGCAGGCGGGGCTCGCCCCCGAGGTCGAGCTCTTCGTCGCGGATGCCTACCACGCGCTCGGGATCTACGACGAGGCCGGCCAGTGGTACGAGCGGCACGGCAAGGGAGCACCGCAGGCCGCGACCGCCGTGCCCGCCCGGGCGCGCGCCCTCGCGATCCGGCTCGCGCTCGGACAGGGCGATGCCGCGAGCCCCGCCGCGAGCCCGCCCGCGCCCGACACGGACGGCCGCTCCCCGGGCCTCGCGCTCGCGCGCGGCCTGCGCCTCGTCCTCGCCGATCCGCGCTGGGTGCGCGGCACGGCGCCCTGATCCATCGTGTGACCCTCGGGCCGCCGCCCTTCTGTGTCTTCACCCGTGCCTGTCGTCCCCCCTCATGCGAGCTCGCCCGCCGCGGCCGAGCCGCGCGCGCTCGCGAGCGCGCGACCGAGCTCGGCGCCGAGGATCTCGAGCGCCCGCGCCAGGCGCTCGGAGTCGAGGAAGGCGTAGCCCAGAGGCAAGCCGTGCAAGTGGGGCTTGCCGTCGAAGGCGAGGGGCGTCGGCGCGACGACCACCTGGCGCTCGGCGAGGCGCGCGGTGAGCGCGTCGAGGTCCACGCTCCGCGGCACCTCGAGCCACAGCAGGGGACCGCCGCCGGGCGTCGTCCAGCGCACGCCTGCGGGCATGCGCTCGTCGAGCAGCTCGAGGCAGCGCGTGTAGCGCGCGTCGAGCGCCTGCTGCATCGCCGTGAGGTGCGTGTCGTAGTAGCCGCGCTCGAGCAGCTCCGCGAGCGCGGCCTCGATGAGCGTCGGATTGCCGAGGGTGGCGACGCGCTTGGCGGCGACGAGGGCCGGCACGCTCCGTTCGTCGCCCGCGACGAAACCGATCCGCAGGCTCGGCAGCAGCTTCTTCGTGAACGAGTTGGCGTAGAGCACGCTGCGGCCGCCGAACGCGCGCAGGCTCGGGCGGTACTCGCCCTGCGACAGCATGTCCGAGCCCCAGTCGTCCTCGAGCAGCGCGAAGTCGAGGTCGCTCGCGAGCGCGACCATGCCCGTGAGCTCGTGGCTCGAGCACGAGCGCCCCGTCGGATTGTGGAAGGAGGTGATGGTGTAGAGGAGCTCCGGTCGTGCGGCGACGAGCACGCGGCGCCATTCCTCGAGCGGGAGGGGCTCGAAAGGATCGAGTCGCAGGCCGACGAGCTCCGCGCCGAGCGAGCGGAAGAGCGCCGTGGCGTACGGGTAGACGGGGTTCTCGCAGGCGATGCGGCGGGTCGCGAGCGCGCGGCACACGGCGTCGAGCGCCTGCTGCGAGCCCGTGGTGGTGACGACGTCGTCCGCGACAACGTCCATGCCGCGCGCGCAGAGGCGCCGCGCGATCGCCTCGCGCAAGGGCGCGTAGCCTTGCGCGTCGTAGAAGCGGTGCAGGCCCGGGACGTGGAGCACCGAGCGGAAGCACTCCGCGATGCGCTCGCGCGGCAGCAGATCCGGATCGACGAACACCATGTCGAGGCGCAGCGCGTCGCCCGTGGGTGGGCGGTTCGGCTTCAACGGGATCTCCCGGAGCCGCGCCGCAGGTGGCGTCTTCGGCGCGGGCGGGCCCGCCGGAGCGGCCTCCGGGCGCGCCATCTCGCGTCGCCCGGGCGCGTCGGCCACGAACACGCCGTCGCGCTCGCGGCTCACGAGCACACCCCGCGCACAGAGCTCGTCGTAGGCGGCCTGCACGGTGTTCTTCGAGATGCCGAGCTCGTGCTCGAGCGCCCGCACGGGAGGCAAGCGGGAGCCCGGGGGCAGATGGCCGGCGGCCGCTTCGGCGACGAGCGTGCGGACGATGTCGTCGGCCGAAACGCGGCGGCGCGAGCCGGAGGGCTGGAATCTCACGTGGAGGTAGGGCGCGCGGGTCATGGAGCCGAGGGTAGCGCCGGCGCGCGCGAAGCGAAGGGACAGACGCGGCGTGGCAGCTGGGACAGCCGGCCTGCCGGTGCTCGAGGCTGCGTCGTCGGCTACCACGCCTGCGGGACGAGCACGGTGCTCGGCGCACCTCTCAGCTGGCCGTGGCCGCTCGCCAGGCTCAGCCCGCCCGCACGAGCGTCACGCGCCCGTCGACGACCGTCGCGCAGACCTCGCTGCCGCGCTCGAAGCGCCCGTCGATCATGCCGGCGGCGAGCGGCTGGGTCACCCACGCTTCGACGGTCTGCTCGAGGGCGCGCGCCCCGAGCGCCGCCGCGCCCGCGAGCTCGAGCAGGGCCGCCGTCGCGGCCGCATCGGCCCCGAGCCGCACGCCCTGGGAGAGGGCGCGCTCGGCGACCTGGCGCAGGGTCTTGGCGAGGATGGCGCCGAGCTCGGTCGCTCCGAGGGGCAGGAACTCCACCACGCGCCCGATGCGCCCCACGAGCTCGGGCCGGAACACGGTGGCGAGCGCCTTCCTGAGCTCCTCCTCGGGGCGGAGCTCGCGCACCGGCTCGCCCCACGGCCGCGCGCCGAAACCGACCGGCGCCTTTTCGGCCGCGGAGCCGAGCGCGTTCGAGGTGAGCACGATGAACGCGTTCGAAAAATCGGCGACGCGCCCGTGCGTGTCGGTGAGCCTTCCGTCGTCGAAGATCGACAGGAAGATGTCGAGCACGTCGCGGTGCGCCTTCTCGACCTCGTCGAAGAGCACGACCGAGTAGGGCGCGCGCCGCACGGCGTTCGTGAGCTGGCCGCCCTCGTCGTGGCCGACGTAGCCGGGCGGCGAGCCGATGAGCCGCTGCACCGTGTGCCGATCGACGTACTCGGCCATGTCGAAGCGGAGCAGGCTCTTTTCGTCGCCGAACAGCACCTCGGCGAGGGCCTTGGCGAGCTCGGTCTTGCCGACGCCGGTCGGGCCGACGAACAGCATCACGCCGCGCGGCCGGCCCGGCTTGCCGAGGCCCGCGAGCCCCGTGCGCACGACGGCGCTCACGGCCGCGACCGCGTGCGGCTGCCCGAGCACGCGCGCGCCGAGCAGCTCGGGCAGGCGCGCGAGCCGCGCGCGCTCCTCGCCCGCGATGCGCTCGACGGGCACGCCGGTCCAGCGCGCCACGACCCTGGCGATGTCCTCGCGGCCGAGGGCGGCTGGCTCGGGCAAGAGCTTGCCGGGCGTGAAGGTGAGCAGGCGCGCGGCCGCCGCGGCCTGATCGAGCAGGTCGCGCGCCTTGTCCGGCAGGCGGCGATCGGGCAGGTACCGCACCGAGAGCTCGATCGCGGCGTCGAGGGCCTCGTCCGGGATCGGGATGCCGTGGTGGCGCACGAGTCCTTCCGTGAGCGCGACGAGGATGGCGCGCGCCTCGGGCGGCGTCGGCTCGTCGATGCGCACCGGGTGAAAGCGCCGCTCGAGCGCGGCGTCGGCCTCGATCGTGCGCCGGAACTCGCCCGGCGTCGTGGCGCCGATGACGCGCACCTCGCCGCGCGCGAGCGCGGGCTTCAAGACGTTGGCGACGTCGAGCTCGTCCTTGCCCCCGCCCGCGCCGACGAGGGTGTGGAGCTCGTCGAGGAACAGCACGAGCTTCGGGTCGGCCGCGGCCGCCGCGAGGATGGCGAGCAGCCGCTCCTCGAGCTCGCCGCGGTACTTCGTGCCGGCGACGACGGCCGTGAGCAGGAGCTCGACGAAGCGAAACTCCCGGATCGCCTCGGGCGCGTGCTCGCTCGCACAGAGCAGCGCCAGCCCCTCCACGACGGCCGTCTTGCCGACGCCGGCGTCGCCCACGAGCACGGCGTTGTTCTTCGATTTACGGAGCAGCACGTGGACGATCTGCTTCAGCTCCTCCTTGCGCCCGATGACGGGCTCGAGCTTGCCGGCCCGGGCGAGCGCCGTGAGGTCGCGCCCGAAGCGCTCGAGCACGCCGGGCTTGCCGGCCGGGCGCTCGGCCTCGCGGCGGGCCGGCCGCTCGTCGCGCGCGGGTGGCACCGCCTCGGGCGCGCCGCCCGGGGCAGGGTCCGGCGCGGCTGCGCGCCGCGCGGGCGGCTCCGGCGCGGGCCGCGCGGGCGCATCGTCCTTCGCGAGCAGCAGTGCGGCCGCGAGCGCGCTCGGCTCGACGCCGAGCTCCTCGAGCGCGCGGCGCGTGCCCGCGTCGGGGCTCGCGAGGCAGGCGACGAGCACGTGCACGAGCGACGGCTCGCGCCCCGAGGCCCCCGCGAGCGAGCGCGCGATCGCGAGCCGCTGCCGCGCCTCGTCGCTGACACCGCGCTCGGCCGCGGCCGCGTCCCCGCGCGCGCCCGCGTGCGCGAGCGCCCGGGCGCGGCGCCGCACGTGCACGAGGTCGGCCCCGAACGACGCGAACACGCGCGCGATCGACTCGGGGGCGAGCTTGCAGGCCGCGATGAAGAGGTGTGCGGCGCCGACGGCGCGCGCGTCCGTGGCCTCGGCCTCGGCCGCGGCGCGCTCGACGAGATCTTCCAGCACGGTCGCCATGTCAGTAGCTCGATCCGATCCTGCGATAGGTCTGTGCCACGACCTCGAGGCGCGCACCGTTGAAGCGTCCCGGCTCCTTTTCGTACACGCGCCGCGCGGCCTCGCCCCCGAAGGCGCTCGCCGGCACGGCCTGCTGTCCGGGCGGCACGAACTTCAGGATCTCCTCGAGGCACGCGGCCGCCGTCAGCACGTCGTCGCGCGCCGCCTCGCGCTCGCGCGCCGAGAGCCCGTCGCCCGAGCCGGGCGCGCGCTTCGAGAGGATGTCGGCCCACACGAGGAGCTCGGCCGGACCGAGGATGGCGGACGGACCGCGCACGCCCCCCGTCCCGAGCCTTCCCGCGGGCTCGGCGACGCGGAACGCGAAGCGCGCCGGCGGGTCGGCCCCCGCGCCGCGCGCGGTGAGGACCGTCACCGGACCGTCGGGCGTCGCGACGAGCTCCTCGGTGCGCTCGCGCGGTGCGCCGCGGAGATCCAGGTAGAGGTGCGCCTCGGCGAGACAGCGCGCCGCCAGCACGGGCCCGGGCGGCAGCGACGCCGGGGCCGGTGTCGGGGTGGACACCGGCGCGAACGCGGGCGCCGCGGCGGAGCCGGGCGCGAAGGCACCCGACGCCGCAGGTCCATCGGCCGGGCGCGCGAGCCACGGCTCGGCCTTGCTGCGCGCGTCGAAGAGCTCGACCTCGGCCGGCGGCGGCGCCCACTTCTGCCACAAGATCTCGGGCTTCAAGACGAGCGCGACACGCCGGCAGCCGAGCGCCGCCAGGCTCGAGGACCACCAGCCGGTCGCGAGCTCGAGCGACTCGGCCGGGAGCGTCGCCGCGTAGCTGAGGTCGAGGATGGCGCGCGTCGGCCGGTGCTCGCGCACGAGCCCGAGGATGCGCGGATCCGACAGGAGCCGGAACAGGGTGTTCGGCGCGAGCTCCCCGCCGAGCGCCACCTCGAGCGCCACGCCGGGAAAGAGCCGCAGCCAGAAGGTCGGAGGCTCGTCGATCGCGATGGGTCCCGCCATGTTCCTCAGCCCGCCTCCGCGACCCCGAGCCAGCCGCTGATGCGTCGCACGGCGGCGACCTCGCGCGGCTCGACCTTGCCGTCGGCCATCATGACCTCCACGAGCACGCCGCCGAGCTTGGCGCGTGCCTCGCGCGGCAAGGTCGCGAACGCGCGCGACAGCTCCTCGAGCGCCCCGCGGCCGAGCAGCCCGTAGAGTCCCTCGGCGCCGTACGTGGCCCACACGTCGGGCAGGGCGAGGCGCGCCATCGTCCGCTTCCAGACGAGGTACTCGTCCTCGCCGACCTTGCCGTCCGACGCGGCGACGTCGAGGAACGCGAGCGTGACCCAGAGCGCGCGCTGCGTCGCCGGATCGAGCGCGGCGAGCTCCGGCGCGAGGCGCGGCTGGCTCGGGGACAGCTCGACCGGCGGCGCCGCCGGTTCCAGGGCCGAGGGAGCCGCGCCCGAGAGCACGGACGGGCCGAGCTTCTCGTACACGTCCTTCGTGAGCGGGTGCGCGCCGCCGAGCACCTCGCGCACGAAGCGAAAGAGCTTCGGGGCGTGCGGCGCACCCGGGCCGACCTCGCCCGAGAGCACCTGAAACGCGCCGCCGATCGCCACGGCACGGAGCGCCTCTTCGCCCTCGGTTTTCCCGAGGCGCTTCAGGAACTGGTAGATGCCCTTCCAGTACTCCGCGCCCTCGGCGAAGAGCTGCCAGCGGTAGAAGCTCTCGCCGTACCAGAGCAGCCACGGCAGATCCGTCGAGGGCGCCGTGGCTCCCTGCGCGCCCATCATCGTCGCCGCGAGCCCGCCGAGCGCCGCGGTGCGACCCGACCCGCCGCGCTCGACGTCGTCGTCGATCTGCGCGCCGACGCCCTCGAGCAGGGCGCGGAGCGTCGGAGGGGGCTCGGCCTTCATCGCGCGCCCCTACGGCAGCGTCGTGACCGCATCCACCTGATCGACGAAGTGCGGATCGAGGTCCATGTCGAGCTCGGTCTGGAGGCCGATGTAGAGGTCGAGGCGCCGGACGTCGACGTCGGCCTCGAAGCGGTCGCGCACCTCCCACTGGCCGGCGCGGAGGTCGGCGCACGCCGCGGCGTCCATCGGCGCGCTCGTCGCCGAGTCGACGCCACAGTCGACGAGGGCGAAGCTCGCGCCGAACGGCACGGTCGGATGCGCCGCCGCCGAGACGTAGGGCACGAGCGCCGTGCCCTCGGCGTTGCGGGGAGCCGTGTCGAGCCAGTAGCCGGAGCCGGGCACGCTGCCCGACCAGTTGAGGTACTGCCCCGCAAACGCTCCCGAGGCGATCGCGCCCGTGCCCTCGGCCTGCACGGTGTCGACGAAGCCCTGCGGGTAGCTGCCGAGGTCGTTCGTGGGATCGCCCGGGGCGTCGCAGGTGGTCACGAGGCAGCCGGTGACCGCGGTCGTCGCACCGGCGAAGAGCAGCTCGTCGGCCGTGAAGTACACGGTGAGGTGCCAGCCGCCCGTCGGGCCCGCGCC
>JADLAB010000187.1 GCA_020848455.1 Polyangiaceae bacterium
AGCTCTCGCCGCCGCTCGACGCTACCGCCAGACGCAGGTCCACACCAGCACCAGAGCAGGCATCATCGTGCTCCTGTACGACGGCCTGGTCCGCTTCCTCGCCGAGGGAGAGGCCGCACTCGCGCACGGCGACGCCGGCCTCGCGAGCGCACCCCTCGGCCGTGCGCACGCGATCCTGGCCGAGCTCGCGAGCACGCTCCGCCTCGAGGTCGCGCCCCAGCTGAGCGGCGAATTGCTGCGCCTGTACGACTTCGGCATGCACCACCTCATGCTGGGCCTGCGCAGCCGGTCCCCCGAACGTGTTGCGGAGGTGGCGCGGGTGTTTGCTCCGTTGCGCGACGCCTGGCGGCAGGCCGCCGCAGCCGTCGACGGACAGCGCAGTGAGACGCGCGGCTGAGCCATGGGCGAAGCGACCTACTGGCTCGGCCGGGCGATGGCCGTCACCCACGCCCTCCTTCGCGGTGACTCGACGCGGGAGGATCTCGCCGCCGCGGTCGCCGAACGGGGTCGCTGCATCGCAGCGGCGGTTGCCGCCGCCAAGCGCGCAGGCGCACTCGACGCCACCGAGCGCGCGCTCGTCGCCGAGCTCGGCGCCGAGGATACTTCCCTCCTCCGAGCCGTGTGGCTGCCCTGTGCCGATGCGTTTCGCTGGCTGCGGCACCGGCACGGCAGCACGGCGGAGCGCTTCCCGAACCTCAATCGGCTTGCCGACGAAGACTGAGGAACCCCAACGGACTTGCCGTGCGAGCTGCCTCGATTCGTGACGGCCCTTCACTTGGGAACTGTGGAGGCCAGCCGTTGGTCCGCCTCGCGGAAGGCACCGATGGCACGGTCCATGGCCTCCGACATGCGGGTCGCGAGCATAAGGTCCGTCATGGCACGCACCGGCGAAGTGTTTGACAGCTCGAGCGAGCCAATGACGAGCGGCTCGCCGCTGATGTCGGGCCGACCGGCGCTCGGGCCCGGAGCGAGGAGGTACGCACCCTCGTAGCTCATGTCGCCCGGGTTCTGGAACGACACGATGCGCAGGCGACCCACGACCTGTCCGCCGACCGCGACCTCGCCCGCCTGTGAGAGGCTCGGCGCGCTGCCGGGCTCGAGCACGAGAGGGGTCGCGGCCTCGGTGAGCACGGGGAACCCACTGCGCGTGCGGAGCGTCCCGTCGCTTGCGACCTCGAGGGAGACGGCACGTGTGTAGCGTTCACCTGCCGGCGTCTGCACCGCCAAGAAGCTACCCCGCCCGAGCGATGCGTCGAGGGGGCGCTCCGTCGTTTCCCGCGGCGCCTCGGTCGTGTCGATGCCCGTGCGGCGCACGGCCGAGAAGCGCGGAGCGTCGCGGGCGGGGCCGCCGGTGCGGCCGAGCACCTCGCGGAACGCGGGCACCACGGACCGGTACCCGAGTGTCGAAGCGTTGGCGAGGTTCGTGGCCACCGACTCGAGCGTCGTCTGATGAGCGAGCGCGCCGCTCAACGCCACGTAGATCCCCTTGCTCATGACTCACTCCTTGCCGATCGCCGCACGCAGCCGATGCATGGCCTCGGAGTGCAGCTGGCAGGCACGCGACTCGCTCACGCCGTGCACAGCCCCGATTTCTCTCAGCGTGCAATCCTCCTGGTAGTAGAGACCCACCACCTGCTTGAGTCGCGGCGGAAGCTCGTCGATCGCCGCGGCGACAGCGTCGGCGAGTAGGCGCGCATGCGCCTCGTCGTCGGGCGCTGGGACGGGACTCGCGACACCCACGACGTCGTCGAGGTCGAGCATTTCGAGGCGCGCCATCCCGGCCATCGCGATGCGCGACAAGAGCGTGCGGAGCTCGGCGACCGGCACGCCAAGGGCGCCCGCGATTTCCTCCTCTTCCGGCTGCCGTCCGAGCTCCTGCGCGAGCTCGTGGATGGCACGCGCCACGCGCCGCGAGGCACCGCGCAACTTGCGGGCCGTCGAGTCGAGCGAGCGCAGGTAGTCGAGCATCGCACCCTGCACGCGCAGCGACGCGTAGGCCTCGAACTCGTCGGGCGGCATGCCGGCCCGGCGTCCGTGCGCCTCGAGCAGCCCGGTCCAGCCCCACGCGACGAGATCGGCCACGGCGATGTGAAGCGGCAGCCTCCTGGCGAGCCGCATCGCGATGCGCCTGACGAGCGGCAGGTAGCGCTCGTACTCGACGCGACTCAACGCGCGCGGCGCCGGTTTCGAGGTCGTTGACTCGAACTGGGTCACGGGATCTTCGGGGTGAGTTGGTCGAGGATTACGCCAGCAGTCGCCGGCTGGATGTCCTCCGGTACACGCTGCCCGGCGCAGATCGCGGACACCGCTAGCCCCGAGGCGAGCATGCCGTGGAGCAGGCCGCCCGGACTCCTCGTGAGGTCGAGCTTCGTGACGACGAGCTCCGTGGGCTTATACGGCGCGAACTGAGTCACGAGCGCTTCCGCGTCGGCGGCGCGCACCTCGGCCGGCAAACACAGGAGCACACGTCGCTCGATCGGAGGCGCGGCGGGATGGTCGGCGAGGGTCGCGAGCGCACCCTCCGCCGAGTCGCCTTCGGTGGGGCCCCGGCCGGCCGTGTCGACCAGCACGATGTCGGCGCGAGCACCCGCCACGGCCTCGCGCAGGTTGCGCGCGTCACGCGCGACGGAGAGCTCGACCCCGAGCAGGGATGCGTAGCGCCAGATGTGGTCGATCGCACCCACGCGGTAGGTGTCACAGGTCACCAGGGCGACGCGGCGATCGTGCTCGAACAGGGCGCGCGCGGCGAGCTTCGCCACGGTGGTGGTCTTGCCGACGCCGGGGGGGCCCACTACCGTGACCACTTGCCGCTCGGTGCTCGCGAGGGGCCACGGGCGCACGCGGATGCGGTGCGCGATGGCATCCCGGTAGGCCGAGCGGAATGCCTCTCGGTCGCCGCGCGGCGCCTGCACCTCCCGCGCCAGCCCGGCGACGGACCTTCCCTCGAGGCCAGCCGCCTCGAGCATGCGGCGCAACCTGCCGTTCGCGCTTGGCGCGGCGGGCGGCGCGTTCGCCTCGATGCGCTCCACGGC
>JADLAB010000188.1 GCA_020848455.1 Polyangiaceae bacterium
GCCGCACCTCGAGCGAAGAGCGAACGCCTTCGCGGTGATGTTCTTGATGCCAGAGGGCGGCGTGCTCGAGGTCATCGAGGCGTGCTCGTCGGAGCCCCGCGCGCGCGTGGCCGCCGTCGCGAAGCGCTTTGGCGCCAGCTACCGCGCCGCCACCGAGCACCTCTACAGCCTCGGCTTCATCGGAGAAGACGCGCGCGACGAGCTCCTCGACGAGCTCGACACGCTCGTCGGGGGGTGACGGTCGGACGACGCCGCGGAGGCGCCGAGCGCCGAGAGACCACGGCGGCGAGACGAGGACGAGTGAAACCGCCCGTCGTCATGGGGAATGAGTCTCCGTCGTCGGGGCCGACAAGGGAAGTCCGATCGGCGCAACGAGTCTCCGCGAACCCGCACATCGCGCCGCTCGACCCCGCGCCTCCTTCCCCGCGCGGAGCGATCGTCCAGTCACGGCTCCGCGCAGCGCCCGCGCGCACCTGCGCTACGCGGCGTCGTCGATGATCTTCGGTCGGGATCTGCCGCAACGCGTCATCCGAGCGGCGCTCACGACGCCGAGATCGGCGCCGCGCGTCATGCGGGAGCTGCGCGTGAGCGGCGATCGCCTACCCCACGAGCCAGGGCGTCGGATTCCGGCGCACGATCGTCCACGAGCGGGCGCCCGCCAGCAGTTTCGCGCCCATCGAGCGCTGCGGTGGGCGAGTTGGCAGGGGCCGCACGCCGGTGGCGACGGCCCCGCCCCGAGCTCAGGTGGTCTTGGTCGGATCCTCGACGTCGTTCGAGTCGTCGCCCGCGCCGCTGCCGCCGCGCCGCAGCGTCGGGAAGCACGCCTCGGCCACATCGGCCCCGGCCGCGCGGCCGATGTCGATGAAGTTGTCGCGGTACTGACCGATGACCGCCAGGCGCGCCACCTCGACCGCGCCGGCCGTGGCCTCGGCGTTCTGGTGAGCGTCGATCCATGCGCGCTCCGCGGTGCGCGACGCCTGCGCAGCCGTCGTGAGCTCGGCCAGCAGAGGCGTGGCGGGATGGTCGGCAGGGAGCTTCGCGCCGCGCGCCACGAGCTTCGCCACGATGTCCGGCTCGTCCTCGCGACGGGCGTTGGTGATGGCACTGGGCGGCTCGCCGCCGAAGAGCAGCGGCGCCGTCCCCGCGCCCGGGTGGTCCGCGTCGAAGTCGACGCAGCGTCGATGCCCGCGCTTGATGAGCCTGTCGAGCGCCGCATCCGTCTTGCTCCAGTCGTCGAAGGTGTCCTCGACGCCCTCGCGTGCCGTGGCGGCCGCCGCGGTTGCACTCGTCTGCGCGGCCGCGGGCGCAACGATTCGCTCGGCGAGCTCCACCGCCTTGGCGTTGCCAGTGCGCTTCGCCAGTCGCAGATGGCGCCTCACCGCGCGCTCCACCTTGGCGGCCGAGTCGGTCTTCAGAAGCATCTGTGCCATGCGTCTTCCCTGTCCTCTCCGGGCGGAACGAGACCGCCCTGCGCGCCCGCCACGGAGACCCCCGGGTGTCACGCGGCAGCGCTCGCGGATTGTCCCGGAGGAGGGAGGGGAGAGGTCAAGCGGAAACGTACGTGGAGGTTCGTGACGCGAGGTCGTGCGAGGCGCGGGCGCGGGGTTGTGGTACGGCATGCTTCGAGGGGACAACGGTGGCGCCGGCGACGAAAAGCCCGAGGCTGAGGGTCGCGAATGCGGTAGCGCAGACGCCCGTGCCGACTAGCCAGCTCCCGACCGACGGGCCCGCCAACCTTCACTGGACGGGCCACTCGCTCATCGATGTGGGCGTGGCGGGGCTGTGCGCCCTCGCGGGAAAGAACGACCCGCAGCTTCTCACGCTCCGTGATCTCGATGCCGCCGCCGACCTGATGGAGCGCGAGTACTACGGCGGCAAGCTCGGCACGTACCTCTCGTGCGTGTTCATGAACGCCTCGTTCGTGCAGCCTAGCGAGAGCCAGGAGAAGCGTGCGACCTTCATCGCGCAGTACTTGCGCGCCCATCGGGCACGGCCGCACCAGGTCGTCGCCGGGGCGCGCTGCGCTTTCTCGGGCCAGGAGGCGACGTCGCCGCTCGTCCGTACGCACCTGCCGCTGTTCTCGGGTGAAGACGTGCTCGACTTCCGACCGGCGGGCCAGACTGCGGTGCCTGCTGCCGGTGCGTTCGTCGTGGCGCTCATGTTCCTTCCCTTGGCGAGCCGGCGTGCCGAGGGTCGGCTTCTTGCCGTTCATGCCGACGACCCCGCGTTCACCATGAGCTTCGCCCGCCGGTTCCTGGCCGACAATCGACGCCTCTTGGCGCTGGCACTGCCCACCACCAAGGGGTTGGTGCACGATGGCTACGACCGCGAGCTCCCGAAGTGGGATGCCCCGAAGAAACAGTACAAGTATGCGGACCTAAAGGGGCCGCGCTCGTTCGTGCTGAGCGAGCTTGCGGCGCTCGCCGTCGAGGCAGGCCCAGGCTACGGCGGGCGTCGGGGGGTCGGCCTGACGGCCTATCTCGTGTCGAATGGGCAGGTTCCGTCCCTCGAGATCTTCGAGATTCCGTCGGGCACCGCGCGGTTCGTGCTGCGCGCCGCGAGCGCCGCGACAGCCTCCGCCTGGCACGCGATCGCGGCCGACTTCCGTTCCCTGTCCGAACGCGAGGATACCGACACCGGGTCGACGAAGCGAAGGAAGGCTCGGGCGAAGACCGCAACCGTGCCGGGTCGTGCTGGGTGGACTCGCAATCCTGCGTTCGAGGAGCTGTGCGCGGTGTTCGACGCCGGGTTCACCGATCGCAAGCTCGCGGCCGCGTGGCTCCGCCGTCACGTGCTCCGTGCGATCGGCGGCAAACAGGGCATTCGTTTTGCGCAGTCGAGCGCGCGCTCCTGGGCGCTCGCCGACTTGTTCCTTCGGGAGGTCATGGGCATGAAGCAGGCGCGCATCGACGCCGTCCGCGAGTTCGCAGACAAGGTCGCGCAGTGGATCCACGAACGCAACGACCGGAGACTCGAGCGCGCCTTGTTCACCGCGCGCGGCAACTGGGAGGTGCGTCATGCGCTCATGCGAGCGCAGCGCGAGAGCGGTGCCGCAGGTCGCCTGCTGTTTGGCCTGGACGACTATGCGCGGGTGTTCCTGCATGAGGACCGCGACGAAGGACTGATCCGGGATCTCGTGTGCATCCGGTTGGCGGAGCGGTTGCCTGCGCTCGGGACGCCTGTCGAGGTACTGGAAGAAGACACGCCCAAGAGCGGGGCTGATCCCGAGGATCGAGAGGACGAGCAAGCATGAGCCATCTCACGGGTCTCCTGGTGATCGACGCGCCAGCGAGCGCGCTCAACAACGCGGGCAAGGACGAGGAGGCGCGCACGGACAACGCCGTCGCCGTCAAGTTCATCCGAACGCCCGAGGGCCGCTACCCCTATGTGAGTGCCCAGGCGGTGCGCTTCTGGCTGCGGACCCAGCTCGCGCAGACTGCGGGCTGGACGACCTCTCCGGTGTTTCGCGAGACGAAGGTGGCGTACACGGACGCCGAGCCCACGAAATACGCCGAGGATGATCTCTTCGGCTACATGCGTGCGGCCTCGAAGTCGGGTGACGAGAAGAAGGCGGCCAAGCGGGCGGAGATCGCCAAGACTTCGACGCCGGTGGGCGAGGACGTGGGCGAGTTGACGCGCATCTCGCCGCTGCGCGTCGGCACCATGGTGTCCACCGTACCCGTTCGCATCGTGCGCGACTGGGGGACGATGGCCCGCGCCGAAGGCGACCCCGTGCCGTACGAGCACCAGTTCTACCGGGCGAGCCTCAAGGGGGGCGTGGCGCTCGACCTCGCTTGCGCAGGGACGTTCTTCGTTTCCCAGCGCGTCGGCTACAAGAACCTCGACGCCGCGCGTGTGGCAAGTGCGCAGGCCGCCCAGGCCACGCAAGTCAGCGTCCGAGGGTTCCAGGCGTGGCGGCTGCCGGTCGGGACGCGACAAGCGCGCACGGCCACGGTGGTGCGGGCGCTTGGCAAGCTCGAAGGTGGCGCGAAGCAGACCCTCCACCTGACTGACACGGCGCCCGCCGCGCTGGTGCTCGCCGTGTGCAAGCACGGCAACCAGCCCTTCCAGCGCTTGTTCACGGCGTCCGAGGACGGTGAGACCACGAGCTTCCGCGACGACGTGCTCACCGAGGTGCTGCGTGTGTACGGCGCCGATCTGGTGTCGGACGTGTACATCGGCTGGGCGAAGGGATTCCTCGATGCGGAGCGCAAGAAGCTCGCGCCGTTCCTCGAAGCCGGCGGGACCCCCCGCGTCCACCTGCTGCATCCCGTCGAGGCGGCCAACGCCATGGCGGAGGCGCTCGAGAAGAACGGCGCATGGTTCGACTGAAAGCGACGGCCAGGCAGAGCGCTGACGCCGGCAAGCGCCCGGCGCGCCCGAGGTGAGCGCCATGGAAGCCCTCCGCGTCGAAATCCACGCGCCCGTCACGTCGTTCAGGTATCCGTTCTTCGTCGTCGGTCGGCAGCCCACGTACACACTGCCTCCGCCGTCGACCATCCTCGGTCACTGCGCGAGCGCGCTCGGGCGGTGGCCGGACGAGGCTTGGCGGGCGGCGTTCTCCTTCGGCCTCTTTTTCAGCTTCCGGTCGCGGACGAGCGACCTCGAGCATGAGCACATCGCGAAGGCGCTCGGGGCAAAGTCGCGCACGGAGGTACCGTCGCCGGAGGGCCCCCTCCGCGCCACCACCGAGGTGACCGTCCAGCCCGTGGTGCGGGACTTTCTCTTCGACACGCGGCTCACGCTCTACCTGGTGCTGGAGCCCGAGGAACGGCTGGGCGAGCTCGAGGCGGCGTTTCGTGCGCCTGCGCACACCGTGGTTCTCGGCCGCTCGCAGGATCTGGCAGAAGTAGTGGCCGTCGAGCGCGTGCAGCTCGAACGACCCGCGCGCGCCCGGCTCGAGCGTACGCTTCTGCCCGCGGCGGTGCGGCCCTGCGTGCGCAGCGGCACCATGCTGCTGCTCACGCGCTACATCGGCCAGGCACCTGAGCGCAAGGTCGAGGTCGCGCAGTACATCGCGCTCGGAGAGCCTGCTTTCTTCGGGCCGGACGCCGATCCTGCAACGGCATTCCTGCGTGCGGAGGGGGTCGCGCTCGACGCCCTTTGGTGCGATCCGAGCATCCGTGACGAGGACCAATACCCGCGCGGTGTGTGGCTGCATCGCATTGCCGGCGCCGAAGCCGGTGCGGTTGCTCCATCCCACCCGGTCGGCTGATGGCGACCGATCCGCTCGCCGACGTCTGGGCGAAGAGCGACGGCGAGACGCTGACGGCCCATACGTCAGCGCTGCTTGGACGACTGCGGGGCTGGCGCGCTAGGTACCCCGAGCTGGCCCGTCACGGCTCGCGCGCCGACCTCTGGGATCTGGCTGGGTGGGCCTGCGCCCTTCACGACGTCGGCAAGGTGGCGCGCGGGTTTCAGGGAATGCTCCGCGGCGGCCCCGACTTCGCGCATCGGCACGAGGTCCTCTCCATGATCGCGGTAGGTTGGCTCGCCGTCGACCTAGAAACACGCGCGCTGGTTGCGGCGGGGGTGGCCACCCATCACCGCGATCGGCGCAGGGTGTTCGAGCTGTATCCGGCGGCCGTGCCGGAAAGCGGTGAGGAACTGCTCCGCGAGCTCGATCCCGAGGCTCTGCCCGCGCTCCGGAGCTGGCTCGACGGGACCCG
The DNA here is from genome assembly GCA_020848455.1 of Polyangiaceae bacterium. Lineage (GTDB taxonomy): Bacteria > Myxococcota_A > Polyangia > Polyangiales > Polyangiaceae > JACRDA01. The sequence continues at coordinate 5,670 of JADLAB010000188.1, forward strand.
AGGGTGGCTTGCCAAGAAGGGTTTCGCACCGCTGCCTGCCCTTGGCACCGCAGCGCCCGACGCGGCCTGGGCGGAAGCAATGGCGGCACTCGCGTGGCTCGCGGCCGAGCTCGACGGCGGCAACGGCGCTGTCCCGGAGCGCGCGACCGCGCCCCGTGCGCTAGCGGTTCGCTTCGTGCGCGGGCTCGTCGTGCTCGCCGACCACTCGGCATCCGCCCACGAGCGGCTGGCGGGCGCGGAGGTCCTCGACGACCCGGCGGCGCTGCGTGGCCGACTCGGTACGTGCCTCGGTCCCGGCACGGGCGCTGCTTCCCTTTACGAGCACCAGCGCCGGTGCAGCAAGGCGATCGGGCACGTGCGGCTCGTGGCGCCCACTGGCAGTGGCAAGACGGAGAGCGCGCTCCTCTGGGCGGCCCTTCAGCGCAGCGAAGCTAAGGGCTCCCCGTCAGTCTTCTACTTGCTTCCCTACCGCGCGAGCCTCGATGCCATGCACCGGCGCATGCACGACAAGTACGGCCTGCCGTCGGCTGCGGTCACGTTGCAGCACGCGTCTGCCACGGCGTCGATCTACCGGTACCTTCTCGAGGAGAAGGGCTACACCGCCGTTCACGCCGAGCGCGGCGCCCGTCATGCGAAGAACCTGGCCACGCTCATGACCGCCCCGGTGCGGGTCCTGACCCCCTACCAGCTCTTGCGGGCGTTTTTTGGACTGCGCGGTCACGAGGCCATCCTGACGGATGCTGCGGGGGGGCTCTTCGTTCTCGACGAGCTGCATGCGTACGAGCTCGACCGGCTCGCGCTCATTCTCGCTGCCATCCAACATCTCGCCGCGGACCTGGGTGCGCGCGTGTTCGCGATGAGCGCCACCTTCCCGCGCGTTCTAGAACACGCGCTCGAGGACGTGCTGGGCCCCCTGACCCACGTCGACGCGACGCCCGAGACGGATGCTGCCTTCGCGCGCCACGAGCTTCGCATCCTGCGGGCTGGCCTCACCGATGAGACGACGCTCGATGCGATCGCCGCTCGGTGCGGCAAGGGCGACGCGGTGCTCGTGGTAGCCACGACGGTGGCCCGCGCGCAGGCCCTGTACGACGCGCTCCGAGCGCGGGTCGGCGAGGAGCGTGTATGGATGCTCCACGGCCGGTTCACCGGTCGTGACCGGGCCACGAAGGAGCTCGATCTCGCGCGGCGTGTCGGTACCGGCCAACTGCGCGGCGCCGAGGGAACCGTCCTCGTGGCCACGCAGGTCGTGGAGGTGAGCCTCGACGTCGACTTCGACGTCCTTTTCACCGATCCGGCGCCCATCGAAGCGCTGATCCAGCGATTCGGTCGCGTGAACCGCGGGCGGCGGGGCGGGCTGCGCGACGTGTGCGTCTGTGCGGAGATCCCTGCGGCCGGGAATCGAGTCTACGAGGAGAGCCACGTTCGCGTGGCGCTCACGACGCTCGTAGAGGGGCCGCTCGACGAGCGCACCGTTCGAGGCTGGGTCGATGCCACCTACGCGCCCATCGCAGACGCTTGGACCCGGTCGCTTCGGTCGAAGATCGCCGAGGTGCGGGAGTCCGTGATCGCGGCGAATCTTCCGCTCGACACGCACCCCGAGCTGCAAGCTGCGTTCGACAGGCTGTTCGACGGTTGCGAGGTAGTGCCCGAGTGCCTGTCCGCAGAGTACGAACGCTTGGTCCGCGACGCGCCCCTCGAGGCAGCTTCGCTGCGAGTGCCGATCAGCCACGGGCAACGCATGAAGTTGAAGCGCGCCGGACGGCTCACGCCGCGGCTGTTCGGTGACGTCGCTCGCGTACCCTACGACGCGGTCCGCGGTTTGGATCTCGGCTTCAAGGACGAGGATGCGTGATGCCGGCGCTCGTGTCGCAACGCGGGTCCCCGCCGCAAGCCGGGGGACCAGCAACTCCTCCTCACGCCGGTCAGGCTCTGCCATGTCGCCCCTATTCCCTCGCAGTCGCTTCCCCCGCCTCCCTGCCGCACGCGCCCGCTTCCTCGCCGAACGCCTCGCGGCAGCGACGAGGCGCCAGCCACGCCTGAAGGAGCTCGCGGCGCACCTGCGCGCCCTCGGCGGTCGTGCGCTCGTGCCGCCCCCCGCGCGCGAGCCCCACCTGCGGCTGCTCCTCGGGCGCGGGAAGGTGTTCGACGGCGCGAGCGCGAAGGCGCGCCGCGGGCGGGCGAGCGACTGTCATGGCAATGTGGCGCGGCTGTGGCTGCGGCGCCTTGCGGACTTCACGGTCGGCGTCGGCTACGCACTCTCCGACGACGGTTTGTGGCGCCAGCATTCGTGGCTCCTCGACGGGGCGCGCGTGCTCGAGACCACCGAGCCGCGCGTACTCTACTTCGGCTGCGAGCTCGGGCTCGAGCGCAGCCTGGCCTTCGCAGCGGGCCAGCTCGGACCGGAGGTGGTCGTGGCCGCGCTTGCGAAGGTCTCGTAGCGGGTGGCGCGCGCGCTCGCCCCGCCGCTCGCCTACGCCACCACCTCGACCCCCACGACCCCGAGTCCGAAGGTCGCGTGCTTGCCCACGTGCAGGAGCTCCGCGAGGCGCAGGAGCGGCATGAGCGGCCCGAGCTCCGGTCCCTCGTAGACGGCCTCCCCGAGGACACCACCGAGCTGATGGCGCTCGCCCGTCCGTGAGCTCTTGCGCAGGAGGGACGCTTGCCGAACGGTCGCGTGGAGGAGCGTTACGCGGTCGGCGGCTGCACCGAGGCCGCGCGGGTCGATGGCGAGCGGCCGCTCGCAGTAGAGCGTCGCGAGAGCGCTCGCCCGATCACGCGCGCGGCGCAGCAATGCGCCGAACGGCGGGGCCTCGACCGGCTGCGGTGCGGGCGTGCCGGCGGGACCCTTCTTCGTGATCTCGGTCGGGGTGCGGAACCTGACGCGCACCCGGGTCGCGTGGGTGTCGCCCGGGCGTGCGAGATCGGAGGCGCGAAGCGGCACGGCGACGGCGCGCACGTCGGAGGCTCCGTGGTGGTAGCTTGCCTCGGTGGGTACGCCGACGGCGTCCGTCGCGTGCACGCGCGAGAGCGTGAAGCGCGCCCCTCGCGGGCCGATGCCGTCCGCACCGAGCTGGCGCAGCGTCACGACGAAGTACGGCAGGAGGCGGTGGACCTCGCCGACGACCACGAGATCGAGATCGACAGGCTCGACCGCCGCGAGCGTGGCGCGCTCGGGGGCCGTCTCGGCGAAAACGAAGGGGCGGGGCGGCTCGCGCAGCCGGGCGATGCTCGCGCGTGCCGGCAGGGCGGCGGGCATGAAGACGGCCGGGTACGGGCAGGCGCCGCGGAGCGGGCAGGCCTCGCACTCGAGCGTGCGGTCGTGGCACACCAGCCCACGAAACACGGAGCCGAACGCTCCGCGCCACGCGATCGCCCGGCGCCCAGGCGACTCGGCGAAGGGGCGCTCGAACGCGAGCCCGACCCTGTAACGGTAGGCGACTAGGGAGTCGAGCGGGCCGTCCGTGACCATGGCACACGCTACCACTGGGCCCTGCCTTGAACAGTCGTCAGTCTTCAGTTTTCAGTCGGCCGTCGTCGCTCGTCAGCCTCCCGCCCCCGGCTCTCTCTCCGGATCTGGTGCCGACAACTGACAACTGACGACTGATGACCTCTCCCTCACTCCGCGCCGGCTCGCCCCTCGAACGTGAGACTCCACTCGACGTGGGGGCTCGGGTCACGGTGGAGTTGTCAGTCGTCAGTCCTCAGCCGCCCGCCCCCGCGCCGCCACCTCCGGCCCCTCCGCCGCCCGCGCCGCCGCCTCCGGCGCCTCCTCCGCCTCCGCCCGCGCCGCCGCCGGCCCCTCCGGAGGCCCAGCAGCCCGCTGCTGCGGGCGGCGGGGTCGCCGGTCCGCCGAGGACGATCCGTGCGCCACGAAAGGCGACGCCCGCGCTCACGGCGTCGCACGGCAGCTCCGGGCTCTGGGCGCCATCGCTTCGGATCTCCACGATCGCTCGTAGCTGCTCCGCGAGCCGTTCCGCGGTCCCGTCCAGGCAGTAGGGTCCGTTCGAGGTCAGGTAGGCGATGCCGGCGAGCTCGTCGCGGTCGAGGACGCCCCCCAGCATGCCGAGCGTGACGTGCTGTCGAGCCTCGTCGAGCTCGAGCGTCACGACGGCGTTGCGCAGGTGCACGACGACTCGATCCCCTTTCACGACGAGCGACATGGGGACGGTCGCACCGCGCAGCACGGCGACGTCGCCCGACACGTAGGCCGTCGTGAAGTACCCCTGCGTCTCGGTCCAGTCGAAGGGGAAGACATCGGTGCCGTCGAACGCCGGCGGCGAGGCGAGCGGCGCCGCCGCGAGCACGCGGGCGCCGAGCGGGTAGCTCGCCATCTGGCGCGGTCGAAGGCCCTCGAGCTCGAAGAGCAAGTTGATGTCGCCCGCCGCCAGGGCCGCGTCGTTCACGACCTCGGGAGAGACGAACTCGAGGCCGCTCCAGACCGCCATGACGTCCCTGCCGAAGTTGTTGTCGATGCCGTTGGCGCCGTCCGCCAGGGGGTACGCCCCTGGCACCGGCGAGCACTCGCAGCCCCGCACCCCGTTCGAGACGAGCCCGTCGAGGTTGAAGCCGTACGAGGCCCACGCATCGTCGTCGTACTCGCCGTCGAGGTCGTGGCGACCCAGGTAGATCTTCGTGATGGCGAACGCCACCGTGTCGCCCGCCGGCGGGCTCGTGTCGGGCGGACCCACCCAGGCCGGCGGCTCTGCGCCCGGCGCGAAGGGACAGCTCGCTCCCGCCGGCGCGGGCGCCTCCGAAGTGCACGCGACGAGCGCGACGCATGCGGCGCTCGCGGTGTTCACGAGCACTGCGCCGACCCCGACCCGGACGGCGGCGCGGAAACGGCGCGAGTGTTCCATCCCAGACCCCCCGTCAGTCCGGCGCCATCCCCGGCCCGAGGGAGTCGAGCCGGATACGCGCGATGTTGTAGATGCCGTCGATCTTGCCGCCGACGAACACCTCGTCGCAGGTGATGCCGAGGGCCTTCTCGGGCGAGTTGTCGGGCCACACTTCCGGTACGCGCCAAGACCAGCCGTCGGAGAGGCGCACCACGAGCACCGACGGCGCGCCGCGGTGCGCCGCATAGCCGCACCCGACCTCGAAATGGTCGCATCCGACGCACTTGTCCGGCTCCGAGCGCAGCCGCCGCGCGCTCGCGAGCGCGGTCGCCCCGTCGGTCGTGAAGGGAGCGGTCATGATCGAGCGCGTCACGTACGTGATGGTGTCCGGAAGGACACCGCCCTCGCCGTACGCCCAGACGAGATCCGTGCCGTCCGTGCCGAGGTCGGCCGCGCCGCGCGTGTCGTCGCCCACCCAGCGGATGAACGGCCGCGCGCCCGCTTGCGCGGTCCACACGTTGATGCCCGAGGTCGAGCCGGCGTTCGTCTTCCAGAAGAGCGCGTTCTTCCACCAGCGCACCTGGTTCGCGTGCAGGTTGTCGGGATCGTCGGGCGGTGAGGTCACGTCGATGTCAGTCTGGTCCCAGGGGGAGGCGACCACCTTGAAGTCGGTCGAGTTCTCCCAGGCGAGGTAGTCCTCGCTCATGAACCAGCTCCGGACGCGACCGTCGGTGTAGTGGCGGAAGACCTCCGGCTTCGGCGTGTCCACCGTGCCGACGAGCGCCCCTTGATGCGGGGACGCGAGCCAGTCGCCCTCGCTGTCGTGGCCCTGAACCCCGAGGGCGAAGCGCGGCCAGCGATAGCCCGGGCTGCCGAGGCTGCACCCGGCGCCGCTGCCACCGGCCGTTTCCTGGCTGCCACGCACGCGCATCAAGGCCATGCGGACCGGACCGTCCGCGTCGGCGATCATGTCGGTGATCCATCGCTCCGAGATGCGCCGAAACATCAGGGTCGGCGTCCCGTCGTCGTGCACGTAGAGCGGCGCCTGCGAGTAGATGGCGAAGGCGTACGCGGGCGTCCAGTCGACGACCATCTTGCGGCAGTCGACGCTCCCGAGCGCTGCCGGGCACGGTTCCCAGGCGATCGGCGCGGGCATGAGCTCGGGCGTGGGTGGGTAGTAGAAGCGGCAGTCGCACGACCAGTCCGTGAGCTCGCTCCAGCCGGCCGGGACCTCCGGCGGTAACGCGAGCGCCGGGCAGCCGCTGCCTCCGCCGGCGCTCGTCGTCGAGCTCGTGCTCGACGTGGACGTGGTCGTGGACGCGCCCCCCGCTCCTGCCGTGCCGCTCGCGTCCTCGCCGCCGGTACAGCTCGCTGCCGCGAGCCAGCCGGCGGGGACGAGCAGCACGGCGAGGCGCACGCCTTTGGCTCGGGCGCTCACAGCTGCGCCCCGAGCTCCTCGAACGCCGCCGTCGCGAGCGGCAGCTCCGAGAGGCGGAGGCGGAGCGCCGGTCCCTCGTCCTTCTCGACGCGCGCCTTCTCGCCGACGCGCACCTCGCGCCCGACGAAGGTCCCCTTGGCGACCGCGTGCTCCCCGAGGGAGAGCGTGCCCGTCGGGGCGTAGATGCGCGCGACGACGACGGCGTGGGCGCCGATGCGCGCGGCCTTCGGTGTCGCGTCGACGTGGCCGTCGTGGCCGTTCTTGCCGCGCACCACGAGGACTACATCCGCCGCGTCGAGATCGGTGCCGAACGCTGGGCCGACGTAGACGTGGGACTCGGTCTTGAGCCGCCCCGCCACGCGGACCTCGCAGCGAGCCTGACAGACGAGCAGTGCATGGGCGCCGAGCTCGAGGTCGGCGAAATCGTAGGTACCGCCCGTGAGGCGGAGCACCGCCGGATCGTCCTCGCCGCCGCCCTTCACCCGCACGTTGCCGTACGCGCCCGGGCCGAGCTCTCGCAGGGTGCCGTGCGGCACGACGACGGCAGCGGCGCCCGGCGCGAACGCGGGCACGGAGGGAAGGGTGAGGCCGAGCGGCAGCGCGAGCGGCGTCACGGCCTCGAGCCCGATGGTCCCGTGGTTCGTGAGCCCGTTGTACGTCACCGCGCCCGTCACCACGGAATCATGGCGCAGGCGCACGTCGTCCGCACGGAGCGAGCCCTCGATGACGGCGTGCGCGCCGAGCACGGCCTCGAGCTTGTCGACGAGGCATTTCCCGGTCGCGGCCTCGACGACCGCCACGTCGCCCGCGATCCGAGCCTTCTCCTCGACGGCGAGGCTCCGGAGGCCGACCACGGTCTCGCTCGGCCAGCCCTCGCGCGCGGGCAAGACGAACGTGTAGCCCTCGAGATCGACGAGCGGAGGCAAGAGGAACGGCCGCGTCCCACGCCAGATGCCGCTCAGCCCGTCGCCGCCTGCGGCGTCGATCCGCGCGACGGCGTGCGCGTCGAGGCTCGTGCTCGAGGACGCCAGGAGCACCCCGCCGTCCTTGTCGATCGCAAAGGCGTGCCGATCCCACGCCTCGTGGCGCGGGAAGGCGCCGAGCAGGCGCGACTCGTTCGACCGGAGATCGTGCGTCCAGAGGCGACGCTCCCGCTGGTCCTCCGGGCCCGTCTCGTCGAGGACGTAGAGCGCATCGCTCGCGAAGGAGTAGGTCGCTGCGAGCACGTGCTCGGGCCGGATCTCGGTCGACACCTCGGACCAGGAGGAGGAGTCGAGCGGCGTGAACCACGTCTCGCCCGCCGGCTCGCCCGTCCCGGCGCGCTCGCCACCGACGACGAACACGCCGCCGCGGTAGCGGCTCAAGACCGGCGCGTAGCCATAGGCGTCCGGGCTCCCGTCGCGGGGGTCGGGGGCGACGCCTCGATCGGCGTCGGCGAGGATCGAGCCCTGCCCGACCCGGACGCTGTCGACGATATCGTGGCCGTTCGGCGAGAGGGCGACGGCGAGCGGGAAGGCGCGCCCGCGCCCCATGTCGGCCGAGGGCTCGACCGCGTTCGCCCAGCGGAGACCTGGCTCCGCGAGCCGCGCGCGCAGGGCCGGGCCGAGCACGCTCGTCGCGACGCCGACGCGGCCGCCCTCGCCGATGGCGCCCCAGTCGGCACCGGCGCCGACGAGCACGCTCGACTCGCCAGCGGCCGCGTCCCAGCGGGTCCAGTCGGGCGGATCGCCCTGATCCAGGAAGATGTAGGGGTACGGCTCCCAGACGGGCGCGAGGAGCGGCGTGCAGATCTTGGTGTGGACGTGGTAGCCGCGTCCGCCGCCGAGCTTGTGGTGGTTGGCGAGCTGCTCGCCGTGAAAGCCGGTGCAGCCGCTCGGGCCGCACGCGTTCACGGTGTCGCCGATCGGCGTGAAGGCGTGGAACCACAAGGTGCCGTCGAGGTCCGTGCCGATGGCGTCGTTGCCGAGCAGGACGGGGTTCTCGCTCGTCTCGAGCTCCGGGTAGAGGCCCGTCGCGACCCAGCGCTTCACGTCGGCCCGGTAGTCCCAGCGCCACACGGGGCCGGGCGCGCTGCTGCCTGCGGAGTAGCCGTAGTCGAGCGCCTTCGGGATGGCGTTCGGATCGCCGCCGGTCTCGGCCGGGCTGTTCGTCGACGAGTAGTACAGGCTCAGGCGGTGAAAGCGTGTGCTCGCCGACTCGACGATGCCGCAGGACGGTGGAGGCGGGACGCCGGGGACGATGGCGCAGTCCGAGTCGTCGAGCACCGCATCGTCGATGTCCGCGGGCTCCTTGCAGGTCGTCGGCGTGTTCGAGTTCGGCTGACAGTACATCCCCGCGGTCCGCACGCCCCAGACGGGCACGGACAGATTCGCGGCGGTGTTCGAGTACGAGCGGCGCGCGCGCATGTCGAAGCGGTCGCGCTCGATGCTGGTGCACGCGTACGCATAGGGCGAGGCGAAGTAGGTCGAGTGCTGCTGAATCGCCGCCGTGGGCGTCGGCACCGGGTCGCAGGCGTCGCCCCAGATGAGGTCGGGCGTGTGGACGGTCTCCGCGACGCGGTTGTTGTTCCGCTGGCCTGGATTCGCGACGAGGTCGCAGTTGTCCTTGTCGCCGCAGACGCCGTCGTGGTCCTCGTCGTCCTGGGGGTCGGCGGGGCACACGTCACAGGCGTCGCCGACGCCGTCGCCATCGCTGTCGAGCTGCTGCGTGTTCTTCACGAGCCAGCAGTTGTCGACCGGATTGGGGATGAGGTCGTCGTCGGCGTCGCCGTCGTAGAAGATGAGCACCCTCGCAGTCGCCGCGTCTGCCTCGTTGACGGCCACGCCCACCACGCTGGTGACCCGGAGCCATGAGCCGTTCGGGTAGGGTCCGAAGGGGCTCGCCAGCCACTGCCACTTGAGATAGCTCAACGAGGCGCTCGCCAGGCTCGCCTGGTCCTCGGCGGTGCAGCACGTGTCGGGCGTGTTCGGAGTGCCGGGGACCGGGTCCGTGCAGGCGGGCTTCGGCCAGAGGCTACACGTGGGGACAGACGCGCCGGTGTGCTCGAAGAGCGGCGTCAGGTACTTGGCAATCTCGTCACCGATCTGGTTCGGCAGCCGACGACTGAGCTCGTTCGCCGCCACCTGTGCAGCGATGGGCTCACAGAGGCCCGTGAGCCCACAGGCGAGGCCGCACTCCTCCCCGCCGCCGACCTTGATGGCGACCGCGAAGTCGCTCTGCGCGTCGGCCTTCACGGCGTCGAAGTCCGCGGCGTAGGGCGTGCCCGTGGCGATCCCCTTCACCTCGAAGCGCGGCCGCCACATGTCCTTCAGGTGGAAGTTCTTCCCGTCGGGTAGGAAGGTCGAGGTCCACGCCCCGTTCGGCACGCCCGGCTGCTGTTGCCCCGGGAAGCCCATCGCGAGGTGCAGGCGGTTCAGGTGGAGCGCGATGTGGATGGTGCTGCACGGGAACGCGCTCGCCTCGGTGCAGATGGTGGTGCAGCCGTCGCCGGGCAGAGGAGCCGGCGAGGCGGCGACGTCGTCGCACGTGCACGTGAACTCCGCGTACGGCCCGCCCGGGGCGAGGCCGGGCACATTCGAAAACGTCAGCTCGACGGGGACGTAGATGCCCGGATCGAGGACCGACGACATGGGCCAGGGGACGCACACGCCGAGCTCCGGGAGGGGACACCACTGACCGTACAGGTAGTGCCCGAAGGCCGGGTGCGTGACGGAAATACCACCGGGCAGGGCTTCGAGCTCAAGATGGAAGGGCACGTCGCCATAGAGCGCGCCGAGGCTTGCCGCCAGCGCGCTGTCCAGGGGAAGCGGCGGAACGCTGCCCTGCGGCACCGGGTCCGGGAACGGCGCCTTCACCTGGTCGATGATGTCGAAGGGCCCGGCGGCCACCTTCGCGCACACCTGCGCCCCGACGCACTCCGGCAGGCCGAGGCCGGTCGTGCCATGGATCGTCGCCGTCGGATGGATCCCGCCCATCTGGAGCCGCAGCCAGTCGAGCGAGGTGTCGTCGATCGAGAGGTGCCCGACGACGCCGACCGTGCTCGCAGGGATCGGGTCGGGCGTGCCGTTGTCGAGCAGGTTCCACTGCATGAGCGCTGGCTGCGTGCACCCTGCGGCGCCGGCTGCGACGACGAACGCTGCTAGTCGAGTCGCCCACGCGTGCAGTAGACGGTCAGATTCCAGCCGTCGTGATGCGCGCGCGGCGCTGCTCTGCTGCTCTGCTGCTCTGCTGCTCTGCTGCTCTGCTGCTCTGCTGCTCTGCTGCTCTGCTGCTCTGCTGCTCTGCTGCTCTGCTGCTCTGCTCATCGCAACCCCGCTTGCGTTCGCCTGTCCCGGACACCGAGGCTACCTAGCCACGACGGTCCGATGGAAGGGTGAACCGCAAAGTTCCGTTTCGGATGTAGGTGTCCGTGAGTGTCGGGCCCGCACCACAGGAGAAAGCCCTCTGATCCATGGATCGACCCGCCATGCGCGGCAGTTGCGTGAAAAGTGCACTCCTGTCCGCACGCGGCACGGACTCGCACGGACGGTTGTCATGCAAATGTATACAAATGCGAGGCCGCGTCCCTCGGTGGCAAGCCCGCCCCGCCGGCAGTCGTCAGTCGCCAGTCAGCTTCAGTTCTCGGCCCCGGAGCCGTCGGGCGGGCCGAGCGGGGCCTCTCTCTCCGTCTCTGCTACTGACAACTGACGACTGACGACTGACGACTCCCTCACTCCGCGCCGGCTCGCCCCTCGAACGTGAGACTCCACTCGACGTGGGGGCTCGGGTCGCGGTTGCTCGCGGCGACGTGCACGCTCAGGAACTTCGTCGCCCGGTCGACGGTGACCGTGCCCGTGACGAAGAGCACGCCGTCGTAGTGGTCGACCGCGATCGGGCAGAACTGCTGCGGCCGCTGGACGACGCGGCCGGCGTGGTCGTTCGGCGGGGCGTCGAGCTCGACCTCGACCGTGCAGCCGAGCAGCTCGATCCGGTAGCGCTGCTCGCCGGCGGCCTTCACCCGCACCCGCACGTTGCTCTGGGGCCGGTCGGTGGTCCACCACGCCACGGGCACGGACCCGTCGGGCTTCTTCGGGCCCGTGTCCTGCTGCACCCGGGCGCGCTCGCGCACCGTGCCCACGTACGCCTCGGCGAGCGGGCTCTTGCGCTCGCATCCGCTCGCCCCGAGCAGGGCCGCGAAGAGCCACCCGGCGCGCGTCCCCGAGCTCACGGCGCGCCCGAGGAGGCCGCGCTCGCGGTCGTCGCGGCGCTCGTGTCCGGCGCCGCGGGGGCGCTCGCGGCCGGCGCCGGGCGGGGCGGGGGCAGCGGTCGCGGGGGCCGCACGTACCAGCTGGCGACGACCGCGGCCGCGTAGCCCAGGGTGCACGCGATGGCGCCGAGGCCGAGCGCCCGGCCGAGCTTCGGCCGGCGCTTGCGCACGACGAGCCAGGCGAAGAAGCACACGAGCCCGGCGAGCCCGACGAGGATGCCCGAGAACACGATCGCCGCGCTCCCCGTCGGAACGGGGAGCTTCGGCGGGGCGACGTCGGCGAAGAGGAGCGGAAATGCCATGCGACCCGGGCCAGCTCAGCATCGCGCGCGCAGCGTCGCAAGGACTCGATTTTTTCTCGGATCGGGTCACAATGCGCCCGATGCGTTCCCGTTCATCCTGGCTCGTCCTGTCCGCTCTGACCGCCACCCTCGCCTTCGGCTGCGCGCGCACCGACACGCCCACGGCCGCCACCGGCGACCAGAAGCCCAGCGCCTCGGCCGCGGCGGAGGCGTCCTCGCCCGGCAAGAACCACTTCGGCGCCGCCATCACCGAGGCGACGCCGACCGCGCTCGCCGACATCGTGCGCGAGCCCGGCAAGTTCGCCGCCAAGACGGTGCGCACCGAGGGCAACGTGAAGGCCGTCTGCCAGGAGATGGGCTGCTGGATGGAGATCGAGGACCCGACCGGCCTCGCCCACGTCAAGATGGCCGGCCACGCCTTCTCCGTCCCGCGCGACGCGTCGGGCCGCCGCGCCGTCATCCAGGGCACCGTGCTCGCCCCCGCCGAGGGCCACGACGGCTGCGCCGAGGAAGCGCGCGAGGCGACGGGCCAGGTCGCGAAGGTCCAGATCGAGGCGACCGGCGTCGAGCTGCTCGACTGAGGGCCCGAGCGGCAAGACGGCCCGCCCGGCCGGCCGCGCAGCTACGGGCTCGCCGGGTGGCCGCGGAGGCTCACGCGCTCAGCGCTCGTCCGCGCCGATGTCGGGCGCGACGAGGTCGCGGGGCAGGCCGTCCATGTCGTAGGACGGCGCGCCGGTCGCGGTCCCCGCGCCGATGCAAGGCGACGCCGCCCCGAGGTGGAGGTCGGTCGGGTAGTTGACGTACAGGGCGTCCGCCGAGAGCGTGCCGTTCACCGTCATGTCGGCGAGCGCGTCGACCGCCGCGGCCGTGCCGAGGTCGTTGGCTCCCTCGTCGCGGTAGAGCGCGGTCGGCGTGGCGAAGGGATCGAGGTCGTTGTGCTCGAACACGCGCGGGTCCGCACCCGCGCCCGTCTCGGCGACGACGTAGCGGATGCTGCACACGCCGCCCCGCACGATGTTGTTGCGGAAGATGCCGACGCCGCTCGGCAAGGGCGCGAGGCCGGCCGCGATCTCGAGCCCCGTGCTGGTGCAGACCGCGTTCGGGTTGCCGGTCCCGTCGAGGTCGTTCGAGTGCACGTCGATCTCGTTCGCGCCCGCGGCCGGGAACACCTGCATGCCGCGGCTCTGCTGGGGCGGCACGATGCTGCCGGCGCCGCAGTCGATCTGGGCGTAGGCGAAGATGCGGTTGTTCTGCACGCGTGCCGCGCTGTCATTGGCCTGCACGCCGGTCGCGACCGGGGCGCAGCCGCCGCGGATGACGTTGCCGTCCACCAGCGTGCCGGTCGTGCCGAGCACGACGCCGTACGAGACCTGTCCCCCGCGGCCGGTGATCGTGTTGTTGGCGATGCGCATGCAGCCGCCGTCGTCGCAGCGCACGCCCGTCGCGACGGGCGGGAAGCCGCCGCCGGAGCCCGAGATGAGTCGGTTGCCGAGGACCACGCAGCGACTCGCGAGCGAGCCGTTCGTGCCGCAGTAGACGCCGTTCGGGCTCGAAGCGCCGCCCTCGGCGCCGCCCGAGATCGCGACGTTCGAGTCGACGACGGGGTGGCAGTCGCCGATGGCGCGCACGCCGTCGACCTCGGTCTGCGCGGTCGTGCCGGCCGCGGCGATGAGGAAGTTGTCGACCAGCCACGGGGCCGCGCCGTTGCAGTCCTCCATCCAGACGCCGTGCGAGCTCTGGAGCCCGCCCCAGGCGTTGACGAGACTCCCGCGGATCGTGATGCCCGTGCCGTCGCCGGCGATGCGGATCCCGGCGCCGTCGTCGGCGGAGTTGCCGCAGATGGCGCTCGCCTGGATGGTCGAGCCCGGCGAGTCGTCGAGCAAGATGCCGTAGCTCACGCCCGTCCCGGCCGTCAGCCGCCCGCGGATCGAGGGATTGCCCCCGCAGAGCGCATTGCAGCGTCCGTTCGCATCGTAGGTGGCGCAGTTGTTCTGCACCGTGATCCGCGAGCCCACGCTCCGGATCCCGATGGTCTCGCCGGTGCCGGTGCCGCCGTCGACGTAGCTGCGCGCGATGACCGCCTCGGCGCCGTTCGCGACGTCGACGCCGTACGAGTTGGTGACGCTCGGCAGGTTCTGGATGCGGAGCCACGACAGGATGACGCCGGTCGCGCCGTCGACGGTCACGGCGGCCGTGGTCGATGCCAGGAAGCGATCGATCTGGAAGCCGTCGAGCACCGTCGTCGTCTGCACGGCGTTCGTGAAGCTCACGCCGAGGCCGGTGGGCGGCGCGAGGGTCGTCGTGAGGTTGCCGCAGCGGTTCCAGTTCGAGCTCTCGTAGCTCCCGAGCACGCTGACGCCGTTCGCCATGACGACCGCGCCCGCGTAGCTGTGCGTCTGATTGCAGGTGGTCCCGCCCGCCACGCACACGGTCTTCGGGCCGGCGTGCCCGGCCGCCCAGTCGATCGCGCCCTGGACGGTCGCGAACGGCAGGGCGAAGGTCCCGTCGCCGGTGCCGTCGTTGCCGTTCGGCGTGACCGGGATGCAGCTCTTGCAGTCCTCGTCGATGGGGCCGTTGCAGTTCGAGTCGATGCCGTCGCACGTCGGGCCGTCGAGCACCGAGCCCGCCGCGCCGGGGACGCACACGCCGACGACGCCATTGCTGCACGCGGCGACCGTCGCCGCGCAGGCGCCGAGGCCGCACGAGAAGGTGCCGAGGCCGTCGTCGTCGACTCCGTTGCAGTCGTCGTCGAGCGCGTTGCAGGCCTCGCCGCTCGGCACCACCTCGCCGCTGCACGGCGACCACACGCCCGCGGCGCAGCTGTGCGTGCCGGCCTGGCAGGTGCCGACGCCGTCGGTCCCGACCGGCCCCGAGTAGCAGCTGCCCGACGCCGTGTCTTGCACGGTCGGGTCGGCGTCATCGCAGTCGAGGCCGGCGCAGGCGCAGCCGGCGCCGGACCCGTAACCGTCGGTGTCGGCATCCGTGCAGCTGGGGGCGTTCGCCTGGCACTGCCCCTGGCCGTTGCACTGCCAGCTGCCGCAGGGCGCGTTGCCGAAGAGCGCGTTGCAGTCGGAGCTCTGGCTGCACTCGCCGGCCGCTCCGCCGCCGCCACCGGCGTTCGTCCCTCCGCCACCGGCGCTCGACCCGCCGCCGCCGTTCGCGGCTCCGCCGGTCCCGGCTCCACCGGTCGAGGTGCTCGCCCCGGCCGCCCCCGTCCCGTCGAAATCGGTCGTGCTGTCGCTGGTGCACGCGCCCACGGCCGCGAGCGCGGCCCCGGTGAGCGCGATCCCGACCCCGAGCCACCCGCGCTGCCGTCCACGCCCGAGCCCGCCCCGTGCCTTCGCTCCCCGTGCCATGGCCGCTCCTTCGGCGCCCGCGCGGGCGCAAGTCAATCGACGCCCCCCAGCCTACGGCCGAGTCGTACCGAAGATCAATTTCGCCGCGCGCCTCGGGGCGGGCGCCGCCTCACTCGCAGCGGCCCTCGCGACACGCCGCCGCGGCGGGCGGGGCGCAGGGCGGGTGCTCGAGCCGGCAGCCGTCGGACCGGAAGCTCCGGCAGTCGGCCTCGTCGACCGCGGCGCGCGCCGCCGCCACCGCCGCGACGCCCTCGGCGTTCACCGCGCGCGTGCACGCGTCGAAGCAGCCGCTGCCGACCGCGACCACCTGGCAGTCGTCGTCGCTCCGGCAGGCGAGGTTCGCCTCGACCGCCGCGAGCACGCGCTTTCGCGCCTGATCCGCGCGCCCGGCGCACTCGCTGTCGAGCTGCTCGCCGGGCGCGCTCGCGGGCTTGCCGCACGCCGCCGCGCTCGCGAGCGCGGTCGCGAGGAGCCCGGTGAGGACGATCGCAGGCAGGTGTCTCATGGCGGGGTCGTGGTCCTCGGCGAGGGGCGCCCTTCGAAGCGCTGCCACGAGCCGGCGACGAGCCGCTCGTGCGGCAGGTAGCGGGCCTTGTAGCTCATGTGCGAGCACTCGGCGACGTAGAGGCCGAGGTACAGCCACTCGAGCCCCCAGCGGCGGCACAGCTCGAGCTGCTGCAGGATCGAGAACACCCCCGGCGACAGGGCCTCGTGGGCGGGGTCGTAGTAGCAGTACACCGCCGACAGCGAGCGCTCGGCGCGATCGGTGACCGCGACGCCGATGAGCTCGTCGCCGACCGAGTAGCGCAGCTCGAAGCTGTCGGTGCAGGTGTCGACGAGGAAGGCGCGGTACGTCTCCGGGCTCGTCGCCCCGTCCTCGCCGCCGAGCCCGCGCCCGACCTTGTGCCGGTCGTAGAGCGCGACGCGGCGCTCGGACAGCTCGAGCGGGCCGAGCTCGGTCCTGATCGCGAGGAGCCCCTTCTTGTGCGCGCGCCGCTGGCTCTGGCTCGGGCGGAAGCGCGCCACGTCGATGCGGATGGGCTCGCACGCCTGGCAGCCCGGGCAGCTCGTGCGGTAGAGCAGCCGTCCCTGGCGGCGGTCGCCCTGCCCGAGGCGCTGCTCGAAGGCTGCGTGATCGAGCGGCCGGAGCGGCAGGCGCAGCGGCAGGCGCGCGGTCCGGCCCGGCAGGTAGGAGCAGGGGCTCGGCGCGTCGTGGACGACGAGCTCGGGGGGGTCGCTCGGGATCAGGCGCACCGTCGTCGCAGGCTCCGACATGCCGCTCCGAGCATGGCGGAGCCGGCCCGCGCGCGCCAGCGCGGACGGGCGCTCACCACTGGATCGTGAGCACGCTCGAGAACTCGCGCAGGGCCTCGGAGGGCGAGGAGCTCTGCGACATGGTCTCGCCGGGCGTGAAGGCGTTCAGGGCCTGGAGCACGCAGCGCTTCGTCTCCGGCGCCACGTCGCTGCCGGGCAGCACCTCGACGACCCGCTGGCCGTCCTTCGTCGCGACGCGCACGGTGAGCACGCCGCCCCTCGACGGGCACGCCTCGATGGGCTCCTCGACCGGCACGAAGTAGAGGCCCGCGACGTCGGGGGTCGCGCCCCGCACGTCGGCGATGCGCATGCGCGGCCCCGCGAGCGTCGCGACGAGCTGCGAGGCCGCGACCTCGGTGCGCAGGGGCGGTGGCTTCGTGTCGTCTTCGTCGGGCTCGATCGGCGGGGGCGTGCTCGCCGAGGCGGTCGGAGGGGCCGCGCTCGGGTAGGGCTCCTCGTGCAGGTACTTCGGCGCCGGCGGGCGCACGTCGGTCCAGGTGCAGGCGCCGAGCGCGAGCGCGCTGGCGCCGGCGACTGCCCCTGCGAGCGCCAGGCGCCCGGTCACCCGGCCCCAGACCCGTCCGCTCGTCGTACGCCGCATCGCCCTCACCATAGCAGCTACCGTCCGTCCCTACCGCGCCGTCGGCTCAGCCGATGTCGGCCCACCACGCCTCGGCGAGCCGCGCGTCCTCGGTCGTGTCGATCTCCATGTAGCCGCCCTCGACGGGCAGGGCGTGCACGATCTCGCCCGAGGCCACCATGTGCTGCAGGAGATCGATGAGGTAGGCCTTCTCGAGGCTGCGCCCCTCGCGGAACTCGGCCTCGGTGCCGAACCGCTCGAGGACCTCGTCGAAGGCGCGCACGAAGCGCGCGGCGCCGGCGGCCGTCAACCGCATCACGCCGATGAACTCGCCGCTCGCCTCCTCGGACGGGATGCGGCGCGAGATCTCGGTGACGCGCCCGTCCGGACCGATGCGGAGCTTCTCGGCGTCGTGCTCGGGGTGCTGGCTCCGCCCCGTGTACCGCCGCCGCCAGGCCGTGTCGCACACGAGCGTGATGTCGTGCGGTGACCCGACGAGCGCCCGCACGGTGCTCGGCCGGTAGACGATGTCGGCGTAGCTCGAGACGAAGCCCCCGGCGAGGTGCTCGCGCGCGCAGAGCAGCGACAGGAGGATGTTGTTCCGCTCCCACTCGGCGTTCTCGACGAACGCGAGGCTCGGGTAGCGCCCGCGCACGACCTCGCTCCGGTAGCCCGCGATGAACACGACCTCCGGTGGTACGAGCCCGCCCGCGGCGAGCGCCTCGAGGATGCTCTCGAGCATCGGCCGGCCGAGGATGGGCACGAGGGTCTTGGGCACCTCCTCGGTCAGGTGCTCGAGCCGTCGGCCGCGTCCGGCCCCGATGATGATCGCCTTCATGTGCGCACGCTCTCGGGGCCGAAGGTACTCGGGGCGGGCGCGCCGCGCTGCGAAAAAAGCGCGGGCCGCTTCTGACTCGACTTCCGCCCTTTCGGGCGGAAGTCTCGCGGCTACAGGGATCAGGCACCAGACTTCAGGCACGAGACTCGTGGGAGCGAATCGAGACAGCGGCGCGCCGTATTTGCGCTTGTAGCCCGTACCGCTCCTCGACCGGAAATGCGCCCGTGCGGCGGTAGACCTAGAGCACGAGCCC
>JADLAB010000189.1 GCA_020848455.1 Polyangiaceae bacterium
CGACGGCGCCCTGCACCTGCGGCTCGCGCCGGGCGTCCACCAGGTGAAGCTCGCCGGGCCGATCGCGGCCATGACGCTCGCCTTCGGCACGGTCCCGCACGAGGTCGCGGTCGAGGCGGAGGGGTTCCTGGTCGAGGGTGTGGAGGACGGCAGGGTGTCGGGACCGGTGCGCATCTCGCCCGTGGGCGCCGACCAGCCGCAGGAGCCGCCGCTCGGGCCCGACGTGCCACCCGGCACGGCGGATCTCGAGGTACCTCCGTGGCTGGTCGTGACGCGCACCTTCGACATCGGTGTGCGCTGGACCGTCGAGACCAGGCTGGTGCGCGCGAGCCGTCTCGGCGCGCCGATCCTGGTGCGCTTTCCCCTCGCGACGGGCGAGCGCGTGCTCACCGAGGGCGTCACGCAGGAGGGCCGCGAGGCGGTCGTGACGCTGGGGCGCACCACGAAGGAAGCCACCTTCCAGACCGCGCTCGAGCCGCGCGCCGCGCTCGAGCGCGTGGCTCCAACGGACCGTCCGTGGAATGAGACGTGGGTCCTGCGTTGTGGTGTCGTATGGCGTTGCGACGCCACCGGGCTCGCGCCCTTCGAGCACATGCGCGACGGCGTCTACCGCCCGAGCTTTAAGCCGTGGCCCGGCGAGAAGGTCACCCTCGGCTTCGAGCGGCCGGCCCCGGCTCCCGGGCGCGCCACCACCGTGCACCGCGCCACCCTCGAGCTCACGATCGGACCGCGCACGGACGAGGCCACGCTGTCGGTCGCGATCCAGACCAGCACCGGCGGCATCGAGAGCCTGGCACTGCCCGCCGACGCCCACCTCACGAAGCTCACCGTCGACGGCCAGGCGCAGGCCGCGAGCCTCGACGGGGGCGAGCTTCGGGTGTCGCTGCCGCCCGGCCCGCACGCGCTCCGCGTCGAGTGGGAGGCGCCGGGCGGCCAGGCGTGGAACCGCACGACGCCGAGCGTGCGCGTCGGCGACCGCGCCTACAACGCCACCGTCCTCGTGCGCTGGCGGGGCGACCGGGTGATCCTCGCCACCTTCGGCGCCGGCTGGGGACCGAGCGTGCGCTTCTGGGGCCTGCTCGGCCTGTGCGCCGCCGTCGCGCTGGGGCTCGCGCTGAGCCGCAAGAGCGCGCTCGCCCTGTGGCAGTGGATGCTCCTCGCCGTCGGGATGGCGTTCGTGTCGCCGCTGCCCGCGCTCTTCATCGCCGCGTGGCCGTTCGTGCTCGCGCACCGTGAGCGCCGGGCGGCGCTGCCGCCCCTGTCGCACAACCTCGGGCAAGTGGCGCTCGTGGTCTCGACCTTGCTCGCGGCGGGTGCGCTCGCGCTCGCGGTCAGCCACGCCGTCGGCGACCCCGAGCTCTGGGTGGCGGGCGCGCTCGCCGAGGACGGTCGCCGTCCCGAGGGGACCCTGCTCTGGTACGCGGCCGCGACCGACGGCACCCTGCCGGTCGGGCGCATCGTGAGCGTGCCGCTCGGCGCATGGCAAGCGGGCGCGGCCGTGTGGGCGCTCGGCCTCGCCTTCGCGCTCGTCGTGGCGCTCCGCCGCGGCTACCGGGCGTTCAGGCAGGGCGGTCTGTGGCTCGCGCCGCCGGCTCCCGCGCCCGCACCCGCGCCCGCCGCGGCCCCGACCGGCGAGCCGCCGGCGACCGCAGCCCCCGTCCCGGAGGCACCAGGCCCGGCCGCGCCGCCCCCCGCAAAGGACAGCGGTGCCGAGGCGGGCGCCGCGGACGACGCCGAGTCGGAGGACGACGGCCGGCCGTGATGGCAGGATCTGCCGATGGCGAAAGTGACGGGCATCGGGGGCGTGTTCTTCAAGACGAGCGACACGGCGGCGACCGCGAAGTGGTTCACCGACGTGCTGGACCTGCCGACCGAGCCATGGGGGCGCGTGTTCCCCTGGCGCGAGCGCGAGGACCCCGAGCGCAAGGGCTACACGGTCCTCGGGCTGCACCCGCAGCGCTCCGACTACTTCGGGCCGAGCGCCCTGCCGTTCATGCTCAACCTGCGCGTCGATGATCTCGACGGCATGCTCGAGCTGCTGCGCCAGCGCGGGGCGACCATCCTCAAGGTGCTCGACCCCGAGCCGAATGGCCGCTTCGCGCACGTCGTCGGCCCGGACGGCCTCACGCTCGAGCTCTGGGAGCCAAAGCGCGACGATCCCTACGACCCGTGAGCTGGGGCGTGTCCCGGCGGCGCGCCGCGGACGTCGGGGCCGGCAGACGCCCTTGCCGTGGCACTGCTGGCTCGTCCCAGAGGTCCCACGGGGCGGCTCGCTCGATCAGGGCCGGCACACCCCCTGGGCGTTGCACTTCTGGCCCTGGCTTCCGGCCGGGCAGTCGGCGTCGGCGGTGCACGCCTTCGTGCAGGTCTCGGTGCCGTCGCCGAACTCGTGGCACACGCCGTCGAGGCATTCTGCGTCCTCGGTGCAGCAGGCGCCGAAGGCGCGCCCGGTGCCGGTGAGATCACAGGTGCTCGCGCCCTGACAGCCGGCGACGCTCGCGCCGAGCGCGACGACGACCAAGAAAGCCAATCTCCTCACTTGCCTGTCTCCTTGCCGTGGTGAGCCTTGATCACGCCGGCCGCCAGGAGGCCGCCGAGCCCGCCGAAGAGCAGATGGCCGACGGCCCGCACGATCTGCGGCGTCTTGTGGGGTCCCAGCAGGACGCCATAGCGCAGCGCGCCATAGACGAGCCCGGCGACCACGAGCGCCCAGCCGCGGCGGCGAAAGCGCGCGTCCTTGAGCGCCACG
>JADLAB010000190.1 GCA_020848455.1 Polyangiaceae bacterium
CCCACCCGCGCCCCCGCCCGCGCTCGCACCCGCGGCCGCCCCCGCCCGCGCCCGCACCCGCACCCGCGCTCGCCCCCGCCCCCGCACCCGCACATCACCAGTACGTCGTCGTGATGACGACGTCGCCCGCCGGGACGGCCAGGCACGCCACCCGCTCGTCGCGGCCGAAGTCGCGGCGCTCGGCTACCTGCCGGATGTCGACGACGGAATGAGGGCCCGGTTCGACCACGTGCTCGGCACGCTGGTGCGGCTCGTCGGCGGGCATTGACGCGTGCGGGTGCGGGAGTCGGCCGCGGCGCCGGCTCCCGCAGCGGGAGGGGCGGGCGCGGGGGCGGGCGCGTGAGGGGGCGCGGGGGCGGGCGCGGGCGCGGGGGCGGGCGTGTGAGGGCGGGCGGGGGCGGGTGCGGGTGCGGGTGCGTGAGGGGGCGCGTGAGGGGGCGCGTGAGCGCGGGCGCGGGCGGGGGCGGGTGCGGGGGCGGGGGCGGGTGGGACGGCGCGACGGCGATTGGGGGCGAGCGGGCTCCGTGCTACGGCGCGCGGCCATGAAGTTCCTCTCCCTCGTCCTCGTGCTCGCGCCGGCGCTCGTCGCCTGCGGCGACAGTGGCTCCACGACCGCGACCGGCTCGGCGACCAAGAGCCAGCCCTCGGCCTCGACCAAGCCTTCCGCGAGCGCGCCCGCCGCCTCGGCGTCCGGCGCCGCGTCGGCCCCGGCGCCGGATGCGTCCGCGAGCGCGTCCGGGAGCGCGTCCGCGAGCGCGTCCGCCTCGGGCAGCGCCTCGGCCTCCGCGAGCTCTGGCGGCCCGGAGTGCGACGCGCTCTGCGGGCGCCTCGCCAAGTGCGAGACCGATGCCCTGAAGTACATCGAGGGCGAGCTCGCCAAGCTGAAGCTGCCCGCCGACAAGAAGTCGGCCGCGCTCGCCGAGGCGAAGGAGAACATCGGGCCCGGCTGCCAGAAGAACTGCGGCGAGGGCGCCGGCAAGCACCCGGAGGCGGCGAAGAAGGCCGCGGCCTGCGTCGAGAAGGCCGACTGCACGGAGTTCTTCAAGTGCGTGCAGGAAGTGAACAAGGAAGAGGCCATGAAGGCCCACGGCAAGTAGGACGACGCGCTCGGCTCGCGCCGCGCGCGAGCTCAGTTCGCCGCGCCCCAGAACGCGCCGAACAGCTTCGGTGCGGCGACGACGATCTCGCCGCAGGTGACGTTGCCGTTGTCGTTCACGTCGAGGGCGGCGCTCGTGCGCCGGGCGGTGAAGGTGTTGTCGCCGAGGATCGTCACCGGGATGCTCACCGCCGCATCGAGGCACGGATCGCTGTAGCCGAGGATCGACTGATCGAGGCGCGGGTCGGCCGCGCCTGCGAGCGTGTCTAGATCCTGCACGGTGCCGGCGAGCGTCATGCCGCCGCGGAGCGCGACGTAGAGCTCCTGCGGGGTGTTGCAGGTGAGCGTGCTGGCGGCGAGCGTGACACCGGTGTGGCCGTCGTCGTCCTCGTCGACGGCCGTCGAGGGAGAGCTCTTGGTCGGGAGCGGGTCGGCGCTCGGGTCGTCGAGCGCCGCGCCGACGACGTTGAGGAAGGGCGGGTGGTCGAAGGTCGCGCCGACCGCCGCGGCGTCCGAGAGGAAATCGCCCTCGACCTCGAGCGGCTTGGCGCGGAGCAGCATCTCGAGCGCGAGCGGGATCGTGAGCTCGGCGATGCCCTCCACCGAGGGCAGGCCGATGCGGCAGAGCTGCGTCTTCACGCGCAGTGTCTGCCCGTGCTGCAGGATCCGCACGCGGTAGAGCTGCCGCCAGTCGAGGTCGATGATGACGTTGGCGTGCGCCTCGATCTCGAGCGCGAACACGCCCGAGAGCGGCCCGGCGTCCGTCATGTCCCAGTCCTCGAGGGGATCGTCCTCGATGACGTTGACGGCGCCGGCGTCCTTCTCGAGCACCGAGGGATCGGGCGGGCCGGCGTCGGGGCGGAGCAGCTCGTAGCGGTCGGCGCTCGGGCCGCACGCGCCGAGCGCGCCCGCGAGCGCGAGCGCGGAAGCGAGGGACGCGGAGCGCGTGTGGTTCACCATTGTACCCCCACCTCGAGCGACGCGGCCGGGACGGCGCCCCCGTAACGATAGCCCGGGTAACCGGGATTCGTCAGGACCGCGAGGTCGCTCGCGAAGCGCCGCGGGTCCTTCTCCTCGGCGCGGGCCTGGTAGAAGGTCGTGCGGAACGCCCAGCCGACCCACGCCCGCGTGTCATAGGCCGGGGGCAGATCGACGCGCCCGCCGAACGAGGCGACGTGCGAGGAGGCGTCGAGCAGGTTCGTCGGGCCGCCGAAGTTGTCGAAGGGCGAGGGCGCGTACTTGTAGCCGGCCTGGAGCTCGATCGCCGCGGCGGGCCGCCACGACACGCCGACGGCCGGCGAGAAGGTGTCGCCGAAGCGTCCCGGACCGAGCGCGGCGTGGCTCGTCGTCAGCCCCTCGCTCCAGCGCGCGTAGGTCACGTCGGCCGAGAGCCACACGCTCGGGTGGGGCCGCGCCGCGAGGGCGAGCGTGAGCTCGTGGGGCCGGAAGTAGTGCGCGTAGTGGTGCACGTAGCCGAGATCGCCCGCGACCGGGGCGCCCTGGATGCGCGTCGAGCCCCAGTCGTCGACGTAGGTGCGCGCGCGGTACGTGGCCCCGATGCGGAGCTCCTCGACCGGGGTCACGAGCACGCCCGCGTTCGGCGCGAAGCGGCCGAAGACGCGGACCTGCTCGCCGAGCAGCGCCTCCACGTCGAGGCTGCTCGCGCCGGTCTCCGGATCGACGACGCTCGTGACCTTCGTGACGGTGCCCGTCGTGTTGGTCTCGACGTCGAACAGGGTCGTGAGCCCGAGCCCGAGGGAGAGCCACGGCACGATGCGGTAGCCGGCCGCGACGTGGATACCGACGTGCTGCGAGCGATCGGAGAGAAAGAGCCACTGCACCGCCTCGTCCGGATGGATTGACCAGCGGAAGATGTCGGTGGCCGGCACCTCGAAGACGAGCCCCACGTGCAGGCCCGGCACGCCCCAGCGACCGAGCAGGTCGAAGCGCGAGCCGAGCACCACCTGGCGCGTGTCGGGCGGCTCGACGGCGAGCGGGACCGAGCTCCCGTCGGCGCGGCTCGCCCAGACGAGCGGGTGCGCGTGGACGAACGCGAGCGACAGCTCGCCGAAGCCCGCCGGATCGGGCGGAGTGTCCCCGCCGGGCGAGAGCCCCGCCGGGTTCCAGTAGGTCGCGGCCGCCGTGCCGGGTCGCGCGGCGACGGAGCCGCCGAGCGCCATGTCGGTCGGCCCGAGCCCGTAGCTGTCCTCGGTGCCGGCCTGGCTCGCGCCCGAGAGCAGGCCCGCAGCCGCGGCCGCGAGCGCACCCGACCACGCCCGGCTCCGCTTCATGGCGCCTCGGGCTGCGCGGGCTCGGCGGGCTCGGCGGGCGCCTCGGTCGCCGGCGCGTCGGGCTCGCTCAGGTACACGCTGACCGTGACGCCCGCCTGGACGAGCA
>JADLAB010000191.1 GCA_020848455.1 Polyangiaceae bacterium
CGGCAGCCGGGGCCTCGGGCGCCTGCGCCTCGGGCTCGGGGTGCTGCCGCAGGGTGCCCTTCTGGATCGCGATCGTGATCTTGGCCATGGCCGTGTAGACGAAGGCGCCGAGGGCGACGACGCCGAGGCACACGATGATCTCGCCCACGTTCGGCGCGTACTCGACGACCTCGCCGAGCGGGCTCGGGATGAAGCCCGGGAAGATGAGGCCCATGCCCTTCTCGATCCAGATGCCGACGACGGCGAGGCCGCAGCCGACGAACATGAGCCAGCGCTGGGTGCGCAGCTTCGGGATGAGGAAGATCGCCGTCGCCGTGATGTTGAAGAGAATGGCCGTCCAGATGAACACGCTCAGCATGCCCTTGCCGTGGAGGCCGAAGTACAGGTAGTGCGCGGACGCCGAGTGGAGCGCGCCCGTGTAGAACTCCTGGAACACCTCGCAGCCGAGCAGGAAGAGGTTGATCGGCATGGTGACGCGCAGCACCTTCGAGAAGTAGTCGAAGACGCTGTCCTTCACCGGGAGGCCGCCATACTTTTTGATGGCCGTGAACAGGAAGATGAGCAGGGCGGGCGCCGACGCGCCGGCGCTGATGAGGAAGCGCGGCGCCAGGATGGGCGTGTTCCAGAACGGGCGGCTGCCGAGGCCCGACAGGAGGAACGCCGTCACCGTGTGAATCGACACGGCCCAGAACATCGACAGGAACACGAAGGGCAGGTAGGCGAGCGGGGTCGGCTTCTTGCCCTTGTAGCGGCTCCACAGGAGGTAGCCCGGGATGTGGAGGTTCATGGCGAGGTAGCCCATGAACACGAGCACGTCCCAGCCGAGCAGCGAGCTCGGGACGTTCAGAAAGCCGATGATCGGGAACAGGTGCCACATGCGCTCGGGGCGCCCGAGGTCGGTCGTGATGAACAGGAGGCACATGGTCACCGCGACCACGGCCAAGAGCTCACCGAGCAGGACGATCTCCTTGATGTCCTCGCGATGGAAGGCATAGGCCGGCACGACCAGGACGGCGGCACCGGCCGCCACGCCGACGAAGTACACGAAGTTCGCGATGCCGATGCCCCAGCTCACATGATCGCTCATGTTCGTGCCGCCGAGGCCGTGCGTGAGGTCGTGGGCCCAGAACCAACCGCCGAGCGCGATGAACACGAGGAGCGTGGCCATCCAGGTGTAGTACGCCCGCCCGCCGCTCAGCGCGCAGCGCACCATTCGCAGCCAGTACTGGAGATAGGAGACCATGGGCTCTCGGTGGGGGGGTAGGTTCCGTGAATCCGTCGCAGTGGCGGGCGCCGTCACCCGTAGAAGTAGAAGAAGCGCGGCTCGGTCCCGAGGTCTTCCTTCAAGATCCAGACGCGCTTGTTCTCGACGATCTGGCGCACCTCGCTCTCGGGGTCGGAGAGGTCTCCGAACTTGCGCGCGCCGGTCGGGCAGACCTCGTAGCAGGCGGGGTACATGCCGCGGCGCGTGCGCTGCAGGCAGAAGGTGCACTTCTCGACCACGCCCATCTGCCGGATGCGGTTCGACAGATAGGCCTGGTGCGGGTTGATGCGGCTCGGCTCGATCTTGGGCTCGACCCAGTTGAAGCGCCGCGCGTGGTAGGGGCAGGCGGCCTGGCAGTAGCGGCAGCCGATGCACCAGTCGTAGTCGACGACCACGATGCCGTCGTTCTCTTTCCAGGTGGCGCCCGTCGGGCACGCCTTCACGCACGGGGCGTTGTCGCACTGGTGGCACTGCACCGGCAGGTAGAACTTGCCGGGCGCCGGGACCTTCTCGCGGTCGTAGTACACGGTGCCGCGCTCGAGGTGCTGCGAACCGTTGTCGAGCTCGAGGACCCGGATGTAACGCATCTCGGGCTCGTCCGGCAGGTTGTTCTCGCGCGCGCAGGCCTCGGCGCAGCGCCGGTTGCCGTTGCAGTGCGACAGGTTGAGCGCGTAGGCGAAGTGGACGCCCTCGATGGGCGGCGGGTCGCCGATGCGCACGCGCACGCCGGTCTTCTGCCGCGTCTTTTCCTCGAGGCGCGCGAAGACCTTGACCTTCTCCTCGTCGGTGAGCTTCTTGTAATGCTTCTGGAAGTAGGCCTCGAACTCCGGCGTGTTGCACGCCGGGGCCGCCACCGCCGCCGCCACCCCGCCCGCGGCCGCCTGCAAGATGGAGCGCCGCGAGGTGCCACCGCCACGGCGCAGCTGCACGAGGCCCGTGGCGGGCGCGCTCGGCGCGCAATCGGGCGCGCAGCTCGGCGCCGTGCAGTCGGTCTTCGTGCAGGTGACGGGACGCTGGCTCATTTTGCACCGAAGGGCGTCAGGGGTTTGATCGTCTCGGGCATCTTCTCCGGCTCGATGGTCGGGTAGCGCGGGTGGTGCGGGTTGTGGCACGACGGGCACGAGAGCTTCGTGCGCGGGCCGTTCCACTCGCCGACGATGAGGCCGTGCATGCCGCGCTTCCAGTCGTCGAGCTTGTCACCGTGGCACGACGTGCAGAGCTTCCAGGCCTCGTCGAAGCCGACGAGCGCGCCGGTC
This sequence comes from Polyangiaceae bacterium, assembly GCA_020848455.1. Classification (GTDB taxonomy): domain Bacteria; phylum Myxococcota_A; class Polyangia; order Polyangiales; family Polyangiaceae; genus JACRDA01. Next base: position 2,521 of record JADLAB010000191.1, read on the forward strand.
GAGGTCACCAGCTGGTCGAGGTTGCGGATCGAGTGGCACTGGTAGCACCAGAAGGTGTCGTCGCCGTGCGAGAAGTCGAAGGTGCGGACCGCGTGGACCTCCTTCAAGGGGTGGCGCTCCGGCTGTGGCGTGCGCGTCGCGTGGCAGCTCGAGCAGGGGTAGGTCGCGAGCAGCGGAATGCGCGGCTCGATGGTGACGACGCGCTCCTTCTCGTCCACGGGCTCGCCGCGCCGGGGTTCCCAGGTGCAGCTCGTCGCGAGCCAGCCGACCGCGAGCGCGACGGCGCCGTGGCGCCAGTCGATCGAAGGCAGGTGCCTCATGGTCGCCCCTTCTGGATGCGGGCACGCTCGGCGGCGTCGTCCGGGAAGGTGGGCTTGTTCGAGAAGGGTCCCTCGAGCTCTGCCTCGGTGAGACAGCGACGCGCGCGGAACAGCCCCGCCACGCAGCCCTCCGTTCCGGGCCCGAAGCACGCGCGCAGCTTGCCGCTCACGACCTCGGCGGTCGCACCCGGCGCGCTGCCCTCCGGCAGCGGCGGGGGCGCGTCGATGAGGACGGCCGCCGTCCCGCCGCGCCCCGTCCACCCATGCTCCTCGTGCGCCTCGTAATGGGCCGAGAAGTCCTCGTCGGCGTCGGAGTCTCCGCGGTAGGTGCCCGGGGCGACCGTGTCGATGCCGTTGAAGCGCAGCCACACGTGCCGGGCGTGGGTGACGTCCTCGTCCTTGCACAGGCGGCCGAGCTCGCCCTCGGACAGGATGACGTCCACCCGGCGCCGTCCTTCGCGGCGCTCCACGCGGTACCAGGCCTCGCGCACCGTGAAGCGCTGCGCGTCGATGACGCCGCTCACGTCCGTCTCGGTGACCGAGGCGGGGTCGAGGTCGGCGGCGCGCGCCGCAGGGACCGGCACGGGCTCGGACTTGCCGCAACCCGCAAGGGCGAAGAGGGCGATGCCGGCGCGGAGGAGCCTCATGCTACCCCCTCGCTCTCGGGCGTGCGCACCGAGGCCGGCGGGCGGTCGCTGCCCGGGGGGAAGGACACCGGCGCGCGATCCCCGCCCGGGACACTGCCCGGGGCTGCGGGCACGCGCGGCGAGTCCTCGCCACCATGCACCGCCAGCGTGCCGGTCTGGATGGCGATCGTCACCTTGGCGATGGCGGTGAACACGAAGGCTCCGAGCGCGGCCAGCCCGACGCTCACCAGGATCTCGCCGAGGTTCGGCCAGTACTCGACCACCTCGCCGAGCGGGGTCGGGATGAAGGCCGGAATGACGAGCCCGACGCCCTTCTCGAGCCAGATACCGAGCATGGTGAGGGCGGCCGCGGCGATGACGACGCGGTGGCTCTTGCGGAACTTGGGCGTGATCCACACGAGCGTCGTGGCGAGGTTGAGCGCCAGCGCCGTCCAGATGAGCGGATTGAGCCCGTGCTTGCCGTTGAGCCCGACCCAGAGGTAATGGGCGGCGGGGGTGCGCGCGCCGCTGTAGAACTGCGAGAAGAGCTCGCAGCCGAGCAGGAACAGGTTGAGCGGCGCGCTGAAGCGCAGCACCTTCTTCAGGTAGTCGAAGACGCTCTCCTGCACCTTGAAGTGCGTGTGGCGCCGCACGACGGTGAGGATGATGAGCAGGACGGCCGGCGCGGTGCAGCCCACGCTCACGAGGAAGCGCGGCGCCAGGATGGGCGAGGCCCAGAAGGGTCGGCCGCCGAGGCCGGACAGCAGGAAGCCCGTCACCGTGTAATGGGTGACGGCCCAGAACATCGAGATGAACACGAACGGCAGGTAGAAGTACGGATTGGGCTTCTGCCGCAGGTACTGCTTGTAGAGGAGGTAGCCCGGGATGTGCAGGTTGATGATGAGGTACCCGGTGTAGACCACCACGTCCCACGCCAGCATCGAGCTCGGCCAGTTGAGCTTGCCGATGCCGGGGAACAGGTGCCACAGCCGCTCGGGCCGGCCGATGTCGGTGATGATGAACAAGAGGCACAGCACCACCGCGACGACCGCCAGCAGCTCTCCGAAGAGCACCACCTCCTTCGCGTCGTGGCGCTTGTACACGTAGGCCGGAACGATGAGCAGGAGCGCCGAGGCGGCCAGTCCGACGCAGAACACGAAGTTCGCGATGCCGATGCCCCAGCTGACCTCGTCGGTCATGTTGGTGCGGATGAGGCCGTCGACCACGTCGTGGCTGTAGCTCCAGGCGCCGAGCAGGATGAGCACCAGGAGCGAGCCCATCCACGTGTAGTAGAGGCGACCGCCCTTGAGGACGCACGCCACCATGCGCGCCCAGTAGACGACATAGCGAATCATCGCGGCTCACCTCTTCCGGCGTCGTTCGTACCGGCGTCGCTCGCGGCGGGGTCGCCGGCACCGGCATCGGGCGGCACGGGCGCGGGCGCCTTCGGCGGGCGGGGGCTCACCGAGGTGATCGGGTGCTCGCGACCGCGCACCTGCGCGTCGATGACGATGGGGCACATCTCGGCCACGAAGCTGCCCGAGACGCAGCTCTCCAGGCCGTCGGCGAAGCAGGCGGAGAGCGAGCCCTTGATGCGGTTGCCGGCGGCTTCGGGCGCGAGCACGACGAGCGCGGAGGCGTCGCCGTTGCCCACCCACTTCTCGTGCTCGTGGACCTGGTAGTGGAGCTCCCATTCGGAGGGCTGCCCCGCGACGAGGTGCTCCTCGCCGGTCGGGATGCCGCCATTGCCCTTGCGGCGCAGCCACAGCGACGGGGCCTTGTCCGGCGCGACGGGCTCGCAGACTTGCTCGGCCTTGCCGGCGGAGAGGTAGATGGTCACCTTCTCGTAGCCCATGCGGTGGTCGACGTAGTAGCGCGCGTCGGACACGGTGAAGGGCTGCTTGCGCAGCTTGCCCACCACCGCCGCGCCGGGAATCGTGGTGGCGGAGTCGTGCGGCGGCTTCACGTCGAACGACGGCGGCGGCGCCTTGCCCTTGCAGCCGGTGGCCGCGCCGACGAGCGCGACGACGGCCACGAGGGACGGCAGCGCGAGGTGGGCGCGTGCGCGGGGCCGCGAGGCGAGCCGTGTGCGTGGGGACATGGTCGGGTCCATCAGGCGAAGAAGTAGTAAAAGTGCGGAATCGTGCCGAGGTCCTCCTTCAGCACGTACACGCGCTTGGTCGCCAGGATCTTGCGGAGCTCGCCATTCGGGTCGTTGAGGTCGCCGAACTTGCGGGCGCCCGTGGGGCAGGCCTCGAGGCAGGCCGGAAACCGCCCCACGCGCGTGCGCTGCAGGCAGAAGGTGCACTTCTCGATGACGCCGACCGGGCGGATGCGGTTCGAGAGGTACGCCTGGTTCGGGTTGATGCGGTCGGGCTCGATGGTCGGGGCGCCGTAGTTGAAGCGGCGCGCGTGGTACGGGCACGCGGCCTGGCAGTAGCGGCAGCCGATGCACCAGTCGTAGTCGACGACGATGAGGCCGTCCGGCTCCTTCCAGGTGGCCTCGCAGGGGCACTGGCGCACGCACGGCGGGTTCGCGCACTGGTGACATTGCACCGGCAGGTAGTACTTGCCGGACTTCGGCACCTCGCCCTCGAAGTAGGGGTCGGACTTCTCGAGCTCCAAGGCGCCGTTCGGGACCTCGAGCACGCGGATGTAGCGCATCTCTTCCGGGTGATTCGGAAGGTTGTTCTCGCGCGCGCACGCCTCGACGCAGCGGCGATTGCCGTTGCAGATGGAGAGGTTGAGGGCGTAGCCGAACGTCACGCCCTCGATCGGCTGCGGGTCGCCGATCTTGACGGTGACACCGGAGCGCTCCTTCACCTGCGCCTCGAGGCGCGCGAAGATCTGCTTCTTGTCGTCGTCGGTGAGCTCGGTGTAGTGCTTCTGCAGGAACTGGTCGACCGACGTGATGTCGCAGCCGGCCGCGGCGGTGGCGGTGGCGGCGGCGGCCGCGCCGGCGAGCAGCCCGCGACGCGAGGTCTCGCCCTTGCGGCGCAGCTCCACGAGCTGCTCGGCATGCGTGTCGGGCAAGGGAAGCCCGCACGCGGCCCCGGGCTCGGCGTGGCATCCGTTCATCGGCGGGCCCCTTCCTTGGCGGCCATGGTGCGCGGCAGGTTCGGCGCCTTCTCGGGCTGCATCGGCGCGAAGGCCGGGCGGTGCGGGTTGTGGCACAACGTGCAGGTGCGGCGCGTCTGCGGCCCGTTCCAGTACCCGACGTTGAGGCCGTGCGTACCGGCGCGCCAATCGATGGCGCGGTCGCCGTGGCACCCGCTGCAGAGCTCGTACGACTTCTCGAAGGGCAACAGCGTGCCGTCGGTGAGGTGCAGCTTGTCGGGGTCCTGGTTGGAGTGGCAGCGGTAGCACCAGCCGCCGACGCTGCCGTGCCGGAGCCCGGTGTTCGTGTGGAACTCGGTGAGGGGGCGCTCGGTCGTGTTGGCGCCGCCCTTCTCGTGGCACTGGGTGCAGGGGAACTGCGCCCAGTGCTCGGCCGAGAGCTCGATCGTGATCTCGCGCGCGGACGCCTGGGCGGGCGCCAGCTTGCGCTCGGGCGGCCCCGAGCACGCGGCGACGAGAACGGCGCACAGACCGAGCGCCAGCGGGACGGGTTTCGCCATGCGGCTCGCACTTGGCGTCGGCATGCTGGCAGCCGGCTAGCAGGAGCCGTGCCACACGATGCATGCCGTGGCGGCCGAGCCGCGGCCGGCCAGCCGTGGTCCGGTGCGGTTCCGATGCGCCGCGGAGCGGAGTCCACGGGCGAAATTCTTGCGCTGCGGTAGCTTCGCTCGAGCTCACGCAAACACATCGCGCGAGCGCAGAAGTTGCGCCGCATCCCCTAGGCCTGGGCGAGACCCGGCGCGGCCACTCGCCCGCACCGCCGCACCGCGCGCAACGCTCGCGCCTCGTTCCTTGCTACAAGGCGCCATGAGCAGCGAAGAGCGCGTCAAGATCACCGTCGCCGAGCACGTCGCCCACGTCCGGCTCGCGCGGCCCGGCAAGCGCAATGGCCTCGACCTCGCCATGTTCGAGGCGCTCGTCTCCGTCGGCGAGCGCGTCGCCGCCGATCGAAGCGTGCGCGCCGTCGTGCTGTCCGGCGAGGGCGACGTGTTCTGCGCGGGGCTCGACTGGCGCGCGATGCTCGGCGGCGGGCCCGAGCTCGCCGAGCGGCTGCTCGCCCGCGGCCCGTCGAGCCCGGCCAACCTCGCGCAGCGCGCCTGCTGGGTGTGGCAAGAGGTGCCCGTGCCGGTCATCGCCGCCGTCCACGGCGTCGCCTTCGGCGGCGGCCTGCAGCTCGCGCTCGCGGCCGATCTGCGCTTCGTCACCCCGGACGCACGGCTGTGCGTGATGGAGATCCGCTACGGCCTCGTGCCGGACATGAGCATCACGCAGACGCTGCCGCGCCTGGTCCGCGCCGATGTCGCCAAGGACCTGGTCTTCACCGGCCGCGAGGTGCGCGGCGAGGAGGCCGTGTCGCTCGGGCTTGCGACGCGCGTGTGCGCCGCGCCCCTCGAGGCCGCCGAGGTCGCCGCGCGGCACATGGCCCGCCAGGCGCCGAGCGCGATCCGAGCGTGCAAGAAGCTCCTGAACGCCGCGCCGCACCTCGAGCCCGCCGCGTCGTTCCAGCTCGAGACGGCCCTGCAGCTGCCGCTGCTCGGCAGCCCGGAGCAGCTCGAGGCCGTGCAGGCGGTCATGCAGGGTCGGGAGCCCTCCTTCGCGGACCCGGCGCCGTAGTCCATGCCCCGCCCTTCGCCCCCGGAGTCCAGGCTCGTGGCACGGCAGTTGCTTTCCTGTGCGCCATCATGTGGCTGGCAACCGACGGTCGAGCCCGGGCAGCGCGTCCGAGCGCGGCGGTCGTCGGGCGCGTCGCTCGCATTCGCGAGGCATTCCGAGAGGATCGCCTCCTCCCGACCGCCGCGGGAGCCGGTCCGGCCTAGCCACATGCCCCTGGCCGTAGGCGACGTGTTGGCGAACCGCCGAGCGCTCCGCGCGCGGCGAGCCAGGTTCGCTTCTTGCTAACCGCCCGCAGCTGAGAGCCCGATGCGCACTGGATGGATCTTGATTGGGGTGACGGTGGCCGCTGGCGCCGGCGCGTTGGTCCTGCAGAGCACGCCGCCCGCACCGCCCGCGAGCAAGCTCGTGGCCGTCGCGGTGGACGACGGGCCGGCCTTCGCCCCGGCGGACGAGCTCGACGTCGGCGCCGACGACGGCGCGATGCCGCGCGACGCGATCCACGCCGGGCTCGCCGACGACGGCGAGGCGTGCGGCAGAGACGGCGACGACGCGCATGGGGCAGCGGACACCGGCGAGGCCGCCCACGGAGCGGCGGAGCGCGCCGTCGAGGCGGGCGCTGTTTCTGCGGCCTCCGGGGACGGCGCCACCACGGTGTCCGAGCTGTTCGCCCGCGCGGCCTCGCTCGCGGGCAAGCGGGTGCGGCTCGCCGTGCAGATCGTGCGTTCCACGCCCGCCGTGCTCGGGCGAAACTGGCTTCACGTCCAGGACGGGACCGGCTCGCCCGAGCGCGCCGACTTCGACCTCGTCGTCACGACCGACCAGACGGCGCAAGTAGGCGATCGCGTGGTGCTCGAGGGCGTCGTCGCCACGGACAAGGACATCGGCAGCGGCTACCGATACGCGGTGCTCGTCGAGGACGCGGAGCTCGCGCCCGCAGCTGGAGCGCAGCCGTAGCGCACGCGCGCACTTTTTGCGCGGAGACTTGCATGACCCAACCGATGAACCCGCAGCCGCCCCTGCCGACCGTCCTCGAGCCGGTCGGCGAGCCCGCGGGCGGCACCGCGCCGACCCGCCGCGACGTGATGGACTACGCGATCGGCGTCGTCGCTGCGACCGCCGCGGTGGCCGCTGCCTACCCGGCGGTCCGCTTCCTCTCGCCCGTGCCGACTGGCAAGGGCGGGCCGGTGACGCTGAGGCTCGCCGACGTGCCCAAGGGCACGGTCACGCTCGCGACCGCCGGAGAGCGCAGCGTCCTCGTGGTCCACAACGACGAGGGTGCCGTGCGCGCCTTCTCCGCGACGTGTCCGCACCTCGGCTGCGGCCTGCGCTGGGACGAGGACGAGCGGCTGATCCGCTGCGGCTGCCACGGAGGGCGCTTCGGCATGGATGGGCGCGTCGTGTCGGGGCCACCGCCGCGCGCGCTCACGGAGCTCACGGTCGACATGGTGGGTGACAAGGTGGTGGTGACCTGATGGCCACGCGAGCACCAACGGCCCAGCCGCGAGCTCGGGGCGCATCCGGCTCCTGGCTGGGAGACCGCACGGGTTGGACGGTCGGCGCGGCGCGACTCGCGACGCACCGCATCGGGCCCTGGGAGGTCGAGCGCTACGCCGCGGTCGCGGCCGCCGTCCTCATGTTGCTGCTCGTGGCGAGCGGCATCGCCCTGTCGATGCACTACCGCCCGAACGCCACCGAGGCGCGCGGCTCGGTGGTCGAGATCGCGAGCGCCATCCCGTTCGGCAATCTGGTGCGCGGCGTCCACCAGTGGGCGTCCGATCTGCTCGTCGCCTGCATGTGGGCGCTGTGCCTGGCGCTGTGCCTGCGCCGGCTGTATCGCCGGCCCGGCGAGCTCGTGTGGCTCGCCGCGCTGTTCGGCCTCCTGCTCGTCACGCAGATCGCCTTCACGGGCGCCGTCCTGCCCTGGACCGCCTCGGCGCGCGACCAGGCCCGCATGGTCGGCGGCATGGCGCGCTCGGTGCCGCTCATCGGCGAGGGTCTCGGGCACTTCGTGCTCGGTGGGCCCGACGTCGGCGCCGCCACCCTGCCGCGGGCCTACGGTTTCCACATCGCCGTCCTGCCGGCGATCTTCACCCTCGTCGCCGTCGCCTACTGGCGCCTCGCCGCACGCATGTCGGAGGGCCTGGCGGAGCGGCGCACCGCGGCGGGTGTCGCGCTGCCGCGCACCATCCCCGTGTACCCGGACTTCGCGCTGCGCGCGGTCGCGGTGTCCGTGGCCGTCGTGCTCGTGGTGGTGTCGCTCGCGACCTTCTTGCCCCGCGTGCCCGGTATCACCGGCGGCGAGGTCGAGACGCCCCCCTGGTACCTCGCCTTCTTCCACCAGATCCTGCGCAAGTCGCCGCCCGACTTGCTCGGCATTCCAGGCCCGCAGTTCATCGGCGGCGTCATGACGGCAATCCTGCTCGTGGTGGCCGCCCTGCCCTTCATCGATCCGCGCGGCTCCAAGGTGACGCGCTGGCTCGCGCTGGTGGGTCTCGCGGGCATCGCGGCGCTGACGGTGTATGGCCTACAGTGAGCACATCCCAGGTTGCGGGGCCGAGCGCTCTCTCGGGCACCTGACGCCGCCGTGGCCCTCGGTCCGGAGGCGCCGCCCCGCGCGGCTCGTCCTCGCGTGGCTGGCGGCGCTCGCCGCGCTCGCGGTGCTCGGCTGGGCGCCGAGCGCCCACGCCCAGAACGAGTGCGTGCGCTGCCACGCGAGCCTCAGCGAGAAGCGCCTGCGCAGCGCCGCCGATGCGTGGCGCCAGAGCGTCCACGGCAAGGACGGCATCGGCTGCTTCGGCTGCCACGGCGGCGATCCGGCCGACCCCACCGTGCGGGCCCACCTGGCCGAGAACTTCAAGCCGCACCCGACGCGCCAGGAGATCCCGCTCGTGTGCGGCGGCTGCCACCAGGACGCGCGCTACATCCGGCGCTTCAACGCCTCGCTGCCCGTCGACCAGCTCACGCTCTGGCAGATCAGCGGCCACGGTGTCGGCCTCGCGCGCGCCGATTCGTCCGCGGCGGTGTGCACGGACTGCCACGGCATCCACGACATCCTCGGCCAGGCGGAGCCGACCTCGCCGGTCAACGACCGGATGGTGCCGCAGACCTGCGGCAAGTGCCACTCCGACGCGGCCGCGATGAGCGGCACCAAGCTGCCGACGGACCAGGCGTCCGGCTGGAAGCGCAGCGCCCACGCCAAGGCGCTCGCCGCCGGCGTACCGGGCGCGCCCGCGTGCAACGGCTGTCACGGCGGCCACGGCGAGCTGGCGCAGACGGCGGGCACCATCGGTCGGGTGTGCCGGCCGTGCCACAAGGCCGAGGCGCAGGAGGTGGAGCGCTCGCCGCACAAGACCGCCTTCGCACGGCTCGGCTTCAGCGACTGCGTGCCGTGTCACGGTGCGCACGACGTCGCCGCCGCCGCCGGCGCCCTGCTCGTGTCCGTGTCCCAGGGGGGCGCGTGCGCGCGCTGCCACACGAAGGACGAAAAACCGCAGGCGACGGCCAAGCAGCTGCAGGGCATGCTCGACGATGCCGCGCGCACCGGCGACGAGGCGCGCCGCGCGGCGAACGAGGCCGGGGCCCGCGGCATGAGCGTGCCGGGTCTCGAGAGCGCGCTCGCCGAGCTGCGCACGGCCGAGCACCGCCTCGGGCCCGCCGTCCACGCCCTCGACCCGTCGCTGCTCGAGCCCGAGGTGACGGCGGTGAAGGAAGCCGCCGGCGTCGTGACGAAGGCCGTGGCGCAGGTCGAGGACGCGCGCAAGACGGAGCGGCTCGGCTACTACGCGGCCACGGGCCTGCTCGCCCTTCTGTTCGGGCTGCTGGTGTGGAAGAGCGTCAGGGTGGCCCGGCGGAGGCCTGCATGACGGCTGCCGCGCCCGAGGGGTTGTTGCGGCGCGCGTGGCGCGCGCCGGGCCCGGCGGGGCGCGTGGCCCTTCTCGCGGTCGTGCTCCTCGGCCTCGTGGTCGGCGCGGCGCAGCTCGTCGAGCTGCGCGCGAGCAGCAACGCGGGCTGCACCAACAGCTGTCACGCGGACACGAAGGAGCACGCCCACGGCGAGCTCGCGTGCGTCTCGTGCCACGACGCGCCGGGGGCCATGGTCTCGGCGCGCCTCGTGTGGGGCGAGGTCTTCGGCAGCAAGACGCCCCCCAAGCACGCGGCGCTGCGCTCCGAGCCGTGCGAGAGCTGTCACGCCCGCGCGCTCGCCGCGAGCGTCACCCGTCTCGAGCCGGCCCAGGCCAAGAGCGCGGTGGCGTACGGCGAGACCGGTCGGCGCGCTGCCGCGCTGTGGGCGTCCGCGAGCGTCGCCGAGGGCCATCGCGCCCATGGACCGCGCACGCCCGGCGAGACCGACTGTCTGTCCTGTCACCGGGGCAGCGAGCACGGCGGCACGCCCGCGGGCGCCAGCTGCAAGGGCTGTCACGACGAGGCGAGCGTGCACGTCACGCCGCTCGCGAAGGACGAGCCGGACTGCACGAGCTGCCACGGCTTCGCCGCGCGGCGCGTGCCCGCGGCCGACGGCTCCGGCGGCACGGAGCGCGCGAACGTGGTCGCGGTCTGCGCGCGCTGCCACGGCACGCCGGCCCCGGGCAGCCTCCCGCCCCCCGCCGGGGACGCCCCCGTGGTCGTGGCCGAGGGCATCCTGCACGGCGAGGTCGCGTGCGGTGACTGTCACAGCCCCCACCCGGGCAGCGGCACGGACGCGGGCCACGCCTGCGCGCGCTGCCACGAGGTGAAGATGCCCGACCCGTCGAGCGTGGTCGCGGCGCGCTTCAAGGAAGGCACGAAGCCCCCGAGCGACGTGGCGGGTCACCGCAACTGCGAGGGCTGCCACGCCGCGCACGCGCCGCAGAAGCTCGCGATTGCGGCCTGCAAGAACTGCCACCCGGACCAGAGCGAGGCGCGGGGCGAGTCCTCGACCGCGCTGCGCCACGACAACTGCGCCTCGTGTCATCAGCCGCACACGTGGGCCGCCGAGCGAGCCGGCTGCGTGAAGTGCCACAGCGAGGTCGCCGCCAAGGTGATGAAGCTCGGCCCGGAGAAGCACACCGACTGCTCCTCCTGCCACGAGCCGCACGCACCGCTGCCGGGCGCGCAGGTGTGCGCCAGCTGCCACGAGGACAAGAAGTTCCACGTGAGCTCGGCGCCCGCCGGTCACCGCGAGTGCAAGGGCTGTCACGACCCGCACGCCGACAAGAGCGGCGCCTCGAGCTCGTGCGGCCGCTGTCACTCGAACGTGCAGCACGAGGTCGGCACCGCCGTGCCGCGCCACGGGCAGCTCGGTTGCGTCGGCTGCCACCAGCCCCACGGCAGCCCCATCCCGCCGCCCACGCGCTGCCAGTCGTGCCACCAGAAGCAGTCGTCGCTCGCCATGACGGCGGGCACCCCGGCGCGCCACCAGAACTGCGGCAGCTGCCACCAGCCGCACACCTTCAAGATCACCGCACCGTCGCAGGCCTGCGCGCGCTGCCACTCGACCTTGACCTCGGCGGGCTCGCACTCGGGTAACTGCCTCGACTGTCACAAGCAGCACGGGCCGCCCAAGCCGGAGCCGAACAGCTGCGGGCGCTGCCACACGAACGTGGACGGCGCGGCGCTCGCGGCGCAGGGCCACAAGGCCTGCAACGGCTGTCACCAGCCGCACAAGCGCGCCGGTGCGGCGCGCACCATCTGTCGCAACTGCCACACGACGGCGCACGCGGCGGCGGCGAGCTGGCCCGCCGGCTCCCCGCACGCCGAGGCCGGGAAGGCCGGCTCCGGCGCCTGTCCGAGCTGCCACCAGCCGCACCGCTTCAACCAAGAGACCGCCTGCCAGAGCTGCCACATCAACCAGGCCTCGACCTTCGGCGGCAACAAGCACCGCTGCGAGAGCTGCCACGTCGTGGCCGAGGCGCGACCGGCGCCCACCGCGACTGCCAACGGGCAGAAGGGCTGGTGGACGAGCTGCAACAAGTGCCACACCGGGCAGGTCGCCGGCGCCGCCGCGCGCCGCAGCGAGAAGCACCGGCGCTGCGAGAACTGCCACACCCAGCACCAGGCGGGCAAGCCGACGTGCCAGAGCTGCCACCAGGCGATCGCGAGCTCGGGTGCGCACCAGCAGCAGGGGCACAAGCAGTGCACCAAGTGCCACGAGACCCACGCGCCGAGCAACATCGAGCGCAAGCAGTGTCTGTCGTGCCACGACGACATGAGCGACCACCAGCCGAACTCGCCGCGCTGCCAGGCTTGCCACCTGTTCCGCTGAGCGCCCGGGGCCCTTGGCCCCTCCACCCCCGAGCTACCAGCCGAGCGTGAACACCTCGAGCTTGCGCCAGGTGTCTCCGTCCTTCGGCAGGCCCATGACGGTGATCTCGAGGCCCTCCGCCTTGGGCTCGGCGAGCAGGTACTCGAAGTCGCGCGGTGAGGGTGCCTCGTAGCGATCGTCCGGGTGACGCCGCGCGTCTCCCGTGGCGAGGGTGACGCGCGGCCCGCCCCCGCCGCCGTTGACGAGGAAGGTCTTCGGCCCGCGCCGGAAGTGCTCGTAGGCGTGGACGTGCCCGCTCACCATGGCGAGCGTCTTTTGGGCGCGCATGAACGGCGGGACGAAGGCGCGCGCGACGTGCTCCTCGTCGCCCGTGACCGTGCTGTTCGTGTAGGGCGGGTGGTGCAGGAGCACGAGGACGCCGCGCACGGCGGGGTCCGCGTCGAAGCGCGCGAGCGCCGCCGCGTACCAGTCGAGCTGTTGCTGCCAGCCCGAGGCCGTCAGCTCGTCCACGTTGCTGTCGAGCACGACGAGGCGCACCGGCCCGTACTCGAGCGCGTACCAGTGGCGCCACGACAGGTGCGGGAAGCGCGCGAACAGGAGCGGCTCGACCGCGGCGCCGCCCCAGTACTCGTGGTTGCCGAAGGCCGGAAAGACGGGGATGCCGGCCGCGCGGAGCGGCGCCGTCAGCGCGTCGAAGTCCGCCCACTGCCCCGGCGACGAGCCGTCGAACACGAGATCGCCGGTGACGACGAGCAACGCCGGCCGCGCCTCGGCGAGGCTCTGCATCACGAGCGCGCGCTCGCGGTCGTTCGACTCGCGCCAGAACTCGAGCGCGCTCGTGCGCTGGGTGTCGCCGAGCACGGCGAAGCGCCCGCCCTCGCGGTACCGGGGCAGCTCGCCCGGGTAGCGCGCCGGCGGAGGCAGGGGCGCGCAGGCTCCGAGCAGCGAGAGCGCGGCGACGGCGCGCGAGCCGAGCCGCACCGCCCGCTCCACGGCGCGTCCGGCGCGGTACTTCACGCTGCGCGCGGAGGCGCCGGCCCGTGTCGACCTCACGCGCCGAGGCTTGCCACGAGGGACGCGCGACGGGAAGCGGCAGGCTTCGCGCCCGCGCCGTTCACGGCCGCCGCGGCGCCGCGCTACGCTGCCCGGCGATGGCACGCCCCGAGCACGGCACGCTCTACCAGATCTTCGCGCGCATCTGGCTCGACGAGCTGTCGCGCGCGGCCGGACGCCGCCTGACGCTGGCGGAGGTGCCCGACGCGGAGCTCGACGCCCTGGCGGCGTGCGGCTTCGACTGGCTCTACTTGCTCGGCGTGTGGACGCTGGGGCGCGAGGGACCGCCCATCTCGCGCAGCCTGCCCGAGCTCCGGCGCGGCTACGACCAGATGCTGCCCGGCTGGAGCGAGGCGGACGTGGTGGGCTCGCCCTTTGCCGTCGCGCGCTATGCGGTCGAGCCCTCGCTCGGCGGCGACGCCGCGCTCGCGTCGCTGCGCGGGCGGCTCGCGCAGCGCGGCATCGGCCTCGTGCTCGATTTCGTGCCGAACCATACGGCGCGCGACCACGACTGGGTGCGGGAGCGCCCCGAGCTCTACGTGCGCGACGCCGCGGGCGCCGTCGCCTGTGGGCGCGACCCCTTCTTCCCGCCGTGGACCGACACGGCCCAGCTCGACGTGCGGCGCGAGGCCACGCAGGCCGCGCTCGTCGAGGCCTTGTGCGCGGTCGCGGCGCGCGCGGACGGGGCGCGCTGCGACATGGCCATGCTCGTGCTGGCGGACGTGTTCGCGCGCACCTGGGCAGCGCTGCCGGCGCTCGAGCCCGGCGCCGCGGCCGGGGGCGAGCTCTGGGCCCGCGCCATCGACGCCGTCCGCGCCCGCCACCCGGACTTCCTCTTCATCGCCGAGGCGTACGGGGACCGCGAGTGGCGCCTTCAGCTCCTCGGCTTCGACTACACCTACGACAAGCGCCTCTACGACCGGCTCGTGCACGCGCCCGGCGAGGTGCGGGGGCACCTCGGCGCCAGCGCCGACTACCAGCGGCGCAGCGTGCGCTTCCTCGAGAACCACGACGAGCCGCGCATCGCCTCGCTGCTCGACTTCGGGCGCCAGCGCGCCGCGGCCGGGCTCGCGTTCACGGTGCCGGGGCTCCGGTTCCTGCACGACGGCGAGCTCGACGGGCGGCGCGTGCGCGCCTCGGTCCACCTCGCGCGCCGCAAGGCCGAGCCCGTCGACGCCGCGCGCCGCGCCTTCTACGCGCAGTTGCTCGAGGTGCTGCGGCTGCCCGCGCTCCGCGCCGGGCGCTTCGCGACGCTCACGCCCGCCGGGCCGGACACGCTCTTCGCGCACCGCTGGGACCACCCGGAGGGCGCCGTCATCGTCGTCGTCGCCTACGGCCCGGAGGCCGTGCGCGGCAGGGTGGCGCTCGATCTGCCCGGGCTCGCGGGCCGGCGCGTCGTGCTCCGCGACCGGCTCACGGGCGCGCTCACGGAGCACGACGGCGATGCGCTCGTGGATCCGGCGCGCGGCCTTCTCGTGGAGCTGCCGGCGTGGGGCCTCGCCGTGCTCGAGCGGGTGCCGAGCTAGCGCGCCCGCTCAACCGGGGCGGTCGGTGCGCAGCCGCTCGAAGAGCGCGCAGAGCTCGTCGTGGTGGCTCCGGGCGTCGCTGCGGCCGAGCTCGATGAGCTTCTTGGCGAACTCGCCGTCGAAGAGCAGGTACGACAGAAGGTCGGCCTCGCGCGTGGCCTCGGCCTCGGCGAGCTGCCGCATGATGCGCCCGAGGACGCCGCCCACCTGAAAGGCGGGGGCGCGGACGTGGTCGGCGCCGAGTTCGCCCACGTTGGCCGAGCAGCGGATGTGCACCGTGTGGAGCTGCCGCAGGCCGTCCTCGGGCGGGCGCCCGAGCGCGACGTTGAGCTCGCTCGTGAAGTCGGGGCCATAGCGGCGCGTGCCGGCCTCGAGGATGTCGTTGATCTTCTCGAGCCGGTCGAGGTCGTTGTCGATGCGGTCGAGCAAGAGCGCGTTCAGCGCCTTGCCGAACATGAAGAGAGCGCTCGGTGCCTTCTCCGCGAGCTCCGGGGCGCCGCGCGCCGTGCCGCCGCGCGCCGGGCGGTAGCGCGGGTTGACGACGATGACGCCCGCGGCGCCGAGGCGGCGTGCCGGCGAGAGCGGGATGTTCTGGCGCAGGCCGCCGTCGCAGTAGTAGCGCCCGTCGATCGCGACGGCCGGGAAGAGCATCGGCAGCGCGGCGGAGGCGAGCGCGTGGACGGGGCGCAGGCGCACCACCTGCGGCACCACGGCGGAGGTGGGCTCCCACGGCTCGGGCGACGCGTGCCGGCGCTGCACGAACACGACCGTGCGGCCCGTGGCGATCTGGGTCGCGGACAGAGCGACCGCCTGCACGCGGCCCGCGCGCAGGTGCTCGTCGATGCGAGCGAAGGGCACGTTGCGCTCGAGCAGCTCGGCGAGCGGCCCCGACTCGAAGAGGGCGCCGGCGATGCCGAGGGGTGTGCGGCCGAAGAGCGCCCGGCCGACCGCGTACACGCCGCGGTGCCGGGGGCGCAGCATCTCGTCGATGCGCAGGTTCTTCCACACGCCCGAGAGGCGCGCGACGCGACTCCGCGGCTCGTCGGCGAAGGCCGCCAGGGTCGCGACGTTGACCGCGCCGACCGAGGTGCCGCAGAGGACGTCGAGGGGCACGTCGTAGCCGAGGTCGCGCGACACCTCCTCGACGATGTGCTCGAGCACCCCCACCTCGTAGGCGCCGCGCGCCGCGCCGCCCGCGAGCACGAGGCCGACGCGAGGTCGCGCGGGGCGCTCGGCGCCGGGCCGAGGCGCACCCTCGTCGGGCGCCGTCGGGGGCGGGGTCTCGTCGCCGTCGTTCACGTGCCGTGCTCGCTCGGGGGCACGCCATTGTGGCGCGAAGGCGCGCGCGCGGGCGACTTTCGCGCGCACGCCCGGGTGGCCGACTACACTCGCGGCGGTGCGTGCCCTGCGCCGTGTGATCCCGTCGCTTGCCCGGGCCCCGCTGCTCCTTTCCGGCGTGGTGCTCGCGCTCGTCGTCCTCGCGCTCGTGGGTCCGCTCCTCTTCCGCGATCACGGGCTCGTGCTCGACGACATCTTCACGAGCGATCTACTTGCGAACAACGTGCCGCCGCGCGCCTTCCTCGGGCGCGAGCTACGCGAGGGGCGCTTTCCCCTGTGGTCGCCCCACATCTTCGCCGGCTTGCCGCTGCTCGCCCAGGGGGAGGCGGCGGCCGCCAACCCGCTCACCTGGCTCCTCTACGGCGCGTGGGACTGGGTGACCGCGACGACGCTGTCCGTCGCCCTCCACACCTGGCTCGCGGGCTTCGGCATGGTGCTGCTCGCACGGCGCCTCGGCGCGCGCCTGCCTGGTGCGCTCGTGGCGGGCGTGGCGTTCATGCTCTCGGGCTTCATGGTGGGCCACGTCAAGCACCTGAACCTGCACCACGCGGCCGCGTGGCTGCCGTGGCTCGTCGTCGCGGCCGATCGCCTGCGCGAACGGCCCGGGCTCGCGCGGGCGCTCGGCCTCGGCGTGGTCGCTGCGCTGCAGCTGACCGAGGGCCACCCGCAGATGAGCTACGTGAGCGTCTTCTGCGCGCTGCCGATCGTGCTCGCGCGGCTTCCGCTCGCGGGGTGGCGCGAGCTGCGGCGCGCGCGCTACTGGCTCCGGCTCGGGCTCGCGCTCCTCGGAGCGCTCGCGATCACGGTGGTGCTCGCCGGCGCCTACCTGTTCGCCGGCCTCGAGCTCGCGCGGGCCTCGGAGCGGGCCTCCGTCGAGATCGACGCCTGGGCGTACGCCACGCGCTTCGAGCTCCTCCCGAGGAACCTGCTCACGCTCCTGTCTCCCTATGTGCTCGGCGACGCCTCCGACACTTCCTACGACGGAGCGCAGGGTATCTTCTGGGAGAACTGGTACTACCTCGGAACGCTGCCGATCGGCGCGGCGGTGCTCGGCGTCCTTGCGGCGCTCCGGCGCGCCGCGCGGCGCGAGCTCGCTACCCTCGGCTACGTCGCGCTCGCGCTCGCCGTCGGCCTTGGGTCGGTGGCGCTCATGTTCGGCAAGAGCTCGCCCTTCTACGCCGCGGCCTTCGATACGGTCCCCGGCATGCAGTGGTTCCGCTTCCCGCAGCGCTTCGCGCTCGGCCTCGAGCTCGCCCTCGCCCTGCTCGCCGCCGTCGGCGTGGACGCCCTCGTCGGCTGGCTCCGGCGGCGCGGTGGCGCAGGCCTCGCGGCGCTCGCCGGCACGCTCGCCGTGGCGGTCACTGCCACCGATCTCGTCGCGTGCATGGCGCGCCAGTTCCCTGGCGTGGCCGGCGCCGCGCTGCGAGCCGCGCCCGCGACGGTCGCGCTCCTGGCGCCGCCCGACCCGCCCGAGCCGTGGCGCGTCTTCACCGCCTTCGGGCCCCAGAGCCACGTCGAGGCCTTCGGTCTCGCCCGCGGCTGGGGCGGCGATCTCGCGCCCTACCTCGACCAGCGCCAGGTCCTGCAGGCGTCCACGAACGCGCTCTGGGGCCTCGAGGCCCTCGGCGGCTACACGTCGATGGCGCCCTACGGGCTCGGCGTCGTCGTCGGCACCCACACGGTGCCGGGCTACCTCGACAGTCCCCTCACCCACCGCGCGATCCGCGCTCGGGAGTGCCCCGGCGCCGAGCCGCGCTTCAGCGGCGCGTGCACCGGCAAGCTGGGCTGCCCGGCCGATTTCGCTGCGGTGCTCGGAGTGTTCAACGTGCGCTACCTCGTCTCGCCGATCGCGGTGAGCTCGTGCCGCGGCCTCGTCGCCGCCGGGACCGTGGAGCGTGGCGCCTTTCGCGCCTTCGTGTACCGCAACGAACGCGTCCTGCCGCGCGCCTACGTCGTGCCGAGCGTCCTCGACGTCGCCGATGCGCGCGAGGCTGGGGCTCGGCTCGTTTCCGGCAGCTACCGGCCGGACGTCGCCCTCCGAACGCTACCGGCGGCGGCGCAGCCGTCGACCCCGCCGAGCTCGGCGGACGCCGCGCGCGTGCAGCGCACGCTCGCGCCCGTCGTTCCCTGCGCCTACGCCGCGCTCGAGCCCGACACGCGCACCGTGACGTGCGCGCTCGGAGCGCCGGGCTACCTCGTCATCAGCGACACGCGCTATCCCGGCCAGATCGTGACGCTCGACGGCGCGGAGGTCGAGCCCTTCACCGCGAACGGCTTCGTGCTCGGGCTCGCGCTCGAGGCGGGCGAGCACACGGTGACCGTGCGCTATCGCCCCTGGTACGCCGGCTTTCTGTGGGTCGCCGTCGCGGCCTGGCCGCTCGCGGCGCTCGTGGGCCTGCACGCGCTCCTGCGCCGCCGCGCGCGCCTCGCGGCCCGCCGCCCCTGACCTGCGCCCGGGCCGAGCCCGTCAGCTCGGCGCCGTGGCGCGGGCCCAGACGTGCTCGGCGGCGCGCTCGCCCGCGTGCACGCAGTCGGGGACGCCCACCCCGTGCAGGGCGTTGGTCGCGACGGCGAGGGCGGGCTCGGCCGCGAGCAGCCGCTCGATCGCCGCGACGCGCCCGAGGTGACCGACGTCGTATTGCGGCATCGCGCGCTCGTGACGCGCGACGAGCTCGAAGTCGGGGCGGCCTCCGACGCCGAGCAGCGCGGCGAGCTCGCGCCTCACGAGCGCGCACAGGGCCTCGTCCGAGCGCCGCAAGAGCTCGCCGTGGCGCAGGCCGCCGACGAAGGAGCGCAGGAGCACGTGCCCCTCGGGCGCGCGGCCCGGGAACTTGCGGCTCGCGAACGACACCGAGAAGATCTGCCGTCCCTCGGCCGCGGGCACGACGAGCCCGAAGGCGTCGAGCGGGTGGCGCACGTCGGCGCGGCGGTAGCCCGACACCACGATGGCGCTCGAGGCATGCTCGATGGACCCGAGCGCGGCGGCGAGCGCCGGGCTGGCCGCCGCGAGCAGCGCGGCGCCGCGCGGAGCGGGCAAGGCGACGACGACGGCGTCGAAGAGCTCGCGCACCGTCTCGCCGTCGCTCGGCGGGGGCTCGGTCCACGCCGCGCGTCCGGGCCGGGGGCGCGCCGGCCGCCGCCGCGTGAGCGCGAAGCCCGCGGCCGTGCGCTCGAGCCCGAGCACGCTCGTGCCGAGCTCGAGTGCCACCCCGCCGGCGCGCAGCCGGGTCTCGAGCGCGTCGAGGAGCTCCGCCATGCCGTCGGGAAAGGACACGAACAGGCCGTAGCGCGCGCCGCTCGCACCCTCTTCGGCACGGCCGCGCCCGAGCGCCCGCCGCTGTCCGCGCCACAGGCTGCCGTGCTCGCGCTCCATCGCGAGGAAGCGCGGCAAGGTGGCGCGCAGGCTGAGGTGCTCCGGGTCGCCGGTGTAGATGCCCGCGACGAGCGGCTCGACCAGGCGCTCGAGCGCCTCCTTGCCGAGCCGGCGCCGCGCGAAAGCGCCGAGGCTCTCGTCGTCGTCGTCGTGGCGCGCCGGCACGAAGGGCTCGCACAAGATGCGCAGCTTGCCGCGCAGGCTCAGGATGGGCGAGGCGAGCACGCGGCCGAGCCGCGCCGGTGCCATGAGCATGAAGCCCTCGGGCACGGGCAGCGGCTTGCCGGCGCGGAGCACGAGCGAGCGCCGGTAGGCGGCGTTCGCGCCGACGAGGCGCCCACCGAGGCCGAGGCGCTCGCACAGCGACAGGGCCCACGGCTTGTCGGTGACGAACATGTCGGCGCCCATCTCGACGAGGTAGCCGTCGCGCCGCTCGGTGCCGACCGCGCCGCCGAGCCGGGCGCGTGCCTCGAAGAGCGAGACCGCGACGGGGCGCCCGGCGGCGCGCCCGAGCTCGAGCGCGCGGTGTGCCGCCGCGAGCCCGCTCACGCCACCCCCGACGACTGCCAGCTTGAGGGTCATGCCGCCGGCACCTCAGGCCTGGTGGCGCCAGCGTCCGCCGTGCGCCAGAAAGTGGGCCTGCGAGTCGACCGGCGCTTGCCCGGCCTTCGGGGCCAGGCGCTCGTAGGTGCCGTCGGGCCTGAGCCGGTGGCTCTTGTGGGTGTCGCGCAGCTCGAGCATGAGGATCTCGTCGCGCACCGCCGCCAGGAGCTTCGGATCCTCGATCGGGAACAGCACCTCGAAGCGGTGATCGAGGTTGCGCGGCATGAGGTCGGCGCTGCCGGCGAGCAGCTCGTCGCGCCCGCCGTTGCGGAAGTAGAACAGCCGGGCGTGCTCGAGGAAGCGGCCGACGATGGACGTGACGGTGATGTGCTCCGACATGCCGGGTACGCCCGGCTTCAGGCAGCAGATGCCGCGGATCTGGAGATCGACGCGCACGCCGGCGCACGAGGCCTCGTAGAGCGCCCGGATGCACTCGCGGTCGGTGAGCGCGTTCAGCTTGAAGGCGAGGTAGCCCGCGCCGGTCGCCTGCTGGTGCTCGATCTCGCGGGCGATGCGGGCGAGCAACATGCGGCGCATCTGCGTCGGGGCGACGAGGAGCTTGCGATAGGCGTCGCGCTGCGACACGCCCGTCAGCGCGTTGAAGAGGTCGGACACGTCCTCGGCGATCTCCGGGTCGGCCGTGAAGTAGCCGAGGTCGGTGTACACGCGCGCCGTGATGGGGTTGTAGTTGCCCGTCGCGAGGTGCACGTAGCGCCGGATGCCGTCGCGCTCGCGCCGCACGACGAGGCTCATCTTGGCGTGCGTCTTCAGGCCCATCACGCCGTAGACCACGTGCACGCCGGCGCGCTCGAGGGCGCGCGCCCAGCCGATGTTGTTGACCTCGTCGAAGCGCGCCTTCAGCTCCACCAGCACCGAGACCTGCTTGTCGTTCTCGCGCGCCCTGAGCAGCGCCTCGACCACCGGGGAGTTCGGTCCCACGCGGTACAGCGTCTGCTTGATGGCGAGCACGTCGGGGTCGTCGGCGGCGTCGCGGATGAAGCTCACGACCGGGTTGAAGCTGTCGTAGGGGTGGAACAGGAGCACGTTGCGGCGCCGCACCACCGAGAAGAGGCTCTCCTCGCCGGCGAGGATGGGGGGCACGACCGGCGTGTAGGGCGGGTACTTGAGCTCGGGGCGGTCGAGCGACGCGAGCTGCGCCACGTCCGCGATGCCGATGGGGCTCGGCATGCGGTACACCTGGTAGGGCGCGAGGCGCAGGTTCTGGATCAGGATCTCCTGGATGCGCTCGGGCATCTCGGCGTCGATCTCGAGGCGCACGGCCGTGCCGAACTGCCGCTGCCCGACGATCTCGCTCATGGCGATGAGCAGATCGCCGGCCTCGTCCTCCTCGATCTCGATGTCCGCGTCGCGCGTGACCCGGAACGGGTAGGTGCACACCACCTCGACCCCCTCGAACAGCCGATCGAGGTTCGCGGCGATGACCTCCTCGAGCCACACGAAGTTCGGCGCGGCGATGTCCTCGAGGCCGAGCCGCTCGATCTTCTCCGCGCGCTCCTCGTCCGGGATGCGCAAGAGGCGCGGGAAGCTCGGCGGCACCTTGAGGCGTGCGAAGCGCTCGCCCTCCGAGCGCGTGCGCACCGCCACCGCGAGGTTCAGGCTGAGGTTCGAGATGTGCGGGAAGGGGTGGCCCGGGTCGAAGGCGAGCGGCGTCAGGACCGGGAAGATCTCGTGCTCGAAGTACTGGCGCAGGAGCTTGCGCTGCTTGCGCTTGAGCTCCTCGTAGCGCAGCACCCGGATGCCGGCCGCGCGCAGCTCGGGCAACAGGCGCGCGCGCCAGCACTCGTGGCTGGCGCGCAGCGGCGGCAAGAGCTGCTCGCGGATCGCCGCGATCTGCTCGGCCGGCGTCATGCCGTCCGGCGGCGCCTCGCGCGCGCCGCCCTCGAGCTGGCGCTTCAGGCCCGAGACGCGGATCATGAAGAACTCGTCGAGGTTGCTGCCGAAGATCGACAGGAAGCGCACCCGCTCGAGCAGCGGGGTGCGCTCGTCGAGCGCCTCGCCGAGCACGCGCTCGTTGAACTTGAGCCACGACAGCTCGCGGTTGAAGTAGCGCGGTGGTCCGGACGCCTGCCGCGGCGCCGCGCGGGTCGCCGGCGCCGGCTTCGTCGTGGTCTTGGCCTTGCCCACGGCCCGGGACGATACCACCTCGGGTCCGGCGCCGAGGAGACAAGCGCCACGAAACCTGCTGGAATCGGCCGCACCTCGAGGCCCAGCCCATGCGCTCCAACGAGCTCCGGATCCGTCCCGCCACCGCCGCCGACGCCGCCACCGTGCTCGGCTTCATCCGCGCCCTGGCGGCGTTCGAGCGGGAGCCCGGCGCGGTCGAGGTGGACGTCGCGACGCTACGCACCCAGCTCGCCGACCCTCTGCCGCCGTTCGAGTGCCTGCTGTGCGAGCGTGACGGCGAGGCGCTCGGCTTCGCGCTCTACTTCTTCGCCTACTCGACGTGGCGCGGTCGCCGGGTGCTCCACCTCGAGGACCTGTTCGTCGCGCCCGGAGCGCGGCGGGCAGGCGTGGGCCTGGCCCTCATGCGCGCGCTCGCTCGGATCGCCGTCGCCCGCGACTGCGCGCGCTTCGAGTGGAGCGTCCTCGACTGGAACGAGGACGCCCTGCGCTTCTACCGCCGTCTCGGTGCCGCGCCGGTTCCCGGCTGGACGGTGCTCCGGCTCTCCGGCGCTCCCCTTGCGTCGCTCGCGGCGCCTGCTCCCCCCGAGCGCGGCTGACCGCGCCGCGCGCGCCTCAGGCCGGCGGGTTGTACTCGAGGTAGTCCTGCAGGTCGTAGAGCTTGTTGCAGAGGTCCTCGGCGTGCCCGTACTCGCTGATGAACACCTCGCAGGCCTTGGTGAACTTCGTGGCCTGGAGCTTCGTCATCTTCTCTTTGTTCTTCAGCGTGCGCACGACCTCGTGGAAGGAGCGGCGCGCCTCTTCGAACTTGGGGCCCACGCCCGAGGCGTGGCTGATCTTGTCGAACAGCTTCGTCACGTCACCCAGCACCGCCTCGAACTGCATCAACGTCGAGATCGCCACTCCGTCCTCCTCTGATCGTGCCAACGAGCCGCATCCGAATGGCTCGGGTCCTCCCTTTTAGCACGACAGCGTTCCTTCAGTCCCGCACTCGTGTCCGCCCGTGCTAGCAGAGGCGCGATGGCGGTGGTCGTGACGGGAGCCTCGGGGCACGTCGGCGGGGCCCTCGTGCGCGCGCTCCTCGCCGAGGGCGCAGAGGTGCGCGCGCTCGTCCGCAGCGACGTGCGGCCACTCGGCGGCCTCGACGTGGAGGTCGTGCGCGTGGACCTCGCGGATCGGCAGGGCCTCGGTCGCGCCTTCCGCGGCGCCGAGGTCGTCTACCACGCGGCCGCACAGATCTCGCTCGAGGTGGGCCCCGACGCCGCCACCGAAGAGGTCAACGTGCGCGGCACCCGCAACGTCGTCGACGCCTGTCGCGGCGCCGGCGTGCGGCGCCTCGTGCACTTCTCGACCGCGCAGGCCCTCGGCGACGACGGGCAGGAGCTGCGCCGCTTCGCCGCAGACCCGCGCCAGGGGCTCGCCTACGATCGCTCCAAGGTGGACGCGGAGCGCGTCGTGCTCGACGGCGCCGCCACCGACCTCGACGCGGTGGTCGTGAGCCCCTGCGCGGTCGTGGGCCCGCCCGACCACAAGCCCTCCTACATGGGGCGCGTGCTCTTGTGGCTCGCGCGCCGGCGGCTGCCCGCCACGGTCGCCGGCGGCCAGTCCTGGGTCGACGTGCGCGACGTGGCGCTCGCGGCCGTGGCGGCGGCGCGTGTCGGCGTGCGCGGCGAGCGCTACGTCATCGGCGGACACTGGCTGCCCCTCGCGGAGCTCGCCGTGCTCGCCTGCCGCGCGGCCGGCGTCGCGCCGCCGCCCTTCCGGGTGCCGCGGGCGCTGGCGAGCGCCTTCGCACCCATGGTCGCGACGGTGCTGCGTGGGCTCGGCCACGACCCGCTCTTCACGCGCGGCTCGCTCGAGCAACTGCAGGACCGGCCGCGGCCGCTCGACGCGCGTGCCGGCTCGGTGCTCGGCCACCGGCCGCGTCCCATCGAGACGACGCTCGCCGACGCCTACGCATGGTTCGAGGCGCAGGGGATGCTCGCGCCGCAGAGGAGGGCTCGCTGATGCGCGCCGTGGTCACGGGAAGTAGCGGTTTCGTCGGTCTGCACCTCACCCGCGCGCTCGCGGCGCGCGGCGATCTCGTCACGGCGCTCGACGTGGTTCCGCCGCCCGGCGCTGCACCCGCAGGGGTGACGCTGGTGACGGCCGATCTGCGCGACCCGGCGGCGCTCGAGCGCGCCTGCGAGGGCTGCGACGTCGTGTTCCACGCCGCCTCGCGCGTGCAGACGCGCGGCCACGGCTCCGAGGAGGTCGCCGCCATCAACGTGGGCGGCACGCGCAACGTGCTCGCGGCGTGCCGCAGCGCCTCCGTCGCGCGGCTCGTCTACGTCTCGAGCGCCTCGGTCGTGTACGACGGCAAGGACATCGAGGGCGGCGACGAGAGCTTGCCGTATCCGCGCTCGTTCCACGCGCCCTACGCCGCGACCAAGGCGCAGGCCGAGCGCGAGGTGCTCGAGGCGAGCGGGCAGGGCGGCGTGCACACCTGCGCCATCCGTCCCCACGTGGTCTTCGGTCCGGGCGATCGGCGCTTCTTCCCGGCCGTCGTGGGCCGCGCGAAGAGCGGCAAGCTCAAGGCCTACGTCGGCAGCCGCGACAAGCTCTCCGACTTCACGTACGTCGACAACCTGGTCGACGCGCTGCTCCGCGCCGCGGAGCATCTCGGCGGGGCCGGTGTGGCGCGCGGCCAGGCGTACTTCGTCACGAACGGCGAGCCGCTCGCGTTCTGGGAGTTCGTCGGCCGGCTGCTCGACGGCCTCGGCTATCCGCGCCCGCGCTACCGCGTGCCGTACCCGATCGCCTACGGCGCGGCGGCCGTGCGCGAGGCGCTCGACGCCGCGCGCGGCATCCCGACGAGCGAGGAGAGCCTCACGCGCTTCGCCATCCGCTACCTCACGACCCACCACTACTTCAGCCACGGCAAGGCGACGCGCGAGCTCGGCTACCGACCGGCGATCGACCTCGCCGAGGGGATCCGCCGCACGATCGCGGCGGGCTAGCTCGGGGTCGCCCGGTGGCCGGGGCGCGCGGCGCGGCGCCGCATGGGCCCCAACCCCAGCTCGCACTGCGGCGCGGGCATGGGGCCAGTTGCGGGGTGCGAGCTCGAGCGCCCGCGTCCTCGCGCTCGACATCGGGGCCCTCCCATGCGGCGCCGCGCCGCGCGCCCCGGCCACCGGGCTCGTGGGTTGGGTTCAGAGAGTAAGGAGCAAGAGGGAGGAAGTTCGACGAAACGGTAGGCCGACACTGCGCCCGACCCGCGTCACACGAAACGGCGGGCCGACACCGCGCCCGACCCGCGTCACACGAAACGGCGGGGCGGCCGAAAGCCCGTGCCGGTCCGCGGCCGGCACCGTATGGTTCACGGGGCTCGGGGACCCGCTGCACATGTCGTTTGCCGTCTTCGGCGGTATCTTCACCGCCCTCTTGCACCTCTACGTCGCGGGGAGCTTGCTCGCGCCGCTCGAGATCTCGCGGCGCACGCGCGTGCTCGTGTGGATCGGCGTCGCGCTCCTGTGGCTCGCGCAGCTCCTCGGCATGGCGCTCCAGCGGGCCATCGGCACGACCAGCCTCTACCTGTTCGACTGGGGCCGCTACCTCGTGCTCGGCATGTTCGGGCTCGTCACGCCCCTGCTGCTCCTGCGCGACATCCTGCGCGTCTCGAGCCTCGGCGTGCGGCGCCTCGTGCGCTTCGTGCGCCGGCGCGCCGCGCCCGTCGTGGATCACGATCGCCGGCGCTTCCTCGCCAAGAGCACCAACGCCGGCATCGTCGGCGTCTCGGCCGTGCTCGGCGGGGTGGGCGTCGCCGAGGCGCGCGGTCGGCCCCGGGTCGTCGAGGTGTCGGTGCCGATCCGCGGCCTGCCGCCCGAGCTCGAGGGGTATCGCATCGCGCAGGTGAGCGATCTCCACATCGGGCTCACCATCCGCCGCGGCTTCCTGCAGACGGTCGTCGACGCGGTGGGCGAGCTCGCGCCCGATCTCATCGCCATCACGGGTGACATGGTCGACGGGCACGTGCCCGAGCTGTCGCCCGAGCTCGAGCCGCTGCGCGAGCTCCACGCCCCCGACGGCGTGCTCTTCGTGACCGGCAACCACGAGTACTACTGGGACGTCGAGGCCTGGGTGCGCGCGCTGCCCGATTTCGGCCTCAGGGTGCTCATGAACGAGCACGTCGTCATCGAGCGCGGCGCGGCGCGGCTCGTCGTGGCGGGCACGACCGACGAGCACGGGCGCCGCTTCGCCGCCGAGCACGCCTGCGACCCGGTACGCGCGCTCGCCGGTGCGCCGCCCTGCGACGCCCGGATCCTGCTCGCCCACCAGCCGAAGACCTGTTACGCGGCGGCGCGCGCCGGCTACGATCTGCAGCTCTCCGGCCACACCCACGGCGGGCAGTTCTTCCCCTTCACGCTGGTCGCGGGCCTCGTGCACCCGTTCGTCGCCGGCCTGGGCCGGCTCGGCGATCTCTGGGTCTACGTGAACCGCGGCACCGGCTACTGGGGTCCGCCCCTGCGCCTCGGCTCGCCGCCCGAGGTCACGCTCGTGAGGCTGACGGCGGCGTAGGTCGGCGCGCCGTGGGGCCGGCTCCGCTGCATGGTAGAGTGAGTCGTGGCGGCGACGTCTGCGCGCAAGCTCCCCGACCCCACCGCGCCGAACGATGCGTCGGTCGAGGCGGCGTTCGAGGCCGCGCCGGACACGATGGTCGCCGAGATCCTCGACGGGCAGCTCCGCACGCAGCCTCGGCCCGCGCGCTCTCACACGAACACGGCCTCGCTCCTCGGGGGCGAGCTGCACGGACCGTTCCGCCGCGGCCGCGGCGGGCCCGGCGGCTGGGTGATCCTCGACGAGCCGGAGCTGCACCTCGGCGCGAGGCCGGACAAGCTGGTGCCCGAGCTCGCCGGCTGGCGCCGTGAGCGGATGCCGGACGCCGTCGGTCCGAGCGATGCACCGGCCCATCACGACGTGGTGCCCGACTGGGTGTGCGAGGTCCTCTCGCCGGGCACCGAGGCCACCGACCGCGGCCAGAAGATGCGCATCTACCGCCGCGAAGGCGTCGGCCATGTGTGGCTCGTCAATCCCACCACGCGCACGCTCGAGGTGTACCGCCTCGATGGCGAGCGCTTTGCTCTGCTCGACACCTTCGACGGCGACGCGGTCGTCCGGGCCGAGCCCTTCGACGCCATCGAGCTCCCGCTCGCCGTC
>JADLAB010000192.1 GCA_020848455.1 Polyangiaceae bacterium
CGCCTGGAGCGCGTGCGCTCGCGGTGGAGCAACTGTGACGTCGCGCGCATGGCGCCCACCGAGGCTCTCGGGCTCGCAGCGAGCCAAGCCCCCGAAATCCGGTGCGCAGGGCGGGACTTGAACCCGCTGGAAACCTGCGAATCCGAGGAGTTGCCCAAGCCTAGCACGGCGTCAACGCCGGTCCCCGACGGAGCCAACCCCGCGAACGCAGGCGCCCAGATCGATTCCGCTTCGAGCCGCGCGGGCGCGCTCGGAGAGCTCTACCGGCGCGCCGGGGAGCTCGCGGCCGCCGGCGACACCGAGGCCGCGCGCGTGCTTCACGAGGCGGCCGGACGGCTGCTCGGTGCGCCCCGGGCGGGCGCGCCGGTGGTCGACCTCGAGGCCGAGCGACGGCGCCGCGGGTGACTGCGCCGCATAGAGCGGAGCCACCATGAGCCACCCTGAGCCACCCCCTCCCCCAAGGGTGTGTGCGCCGCTTCCGAGGACTGAGCGGAGCCACCCGGAGCCACCCGAAGCCACCCCCTCCCCCAAGGGTGTGTGCGCGGTGCTCGCGCCAGCTTGGACACGGCAGGCAGGGCACCGGGCCCGACCTGTCGTGCTCCGTGTCCCCCATCGCCGACAGAGGTTCCCCCCATGACTCACCGTGAAGTTCGCCAGGCTGCTCGTGTCTCCCTCGAAAAGGCGGCGGTTCGTGCCGACGTCAGCTCCAACACGGCCCGTCTGTTCGAGGTTGCTCCCACCGAGGTGAAGGACCCGTTCAAGCGCGCCGCGCTCGAGCGCGTCTACACCCAGCTCGCCGACGAGGTCCAGAAGCGCGGCGCGAGCGCCGCGTGACCAGGAGCCCATGACCACCAACGCGCTCACGATCACGTGCCCGTGCGGGCGCACGCACCGCGTCGAGTCCACTGCTCCGCGCGGTGACGAGCTCTGCGACGCGGGCGACAACCCGCTCGGCTCGGAGTGGAGCTTCCGCCGGCTCGCGAAGGAGGGCGCGTTCCCCGCCTTCCGCGGGCCGCGCGGCAAGCTCATGGCGCGCCGCGCCGACGTGATGGCGTACCTCGAGCGCCGCGCCGTCGTGCCCCTCGACGCGCAGGGCGAGCCCGACCTGCTCGCCGGCGCGATCGCACGCGGTGAGCTCGCGTCGAGGGCGGCCGAGTGATCCTCCCCGACGCGGTCGCGACCGTCGACACCTCCGCGTGCCGCGAGTGCTGCACGCGCTGCTCCGAGGACTCTGCGCGGCAGGGGCGCTCGGTGCCGCCGGCGTCGACCGAGCTTGCTCCGGAGCTGCAGGTCGCAGTCGCGAGCGGGCGCCTGCGGCGCGGAGGGAAAGCAGCATGACCGCCGCCCGCGCTCGCCGCGAGATGGCGCACGATCTCACGAAGGCCGGTCGCACGCTGTGGCGCGCCTTGGCGGCTGCCTGGCGGCTGCGACGTGCGCTCGAGTGGACCGAGGTCACCGACATCGAGCTAGGTGGCGCCGCGGCGCGGCTCGCATCCGAGCTCGAGCGCGCCTCCGTGGCGCTCGCCGATCTGCGGCGCGTGGCCGTGCGTGCGGCCGAGTCCAGCTTGCGAGGTGCGGCGTGAGCGAGCTCGAGCGGCGCATCTTCGCCGGCTGCGGGCCCGAGTGGGACGCCGAGTCCCGCGCGCGCATCATGGCGATCCTCGGGGAGCCGGCGCCGGACGCCGGACTCCGAACCGACGCAGCGTCGGTCGTGCGGATGGTGACGGAGCGCGTGGGAGCCCTGCTCCTGCCCCTGCTCGGGCGGCGCGATCGCCGTGCCGTCTTCACGGGCCGGTGGAGGCGCGAGACCGGCGACCCCGCCGAGCTGCTCAGCGCGCACCTCGCCGGCGACATCGTGCTCGGCGCGCACCTCGGAGGCACACCGACCGTGCGGGAGCTCGCCTTCGACCTCGACGGCGCCACCGCGATCGTCACCCTCGCGGCGCACTGGGCCCGAATGGCTCGGGCCGAGAGCGCGCACGGCCCCAACTGACGGAAGGAACCTCTCATGCCCATTCCCCTCACGAACAACGACGTGTTCACCGACCCTGTGATGGGCATCGCCAACGGCGATCCCGTCGACGCAGCCACCGACAACCTCGCGCTGCAGGCGCTCGTGAACCGCACCACGAACCTCAAGAACCGCGTGGTGGCGCTCGAGTCGTGGCGCGTGACCGACCTCGCCGATGCGGACGCGGACCTGTCGGTCGGCGTGGCCGACGTCTACCTGTACGGCGCGAGCACGAATCTCACGGCGCCGGGGCGCACGCTGACGGTGCGCCACACCGGCGATGGCAACGTGCCGACCAAGGGAGATCGCATCCGGGTGCACCGCTACAACAGCAGCGCCAACTACCTCTCCATCGTGGACGAGGCCGCCGTGGTGCTCATCAAGTTCCTACACGGCATCGCCAGTTGCGAGCTCGAATACGACGGCACGGCGTGGAAGGTGGCGCTGTGGTGCGACCGCTCCGCGGGCGCCGACATCGCATGGGCGTGACCGTGAAGCAGCCCGTGAGCGTGCGGCCGATCCACTTCGTCGCCTTCTGCGAGCGCGTGCTTGGAGTGCGGCTCACGGCCGCGCAGCGCGCGCTCGCGCGCGTGGCGTACGATGGCGCCGATCCGTGCGACCTCGAACCTGGTGAGCGCGAGCTCGCGCGCACCATCTTCGGCCCCGTCGAGCGCTTCCCGAGCTCGGCGCGCGACATCCTGGCGGCCGTCGTCGGCGGCCGCGCCGGCAAGAGTTACATCTTCGTCGCGCTACGCGCGCTTCACCTCGCGCTCACGTGCGACCTCTCGACGCTCGCGCCCGGTGAGATCGGCTTCGGCACGATCGTCGCGCCCGATCTGCGTCTCGCGCGCCAGGCGCTGCGGTTCGCCGCCGGCGCCGCTCGCAGCACGCCCCACGTGGCGAGCCTCATCGTGAAGGACGGCACGGACGAGCTCGCGCTCGCGCGCCCCGACGGCCACACGGTCGAGATCAATGTGCTTCCGGCGACGCGCGGCGGCTCGGCGGTGCGCTCGCGCTCGTACTTCTTCGTTGCGCTGGACGAGAGCGCGTTCTTCTACTCGGACGACGGCTACACGGTCACGGACGAGAGCATCTTCACGGCCGCCGCGCCGCGCGTGCTCCCGGGCGGGCAGCTCGTCATGGTCTCGACGCCGTGGCTCGAGGCGGGCGTGCTCTACGAGCACTTCGTTCGCAACCATCCGAACCCCGCGTGCGCCGTCGACGGCGACATCGCTCCGGGCGCGCCGACGGACGCGATCGCCGCTTGGGGCCCGACGCTGCTCTTGAACCCGAGCGAGCGGAACGTGAAGGCCGTCACGCGCGAGCAGGCCCGTGATCCTCTGAACGGAGAGCGCGAGTTCGGCGCGCGCTTCATCCAGCGCGGCACGTCGAGGTGGTTCGACCCGCACGCGATCGCCGCGGCACTTCGCGACGAGCCGCAGAGCGCGCCGCGGCCCGAGCTCTCAGCCGTCGCGGTGCTCGATCCGGGCTTCACGAGCGACGCGTGCGCCCTCGTCGTGGTGCGCCTCGAGGGTAAGGCCCTGCGCACGGCGGAGATCGCGGAGCGCCGCCCCGAGAAGGGCGCGCCGCTCAAGCCGAGGGAGGTCATCGGCGAGCTCGCCGACCTGGCGCGTGCGCATGGCTGCTCGGAGCTGTGGACGGACGTCCACTACATCGAGTCGGTGCGCGAGCACGCCGAGGCGAAGGGCCTGACGGTTCGGTCCCTGCCCGGAGGAGCGGGCGGCAAGGCGGCCATGCACATTGCGGCTCGGGACGCCCTGAACGGCGGCGAATGCGAGCTCCTTCGCGCACACGCGACGCTCACGGCGCAGCTCCGCGAGGTGCTCTCCAAACCGATACCCGGAGGCGGCGTTGCTATCAGCTCGCCGCGCCGCAAGGGCGCGCACGGCGACGTCGCGAGCGCGTGGGTCGGGGCTATCTGGGGCGCGCTCAACGCCACCACCTACAACTTCGAGCTCTGCAACGTGGAGCTCCCGCGAATCTATCTCACATGACAGGAGGCCCCACCAAGCCATGAACACCGAATCCATCACCCTCGCCGCGGCCCGTGCTGCGGTCGACCAAGCGGACGCCGCGATCGCCGACGCCGAACGAGCGTACGGCACGAGCCCGACCGACAACGCCTGGCGCGCCGTGCTTGCGGCGCGCGAGCAGAAGGAGCGCGCCGAGCTCGTAGCGCGCGCCGCGGCCGTGGCGCACGAGAAGGCGCTCGAGGCCGAGCGCGAGGCCGCGACCGCCGAGAAGCGCGCCCGGCTCGCGGCCCTCGAGTCGGCCGGCGCGCTCAAGCGCTTCCGTGGCGCGGTCAAGCTCCTCGCCGATCGGGTCGTCACCGTGCAGCGCGAGCTGCTCGCCACGCGCACCGACGCGGCCGCGCTCGTCGGCGAGTTCCAGCGCATCGCCACCGAGGCCGCGGCGCTCCGCGCCGAGCTCGGGTTGGGCACGCCGGAGGACAGCCCGCGGCGCGACGGCGCGCGCGTCTCGGCCGAGATCGCCGTGGCGCTCGCGGCGGCCGGGCTCGAGCCGTTCTTCGGGTTCCTCGGCACGCCGCGTGACGAGCGCTCGTTGCTCGTCTTCGTCGCCGGGATCCTCGGGGAGTCGACGTTCACGCCGGCAAACGACAGAGAGCAGGCCCGCTACTCGATGGCCGAGCAGATCGCCGCCTTGCTCGATGGCTCGCACACGGCGCGGCACCGCGCGGTGATCGCGGAGCTCGCGCACAAGACGAAGGACGCCCGCGACACCTACGAGGCCGAGCGCGCGGCCGAGCAGGCGGCCCGGGAGGCCGAGCGGCAGACGGCGCGTGCCAGGCTCGCGGCGCGCGACGGCGCCAACTGAAGGAGGAGGAGAAACATGCTCACCAAGGAAGAGACGAAGGTCGCGGACGCCCTCGGCGTGCCGCACGAGAAGGTCGAAGCCGAGCGCGCGCGCGAGGCCCTCGGCGGCGCCGCCGGCGCGGTGCAGATCCGCACCGCCAAGGGGCTCGTCACGCTCACGGCCGAGGACGTCGCGCTCGCGAGGCGCGTCGGCGTGTCGCTCGAGGCCCTCGCGGCCGAGCGCGCGCTCGAGGCGCCCCCGGCTGTGGCGGAGAACGCGGCCGCCGATCCGCCGAGCGTCGGCTACAAGAAGGTCTACGTGCCCGTCCCCGGCGGGCAGCGCATCCAGGTCGGAGGGCGCGCGCAGCAGCAGCACACGAAGATCGGGCACGCTGCGCAGCTCGCGCCGGCCCGTAGCGGCGCGTGACCCGGGCGGAATAGCACCTCGGGGCCGCGGTTCGGCTCGTCGCTGGCACGTTCCAGCGGCTGGAGCGTGCCGCGCGTAACCCCAAGCTCGACGCGGCCCACAAGGCGGCTCGCTGAAAGACTCGCAGGCAGACCGGAGTGGTGTCCGAGGGCGCGGGCGAAGGGCCCGTACGGCGACGGTGGGGATGATGAGCCCCACCGTCGCCGCTGCCGACCGATCGGGGGCACGTGGTGCACGCCACGTGGCGCGCCAAGTCGCGGCGCGCGCCGGTTTGTTCCTTTCCCGGTCCCCCGAGCGCGTTTCTGGAGGTTCAGGATGAGCGGATCCGACAACTGGGCCAACCGCCGCGCGGGGCGCCCACGCTTCGCTTCGCCGACCGCGCGCCGCGACCCCCGCGCCGAGCTCTCGCAGCTCGCCGGCGAGCTCGGGCCCGACGAGGTTCGCGTGCTCGTCTTCGTGGCGCGACGGCTCGCCGAGGGGCAACGCTGCTACGGGCGCCTCGACGTCGAGCGCGATGCGAGGGACTTCGAGCGTGAGCGCGCAGAGGAGCTCGCCGACGCGCTCGTCTATGGCGCCCGGGCCGAGCTCAAGCGCCAGGTGACGCGGCCGTGAGCCGCGCCGGCCGCACGGACGGCGTCTCGGGCGTCACGGATCACCCGGAGCTGCGCTGGTACTTCTGCGAGGCCGGGGAGCTCCTCGGCCCCGCGGCGTTCGATCTCGAGGCCGCGTGCGCCGCGCGCAACGGCTGCCGCGGCAGCGTCGGTGCCATGGTGCGCGTGGCCGACTTCCACCCGAGCGCCCGCGAGCTCTACGCCGCTCGGCGCGTGAGCGAGATCCGCGCGGTGCTGCGGGAGCTCGGGCCGGAGCTGCGCTCCGTCATCGAGACGGCCTACGCGACGCGGCAGCACGCACCCGAGGCCCTCTCGCGCTGGGGGCGCGCCGCCGGCGTCGTGGCGGCAGCAGAGCGCGCCGCGGCCGCGCTCGAGCTCGACCCCGACAAGACGGTCACGCGGTGCGTGACGCTCCTTCGCGCGGCTCACGAAATCGTCGCCGAGGGCCTCCGACGACAGCGGGACTCCGCGCTCGCCGCACGCCATCGAGCTCGGCTCGAGGCGGAGGCGCGCCGCGAGGAGCTCCTGGAGCGTGAGCGCGAGCGCGAGCGCATGAAGCCGAAGAAGCGCGCGCTCGCCTTGCTGACGCCGGCGCCGCGCAAGAGCGCGACGCGGCTGCGGGCGCAGGTGTGGCTCGCCGAGACGCGCGCGCGAGCGAGCGCGGCCGGGCAGTGAACATGAGCGCTCGTTTCTTCTTGGCCTTGCGGGGCTGGCTGGCTAGCCTGCGCGCCAGGCGCCACAATTTGGCGACGGTAACCGGAGGGAAGTCGACCATGGATCGTGCAGATCTCGTGCTGGCAGGGCTGGCAACGGACAACTGCGCGCCGTTGACACCGGTGCAGGCACAGAAGCTGTTCTTCCTGCTTGACCAGTGCGCCTCCAATCTGGACGGGCCGCACTGGAACTTCGCACCCTACGACTACGGCCCGTTCGACGCGGGCGTGTACCGCGAGATGGAGTCGCTCGCTCGGGAAGGGCTCGTGTCGATCCGTCTCGGCGGTGTGCGCTGCTTCCTGGCGACGGATGAGGGAGCACGCCGCGGCAAGGCGGCTCTCGCCAGTCTGCCCGCCGACACGCGGAGCTACGTCGAACAGCTCGGACACTGGGTGCGCAGCTTGACCTTCCCGCAGCTCGTCTCGGCGATCTACCAGGCGTTCCCCGACATGCGCGCGAACAGCAAGTTTGTGGGATGACGCTTCTAGTCGGAATCCTCGCCAAGGACGGCGTGGTCATCGCGGCGGACTCGGCCCTCACGATGGCCCAGGCGGATGGCAAGACGCCGACCATCACGGACAGCCATCGCAAGATCCACGTCCTCGGGGAGAAGCGCTACATCCTCGCGGGAACCGGGGAGGTCGGACTCGCCCAACGAGCGGCCGATCGCATCGAAAGAGCGTGGAAGGGCAAAGAGTTCACAACAAGCTGGACGCATATCCAAGTCGGTACGCAGGTCGCCCGCTGGTGCCTTCAGGACTTCCAGGAGAGCGCGGCATCTCGCGGTGGGCTTGGTGCTCTGCTGGCCTTCTATTCATCCGGGGAACCACATCTTGTCGAATTCGCGGTCAAGGACTTTCAACCTGAAGCGAAGACACCCGGCTGTTGGTACGTGTCGATGGGGTCTGGCCAGCTGTTGGCGGATGCGTACTTGGCACTGATCCGCAGAACGGCCTGGAACGATGGGCAGCCGACTCTGGAGAACGCGATTCTCGCGGCTTGGTGGGTGATGCAGAACGCGATTGTGGCCTCGCCTGGGTTTGTGGGAGAGCCAATCGACATCGCGGTGTTGCGCAAGAACACGAAGGGGGATCCATCGGCATACCTCCTCACCGAGGATGATCTGGAACTTCACAAGGAGCGCGCCTCGACTGCGAACTCCGCCCTGCAAGGGGCATTGAGCCTCACGCCGTCAGTGGCCGCTGCTCCCATGCCGGCGCCACCGAGCAAGTAGCGCGCGACGGCTTACACGGCGGCCGCTCGGCCCATCGGCGGCAAGCCTCTCCGACCTGGCATCATCGATCGCGCGAGCGGGCGCCCCCACTTCCCGCTGCGCGTGGGCATCGAGGACCGCGACAGCGGCCGGCGCGAGAGGGTGGCGCTCGCGCTAGCGGGCGTGACGATTTGGGGTTGACGTGCGTATCGCGCGCGGATACATTGTAGCAGCAATGACCGAGAAGCCCCTTGCGATTCGGTTCGACGTCGAGACGATCGAGCGACTCGACCGCCTCGCCGAGAACATGTCCAAGCGCTCGGGTGGCGTGCGCGTTACGCGCTCCGACGTGGTGCGCGTCGCCGTTACCCGAGGCCTCGATGCGCTGGAGGCCGAGTTCGCCGAGAATCCGAAGCGCAAGAAGTCCTGAAACGAAAACGGCCGGCGCGCTGCGCTAACAGCCGCCGGCCACGACCCACGAGGAGTGAGCCTCATGAGCAAGACGAAGCGTACCACGACCCGGCCGAGCACGACCAAGAGCACGACGAAACCGACCCAGGCCGTCGAGTGGTCCACCAGGCTCGGAGACGCCCTGGCCCGCGTTGTCGAGGCGGCGCGTGAGGAGCCTGACGCCCCGGCCGACCCGAGCGACCGAGCGCGCGCCATGCTCTTCGGGCTGTACACGGCGATCGCCTACGCGCGCCTCGGCGAGCACGAGGCAGCCGCGCTCCACGCGCTCGGCATGATCCATGTGCCCGCGCGCCCCATGGCGGGCAACCGCGACCAGCGGGAGAGGGCCGCGGTGCGCTGCGCCCTGACCGCGCGCCGCTGCTTCGGCGCGGCGAGGAACATCGTCTCCGAGTGGGAGCGCAACCCGAGCCACGACCTCGCGCGCAAGCTGTTCGCGGCTGCGCACGAAGGCGCCGTTGCCTCCTACACGAGCGAGCGCTTGGCCACGGCGAGCCCCGGCGACGTCGCGGAGGCGAAGGATCGCCTGGCGTGGAGGCGGGGCACGCTTCGCGCCCTGAGAAGGTACCGCGCCGCCAACCCTGTGGCGCAGGAAGGAGCGGCCTCGTGACCCCCGCGGTCAACACGACGCTCGGCGTCTTCCTCGAGCCCGACGGCCGCCGGCTCGCGCTCGCGCCGCTCGAGGTGGCGCGCTTCGAGACCTTCACCGAGGCCGAAGCATGGCTCGCCGCGCGCGGCGTCGCGCCGGACGGCGAGCACATCGACACGGAG
Organism: Polyangiaceae bacterium; assembly: GCA_020848455.1. GTDB lineage: Bacteria > Myxococcota_A > Polyangia > Polyangiales > Polyangiaceae > JACRDA01. The sequence goes on from JADLAB010000192.1 coordinate 9,050, forward strand.
GAGAAGTAGCCATGCCGCGCCCGCTCCGAGGCACTGTCCAGCGGCTCACGGATGGCCGCTACCAGGCCATCATCACCCTCGCCGACGGGAGCCGCATGCGGCTCGAGCCCTTCCCGCTCGGCACGAGCGCGGCCCGCGCGCGCGAGAAGGCGGCCTACTACTCCGAGCGGGCGCGCGAACAGGGGCTCGTTCGCACGACGGGCCCCGCCGCGTCGCCGCCGGCGCCGAGCGACACCATGGCCACGTGGGTGGCCGCGTGGCTCGCCGCTCGGCGCGCCCGGGGGCTGACGAGCGTGCGCGAGAACGACCAACACTGGCGCGTGCACATCGCGCCCGTGGTGGGCTCGAAGCACGTTCGCCACTGGGCTGCAGTCGACCTCCGGGCGCTCTGCGTCGCGCTCGACAAGCGCGTGCGCGCCGGCGAGCTCTCGTGGAAGACGGCCGCGAACGTGTGGGGCACCGCTACCCGCATGTGCCGCGACGCCTGCCGCTCGAAGCTCGACACCCTGCGGTGCCGCGAGGACGATCCGAGCCGCGACGTCGAGGGCCCGGACCGTGGCGCGCGCCGCGAAAAGCAGTTCCTCTACCCGAGCGAGTTTTCGCGCTTCGTCGCGTGCGAGGCCATCCCGGTGCACTGGCGCCGGCTCGTCGCGATCGCCGTCTGCACGTACATGCGCGAGGGCGAGCTCCGCGCGCTGCGCTGGGACGATCTCGACCTGTAGCACGGCGCCGCGCACGAGCACCGCGCGACCGACCGGCGCGACGGTGGCGAGAAGGCGACGAAGGGCGCGCACGCCAGGCGCTTCGCGCTCGAGCCCGTGCTCATGCCCCTCTTGCGCACCATGCGGGACGAGAGCGGCGGCACGGGGCCCGTGCTGTGCCTGCCGAAGAACCTCGCCGACGTGCTGCGCCGGTTCCTGCTCGCGGCAGGCGTGGACCGGCCCGAGCTCCACACGACGACCGCGACGCGGAAGGCTCTCACCTTCCACGACCTGCGCGCCACGGGCGTGACGTGGCTCGCGATCCGCGGCGACGATGCGACGAAGATCCAGCAGCGTGCCGGCCACGAGAAGTACGACACGACGCAGGGCTACATCCGCACGGCCGAGGAGCTGCGCGCTGGCTTCGGAGCGCCCTTCCCCGAGCTGCCCGCGAGCTTGCTCGAGGCGCCCCGCGGGGCCGGCGGCCCGAGCGCGGGGAAGGCGTACCGCACGCGCCTGAATCGATCGGCGAAACGTTCGACCGTTTCCGATCGTTTCGAAGTGCCCGTTTTCGCTGGCGTTTCGTGCGCAGGGCGGGACTTGAACCCGCACAGGAGTTACCCCACTGGAACCTGAATCCAGCGCGTCTGCCAATTCCGCCACCTGCGCGTGGCCTGTCCGGCGGCGTCGCCGTCGGTTCGGACGCCCTCA
>JADLAB010000193.1 GCA_020848455.1 Polyangiaceae bacterium
CGGTAGCCGAACTGGCGCACGTAGTTCACGTGCACGCCCTCGCAGGCGGCGTCGTGGCGGCACTCGCGGCAGCGCTCGCTCTTGGTCTGGAAGCGCCGCCAGTAGAACTCCTGTGCATGGGCGACCACGTCCTCCACGGGGCGCAAGAGCTCGACCGTCGCGTGGCGCACGCCGGGCGCGACCTCGTCGCGCCCCGAGAGGCACGGAGGCACGCCGCGCACGCGCGCGGCGCCGAGCGGCAGCTCCCGGAAGACCGCGGCGAGGTCGACCTGCTCGCGCCGCGCCGTCTCGAGGCGCAGGAAGGTCGCCGCGAACACCGTGAGCCCGGCGCCGCGCGCCCGCACCCAGTCCGGGTGGGCGCGGAGCCAGGCCACGCTGTCCTGGTTGAGCTCGACCTCGAGCGCATTCGGCAGACCGCTCGCCGCCTCGAGCTCGGCGGCGCTCCGCACGACGACGGCGACGTCCGCGGGCAGCTCCTCGAGGTGGTCGAGGCGCTCGAGCTCCACCGAGCGCTCCCGTGGCGCGAGCTCCGCGAGGCGTGCGCGGGCTCGGGTCGCATCCGGGGCCCGCACTCGCACCGGCGCGGTCGGCTGGCGGGCGAGCGCCTCGGCGACCCCCTCGGGCAGCTCGCCCGCCGGCAGCTCGAAGGCGTCGAAGCGCGCCTCGCGCCGCCGCGCCTGGTGCTCCATGAGGTGGGTGCAGAACGGGCGGTACGCGCAGTAGCCGCAGCGCTCGCCCCAGCACTGCACCGCACCGCCCGCCTTGTAGCTCGCGTGCCGCGCCGGCCGGCGCCAGTCGATCTCGCCGAGCTCGAGCGCCCAGGCGAGCGGGTCGTGGATGTGCTCCTCGAAGCCCTCGAGGAAGGTCTCGGGGAACTTCTTGAGCTCGACGCGGAGGCCGAGCTCGCGCGCCGTCTCGAGCGCCGCGCGCACGTAGGGGCGACCGAGCTCGGTCGGGTAGTAGATCGTGTGGCGCGAGCGCTCCCAGTCCCGGTCGTTCGGCACGAGCTGCAGGAACGTCGTGCCGCGGGCCCCGAGGGCGTGGAAGGCGCGCACCATGTCGGGCAGCTCCGTGTAGTTCTTGAGCGTCACGACGACGTTCATCGTGAAGGGGCAGCCGAGGCGGCGTACGTGCTCGATGCCCTGCACCACCTGGTCGAAGGCGCCCTTCACCCCGACGAGCGCGTCGTGCGTCCGCGCGACGTGCGAGTTCAGCGAGAAGACGATCTCGGTGAGGCCGGCGCGCACGCTCTTGTGCGCGAACTCCTCGTAGAAAAACATGCGGCCGTTCGTGATGGCGACGACGTGCTCGTAGCCGAGCTCGCGTGCGTACTTCACGAAGCGCAGGAAGTCCGGGTGGATGGTGGGCTCCCCGCCCGAGAAGAACACGCGCGTGAGGCCGCGCTCCCGCCCCTCGCGCATCTTCGCCCGCACGCGCTCCGGGTCCATGCTCGTGCCGTTCCAGAACACCGTGTCGCAGCAGAACGAGCAGTTGTTGTTGCAGGTGCGCGTGAGCTTCAGGAACACCTGATCCTCGACGAGGAACAGGAAGAGCAGATCCTCGTCCTCCTCGGCGCTCCGCTCCGCGAGGACCGGCAACGGGCTCGCCGGGAAGCGCTCGAGGGTGCGCACGCTCACGCTCGCGCGACGCCGGGGCGAGGCCCGGTGCCGAGCCGACCCCTCCGGTTGCGCCAGCCCTCGGTCCGCATATTCCGTAGCGTAACAAATCGCTACCGCACGAGCCACCGGCCGGATAACTTCGAGGGGCGGCTCGCGCGGCCGCGCACCGTCGCATGAACCCCGAGGCCGCTCCGTCGCCGACGCGCTCGCTCATCATCTACGCGTCGAACCGCTGCAACCTGCGCTGCGCCTTCTGCCTCGAGGACGGGCGCCGGGCCGAGACCATGCTCTCGCTCGACGACCTGCGCGCGCGGCTCGCCGACGTGGACCCGAAGGAGGTGCGCAACGTCATGTTCATGGGGTCCGAGACGGTGCTGCGCGCGGACGCCAGCGACGTCATCGGGCTCCTGGCCGAGCTCGGCTTCGAGCAGATCGGCATCGCCACGAACGGCACCGCCCTCACCCGGGTCGAGCGCGTCCGGGAGCTCGTGGCACTCGGCCTGCGCTACATCGAGCTGTCGGTCCACACCCTCGTGCCCGAGCGCTCGCTGCTCGTCTCGGGTCGCGCGTTCACCTACAAGAAGCAGCGCGAGTGCCTCGCCGTGCTCGAAGAGATCGTCGCGGAGCGACTGCTCAGCGTGACCATCAACGCGGTGATGTGCACGATCAACGTCGACGACTTCCACGCCCTCGTGCTCGAGATCGAGCGCGACTTCCCGCGCCTCGCCCCGCGCTACCAGATCAAGGCGACCATGCCCACGGAGGCCGCGGTCGCCAGCAGCGTCGTGCCGAGCTGGGACGCCGTGAGGCGGAGCCGCGTCGTCGAAGGGATCCCGCCGGCCCTGCACCCGCGGGTGTCGTTCATCGACTTTCCCCTGTGCGTGCTCCACCCGCACCACCACCTGAGCGGCAACCTCACCTCCCTCGTCGTCGGCGACACCTACACCCACCTCGACGCCGAGCCCTACGCCGCGTCGCACGCTCTGGCGTCGCGGGCGCGGGCCTTCGGGCCGGCGTGCGACGGCTGCGGCGTGAAGCTGCTCTGCTGCGGTCTCGACCCGAAGAACCTCGAGCTCGGCCACGACAGCGCCTGTCGACCGATCGACGACGACGCCGCGAGCTTGCTCCGGCGCGTGATCGCCTGGCGCCGCGAGCACGGCCAGCCGGTGAGCGACGAGCTCGCCGCCGACGTGGACGGTGCCGTCCGGCGCCTGCCGGTGCCGTCCCCGCCGCCGCCGGCGGAGCCGCCCGACCCGACGCGCGCCTTCGTGGAGGCCTACCTCGCCGGCAACCCCCGGGCGCGCACCGCTCTGTTCGAGGTCACCGACGTGAGCCGGCACCCCGACACGGCGCGCATGGATCTGCGGCTGCGCTCGGGGGCGGACGAGCTCGCGGTGTTCGTCGAGCCGCACGACACCGGAGGCAGCTTCTATCGCAGCACCCGCTACCTCGGCGTGTCGTACTACTCGCCGCCGGCCACGATGTCGCCCGCGCGCGTCGTGCGGCTGATGGGTGCGTTCGCGCGCGCGCTCGCGCGGCGCGAGCCGGCGCTCTCGTCGGAGGCCGTGGCGCGCCTGTTCCGGGTGTGAGCTACCGCTCGGCCGGCTCGCCGAGGGGTGCGAGCACTCCGAAGCCCCAGCGCCGCGCGTGGTTCACGTGCAGGCCGGGGCAGCCGTCGGCCTCGGAGCAGCTGGCGCAGCGCGCGCTCCTGTCGCGGTCGAGGTGCGCGAGGAAGAAGTGCGTGAAGCCCACGACGTCGAGCGTCGTCGGGGTCGCGACGGCGACGAGATCGAGCACGTCGTCGGCCTCGGCGGGCGCGACGCTCTGCGGCGCCAGGCAGGGTGGTAGACCGAAGACCGGCAGGCCCCGGTCCGTGGCGCCGCGTGGCGCAGCGAGGCCGCGCGCGAGCTCGTCGCGGTAGCGCTCGTGGGTCGCGACCGAGACGAAGCTCGCGACGGCGGCGAGGGCGGCGTCCGGCTCCGCTCCGGCCACGGGCACGAGCCCCACGCGCCGCGCGCGCCCGAGGCGCTCCGCCCGGCCGACCGTGGCGTCGGCGCAGAGGAGCAGGTGCTCGCAGGCGGGCGCGTCGCCGGCGCCGAGCTCGTCGGCCTCGACGATCCACGGCTCGACGGCGAGACCGAGCTCCGCGAGCCGCGCCTCGACCGTGTCGGCGCGCCGCACCCGGAGCCACAGGCGCCGTTCCCGGTGCAGCGCGGGCAAGAGCGCGCACTGGCGCGGGTCGTCGAGGTCGCAGCGCACGACGGCGTGCCCGTGGGCGAGCAGCGCCTCGCGGAACGCGTAGAGGGCGTCGCAGTAGGGCCGACGGAAGCACACCCGGCAGGTCTCGCCGCGGCACGCGACCTCGCCCGCGCCGCGGGCGTACGTGCCGAAGAGGCCCGTGCGCAGCTCGGTGTCCTTGATCTCGGGCAGGTACTCCTCGTGGTGCGTGTAGCTCGCCTCGCGGCCCTCGTAGAAGCTCGCCGGAAAGAGCTTCGGGACGAAGTCGAGGCCGAGCTCGGCGGCGCGGCGGAAGGCCCGCTCGACGTGCGGCCGCGCCTCCTCGGTCTCGAAGCCGAGCTCGTCGAGCGCCTCCCACAGCGCGCGGCCGGCGGGCGCGATGCGCACCGCGGTGAGCCCCGTGACGCCGGGCACGAGCCCGAGGATGTCGGCGAGCTGGTGCAGGTTCTTGCGGTTGACGACCGTGGAGAGGTGCACCCGGACCCCGCGCGCGACGAGGTTCCGGACGCCCTCGGTCGTCTGCGCGAAGGAGCCCGCGACCTGCGAGAGATCGTCGTGCGTCGCGGCGTCGCTCCCGAGCACGGCGACGAAGGCCTCGGTGAGCCCGAGCCGCACGGCCTTGTCGCAGAGCTCCGGGTACGCGAACAGCCGACCGTTCGTGATGCAGGTGACGTGCTCGGCGCCACGCCGCCGTGCGTAGGCGACGACCTTGAGGAAGTCGGGGTGGATGGTGGGCTCGCCGCCCGACAGGAAGACGCGCCGCACGCCGCGCGCCAGCCCCTCGTCGATCATCGCGGCCATCGCCTCGAAGGGCCAGAAGGTGCCGTCCTGGAAGGCCGCGTCGTTGCAGAAGCGACAGCGGTTGTTCGAGGCGCGGCTCATCTTGAGGAACACCTCGCCGCGCCGCCGGATCGCGATGGACAGCGTCTCCGCCTTGTTCTCGACGAGGCGCAGGCGCAGATCGGGGCGGTTACGGGAGGGGCCGGGCACCGGGCGTGCCTCAGCATAGCGCGCGGTCGTCGCGGGTGGACCGCGGCGCGAGCTCAGCCGCGCACCGGCACGCCGACGTACAGGGTGCGCGCGCCGCGCTTGACCTTGAAGAGCGCGGTGCCGCCCTTGGCGAGCTTGGCCGTCGCGGCGCGCAGCTCGGCGGTCGTCCTCACGGCCGTGCCCGCGACCTCGACGATGACGTCGCCGGGCTGGATCTCGCGCGCGTCGCCGGTCACCCTCACCACGCGCACGCCGCCGTTGCTGTCGGCGAGCTCGAGCCCGAGCAGGGTGTCGGTGCTCGCCGGGGCAGGCGGCGCCGGGCCGCGATCGCCCGGCTCCGCTGGCTCGTCGAGGCGGTCGAGGGTTGCCGTGACCGCCAGCTGCTTGCCCTGGCGCAGCAGCTCGAGCCGGATCTGGCTCCCCGGTGCGTGGCGGGCGACGTTGCGCGGCAGATCCTCGGCGCGCTTGATGGCCTCGCCCTCGACGGACACGATGACGTCGCCTTCGCGGATGCCGGCCTTGGCGGCCGCGGAGCCGGCGAGCACCTCGTTCACCACGGCGCCGTGGGGTCGGTCGAGACCGAGCGCGTGGGCGAGGTCGTCGGTCAAGGGCTGGAAGGCGAGGCCGAGCTTGCCGCGCTCGACGTAACCGCGGGTCTTCAGCTGGGTCATGACGTCCTTCAGCGTCTCGACCGGGATGGCGAAGCCGATGCCATTGGCGCCGGCGCGGATCGCGGTGTTGATGCCGACCACCTCGCCCCGCAGGTTGAAGAGCGGCCCGCCGCTGTTGCCCGGGTTGATCGAGGCATCGGTCTGGATGAAGTCGTCGTACGGTCCGGCGCCGATGGTGCGCGCCTTGGCGCTCACGATGCCGAGCGTCACCGTCTGACCGAGGCCGAAGGGGTTGCCGACGGCGAGCACCGACTCGCCCACGCGCAGCTTCTCGGCCGTGCCGAGTGCCACCGCCGGGAGATTCTCGGCCGCGCGCAGCTTGAGCAGCGCGAGGTCCACCTTGCGGTCGCGACCGACGACGTCGGCGTCGAGCACGCGGTCGTCCGCGAGCCGCACCTTCACCTGATCGGCGTCCTCGACGACGTGGGCGTTGGTGACCACGTAGCCCGTCGCGTCCACGATGAAGCCGGTGCCGGCGCCCTGCCGCTCCGGGCGGATCGGCGCGCCCTCGGGCCCCATGGGTGGGTGCTGGAAGAAGAAGTCGAAGGGCGAGGCGCCGTCGAGGCCGGTGAGCTTCGTCGTGGTCATGATGTTCACCACGCTCGGCGCCACGGCCTCGACGAGGTCGGCCACGTTCGCGGGGGTGGCGACCTCCACCGGCTTCGCGAGGGGCAGCGCGGCGGTCGGCGCAGGTGCGCTCGCCGCGGGCGCGCTGCTCGGCTCGGCCGCGGGGCGCCCGTCGTTCGCGGGCAGGCTCTGCTGCGCGCTGCCGCAGGCGCCGAGGGCGAGCGCGAGCGCCGGTGCTGCGAGGATCGAGAGGCCGCGCGCGCGGCGGTGGCGCTGCGGCTGCGGGGCGTGGGTGGTCGAGGTGGCGAACATGGGTGGGCTGTTCTCCGTCGTGGTGGGATCGGACGGCACAACAAGAAACATGGGGCATCCATTCCGGCCTCGCAACACCGCGGGCCCGCCCCCGGCCGCTGGATCGTGCTCGCCGCGGGCGGCGGCGCGGCCGGTCACTGCTTGCAGCAGGCGCTCGTCCAGGTGCCGCCCATGTCGCGCGGCGTGCAGCCCATGCCGAGGATGACCTTCTTCCGGTCCCAGTAGTTGCCGCCGCCCGTGAACAGGTAGGAGCTCGGGAACGCCGGCCAGTTCTTCTGGCAGTCCTCGTCGTACTTCGCCGTCCGGCTGCGCGTCGTCTTCGTGCCCTCGACCTCGCCCGCGTCGTCGCCCTGCTCGGGCACCTCGCCCATGGCGGCGAGCTCGCCGGTCTGCACCTGCTTGCCGCCGAGCCACGGGGCGTCCTTGGATGCCACGCACTTGCCCTCCTTCCACGCGTAGCCCGGCTCGCACAGCGGGGTGCCGCTCACGCGCTCGCAGCCCTCGCCCTTCGGGGCCGTCTCGGGCGGGCAGCGACGCGGCTCGACCGTCTTGACGCAACGGATGCCGAGCGAGGCGTGGAGGTCGGCGGGCTCGACGCGGTTCCGGATGGCGTTGCGCAGCCACTTGGCGAAACGCCGGCTCCAGCTCCCGCCGCGGTACACGAACTGCTGCTTCACGTTCTTCGGGTCCGGCACGTCGGCGTCGATGCGCGACGGGTAGGGCACGAAGGTCGACTGCACCCACTCCCAGACGTTGCCGCTCATGTCGTAGAGCCCGAACGCCCCGGGCTTGAACGACGCGACCGGGCACGAGCCGCCCGGGTGGTGGTAGCAGCTCGTCTTCTCGGTCGGCAGCTCCTCGCCCCACGAGAACGTGCGCCGCTCCGCGCCGCCGCGCGCCGCGTACTCCCACTCGCGCTCGGTCGGCACGCGCTTGCCGGCGAACTTGCAGTAGTCGATGGCGTCGTAGAGGCTCACGCAGTTGACCGGGTGCTCGTCGCGCGGCCCCTTGTCGGCGGCGAACGGATCGGGCCCGGCCGCGTTGCAGAAGCGCTGCGAGGTGCGCGGCGCCTTGCAGGCGCCGGCGTCGACGCACGCCTTGTAGGCCTTCATGGTGACCTCGGTCCGGTCCATGAAGAACGCCGGCACGACGCCCTCGTGCGCCGGCCACTCCTCCGGGTCGCCGCGCCCGTACGTCGAGCCCATGACGAAGATGCCCTCGGGCACGTACACCATGCCCTCGGGCGGGGTCGGCGCGTCCGTCGCGGCAGCGCTCGCGGAGGCCACCGCGCTCGCGTCGGGGGAGGGCGCGCTCGCGGAGGCCGCCGCGCTCGCCGACACCGCGGCCGGACCCTCCGCGGCGCTCGCGCCGGCGCTCGGCGCCGAGTCGCTCGCGCTCGCGCCCGACGCCGCCGCGGCGGGCACGGACCGCGTGGAGCCGCCGCCCGTCGTCTGCTGCTCGCACCCGAGCGCGCCCGCGCCGAGCGCGAGCGCGAGCGCCATCACCGTGCAGGGTCTTGCCATGGCGGGCCGGAGCTTAGCCTCGGCGCTCGCGGGGGCCAGGATTTCGAGCGGTGTCCCGGGCGCGACGGGCTCGGGCTCGCCGCGCCGAGCGCCGCGTCGAGCGCCCGCTCCATCGCCGCGAGCGGCGCGGGACGGAGCGTGTAGAGCTCGAACTGGCGCGCCGCCTGGTGGAGCAGCATGCGCCCGCCGTGGACGACGCGCGCACCCGCGCGCCGCGCGAGGCGCACGAGCTCCGTCTCGATCGGCTTGTAGACGATGTCCATCACGACGGGCGCGGGCAGCGTGGCGAGCGGGCTCGCGGGGTCGACGTCGGTCATGCCGAGCGAGCTCGCGTTGACGACCGCGTCGCAGCGCGTGCGCTCGCGCGCGGCCCAGTCCACGACCTCGAGCCCGCCGAGCTCGGCGCCGAGGGCGCGGGCGCGGTCGCCCGAGCGATTCGCGAGCACGACCTCGGCCCGCGCGTCGGCGAGCCCGAACGCGACGGCGCGCGCCGCCCCGCCGGCCCCGAGGACGAGCACGCGCCGCCCCGCGAGCGGCAGCGCCTCGGCGAGCGCCGCGACGGCGCCGGACCAGTCGGTGTTGTGCCCCACGAGCCGGCCGTCGTCGTTCACGATCGTGTTGACGGCGCCGATGCGTGCCGCGAGCGGCTCGACGGCGTCGCAGAGCGGCATCACCTCGAGCTTGAAGGGCATCGAGACGCCGAAACCGCGGATGCCGAGGGCACGCATCCCCGCGAGCGCGCCGGGCAGGTCGCGCACCCGAAAGGGCACGTAGTGGAACGGGAGCTCGAGCGCGCGGTAGCCGGCGTTGTGCATCGCGGCGCCGAGCGGCACCGGGTGCAGGGACAGCGAGCCGCAGAGGGTGACGAGCGTGCCGAGCGCGGGCGCCACGGCTCACCGGCGCCGGCAGAACTTGTTCACGTTGGCGCTGGCCGTGGCAAGCTTCGCCCCCTTGCACTTGTTGAGGGCGCTGCGCGCGGCCGTGCACTGCTTCGACATGGCGGCCGAGATGGCCGCGTCGCACGCGGCGTCCGGATCGGGCCCCGGTGGCGGCGGCGGCGGCGGTGGCGTGGTGCCCGCGTCCTTCTTCGGCTCGGGCCCGCCGGCGTCCACCGCCGCGGGCTCGCCCGCGTCGGGCTCTGCGCCTGCGTCGGGCTCCGCGCCCGCGTCGGCCGCGGCGTCGGCGCCGGCGTCGGTCGACTCCGCGCCGGCGTCCTCGCTGCCGGTCGTCGTCGCGGCGCTCTCGGTCGTGGAGGACGTGTCGGAGCCGGTCGCGGCGCTCGAGGTCTCCGGGGCGCTCGAGGTCGTGCCGCCGAGCTTCACGGGCTCGGGCTCGGTCTCGACCTTCTGCTGGCTCTGCAGGTAGAAGAACACGCCCGCGCCCGCCGCGGCCGCGCCGAGGAGCCCGATGATGATGTACTTGCCGGCTCCGCCGCCGCGCTTCGGCTCTGCGTAGGCGCCCGGTGGCGCGGGCACGGCCTGGCCCGCGCCGGTCGGGTAGGGCGCCATGCCCGGTGCCATCATGCCCGCGCCCGGCCCGCCCATCGCCATCGGCTCGTCGCCGATGAGGGTGGCGCCCTTCGGCATGCTCGCCCCGCCTCCGCCCGGCAGGCTGTAGGGCTCGGCGACCTGCGTGGCGCCCGCGCGCACCGGCGCGCCGACCGCTCGGCTCTGCCCCGTCGACGCCGCCACCCCCGACGCCATGCCCGCGAGCGCCGCCGACGGGATGTAGTCCGTGCCGCCGCCGCTGCTCGTCGGGCCCAGCATCGAGACGCGCACGCCCATGTCGGCCATGCCCTGCGCGAGGTCTTCGTAGAACTCGCGCGTGCTGTTGTGGCGCTGCGCCGGGTCCTTGGAGAGCGCGCGCAGGATGGCGCTCTTCATGGGCGCCGGGATCTGGGCCGCCATCGCACCGGTCGTCTTCTCGAACGGGAAGGGCTGCGCCGTCATGTGCTGCGTCGCCCACTCCCAGGGGGTGTCCGCCTTGAACGGCAGCTGCCCGGTGATCATCTCGTAGGCCATGACGCCGAGCGAGTAGATGTCGCTGCGGTGGTCGAGCTCCTTGCCCGTGAACTGCTCGGGGCTCATGTACGGCGGCGTGCCGAGCACCATGCCGGCCTGCGTGAGCTTCTGCTCGTTCGAGGCGGTCGACGGCTTGGCGATGCCGAAGTCGAGCACCTTGACGAAGTCCTTCTCGCCGCCCTTGTTCGTGAGGATCACGTTCTCGGGCTTGAGGTCGCGATGGACGATGCCCATCTGGTGCGCCTCGTTCAGCGACCCGCAGATCTGCTTCAGCACGTGGTTGGCCCGCTCGTACGAGAGCGCGCCTTCCTTCTCGAGCACGTCGGCGAGCGACTGCCCGTCGACGAACTCCATCGCGATGTACTGATCACCGCTCGGCGTCTGGCCGAAATCGTGGAACTTGATGGTGTTGGGGTGCTCGAGCTGCACCACGGTGCCGCACTCGCGCCGGAAGCGCTGCACGACCGCCGCGTCCTGGCTGAACTCCTGGAGCAGGGTCTTGATGGCGACCTTGCGGACGGCCGTGCCCATCTGCTGCTCGCCGAGATACACGCGCCCCATGCCGCCCTCGCCGAGGAGCTTCACGATGCGGTAGCGGCCCCCGACCACGGCCCCGATGAGGGGATCCTGCGCGTCGTGCGCCTCGACGGGCATGAGCGCGCCGCACTTGGCGCAGAAGCGCGCACCGTCCGCGTTCGGGGTGTGACAGGTCGAGCATTGCATGGGTTTTCTCGGGTGCTCCGCCGGCGTCGCGCGGCCTCGCCCGCGCGCGCCGACCCGGCGAAGACCTTCGTATGCCCCCACGCGGTCGGCAAGAAACGCGCCGCGCGCATGGTGGCAAGAGACGCGATGAGCGGCAAGGGGCAATCGGGGCCCCGAGCCCGGTGCCTTCGGCGCGCCGGCCTCCTCGGGCACGCGGCGCCGCGCCCGCGCTCGACATGCTCCGCGGTGCGCGCTACGCTGTGCCTCCGCCTCGACGCCCACCGCCGTCGCCCCCTCGAGGACCGCGGCGCGCCGCGTGCGGCGTGCGCCGGCGAAGAGAACGCGGAACGCGGCTTGACAGCGTACCCGCTAGCGGGTACAACGCGCAGCCCGTCTCCGGGATAGGCATGTCTTGTGCATGGCCCACTCCGGGGCTGGATCTCGACGCGTGGCGCGGGCCGCGCGGCCATGGAAGGCGAATTCACGAGGGCGACGCACCGTCGCCGAAGCGCTGGCGTAGCTCAATCGGTAGAGCACCTGCCTTGTAAGCAGGGGGTTAGGGGTTCAAGTCCCCTTGCCAGCTCGGGGCCCACGGCCTCGCGACACGCATGGAGGATACAGGCGCGGCGCCTAGCTAGAGACAAGACACGGAGGGTTGCCCGAGCGGCCAAAGGGAGCGGACTGTAAATCCGCCGGAAATTTCCTACGTTGGTTCGAATCCAACACCCTCCACCGGGACGCGCGGCACGGTTCCCGCCGCACGCTCCGACGAGCCCGGCGGGAGTAGCTCAGTTGGTAGAGCTTCAGCCTTCCAAGCTGAATGTCGCGGGTTCGAGACCCGTCTCCCGCTCCCGCATCACCCATCCCCGGGTACGACAGCAGAAAGAACGCACGCGATCGGCAACTTGAAGTAACAGTCACGCGCCTCGGGTCGAGGCGACGCGGAGCGAGCCGCCCGGCACGCCCGCAGCGCGACCCGGGCACCACGCCCACCTAGCTCAGTTGGTAGAGCACGTCCTTGGTAAGGACGGGGTCGTCGGTTCAAATCCGATGGTGGGCTCCCTCCCCGAACCAGCGACTCGCAAACGCACCCAGCCCTCAGGAGGCTTTCGTCACCATGGCCAAGGAGAAGTTCGTCCGCAAGAAGCCCCACGTGAACGTCGGCACCATCGGTCACATCGACCATGGCAAGACCACGCTCACGGCTGCGATCCTGCAGGTGCAGTCGAAGAAGGGCCTCGC
>JADLAB010000194.1 GCA_020848455.1 Polyangiaceae bacterium
GTCGAAGGACGACGCCATCGCCGAGATGGTCGAGGGCGGGTTCGGCTTCCACGCGGTGTGGCAGAACCTCGTCGAGTACGTGCGCGACCTCGACGTCGCGTCGCTCGCGCGCGCGGCCGGGCTCGCCCACGACGGCGGGGCGCCCTGACGCGATGTCTCACTCCTCCGGCGGCGGAGGCTTCTTCGCGGCCGTCGGGTTCACGCCGGCCGTGAGGCCGCGCACGGGCAGGCCATCGGCGTCGAGGACCTCGTGGTCGACGGTCGCTCCTGCAGAAGCTGCGGGCTCCCGCCAGGTTGCCCGTCAGCGAGCGCGGCGGGGGCGAGCCGGGGTCGGGAACGGCCCCCGCGTGGGGCGCGCAATTCGTGCGCGGGGTCGGGGGGCGGCCGACAGGCGGGCACCCGAGGCGCCGAGCGCGCGCGCGCCGGCGAGCGCAAACGTCACGAGACGCCTTACATATCCAGTACCTACGCGCTCCTGGTGCGCGATCCAGCGAAGCCGCAGGGCGCCCTCGATCGCGTCGGCAAGAAGCGCAAGGTCTGCGCCCTGGGGGAGCTCTTTGCGCGACACTGCCCGCCGGAGGATCGTCCGGTACTGGCGCTCCTGGGCCTGCTGGGTGCCGAGCGCCATGGCGAGCAGCGTGGGCGTCAGGCTCTCGGTGTGGAACATGCGCACGAGCGCCTGGCCCCGCGGTGTGCCGACGAGCGCGAGGCCGCTCGTGACGAACGCCACCAGATCCTCCTCGACCGAGCCCGTGTCGGGCGTCGGCACTTCCTCGGTGAAGCGCAGCAGCGCGGCGTGGACGAGCTCGTTCTTGGTCGGCCAGCGGCGGTACACGGTCGTCTTGTTGACGCCCGCCCGCGTGGCCACGTCCTCGACGCTGAGCGCGCCGAAGCCGGCATGCGCGAGCTCGTCGAGCGTCGCCTCGAGCACGTCGTGCACCACCCGCTCGGCGCGGGTGCGGTGCGGCTTGCCGGCGCTGCTGTCGACCGTCGCCACGCGGGCATGCTGACACCTCGGCGGGTGGCTGGAAAGGGTGATCCACCCGAAACGCAACTATGAGTTGCGTTTCGGGCGGGCGGTGTTAAACGTCGTGACGCAACGGAGTGTTGCGCTGCCACTTGCTGGAGGATCGATGGCGTCGTCGTGGGCCTGGCCCGTGTGCCTTGCGGGTGCCTTGCTTGCCGTGAGCGCGTGCAAACGCGAGACCGCGCCCGTCGCCGCGGCGCGCGACACCGCCGAGCCGGTGAGCGTCGAGACGGTGGCCGTCCGCGAGGCGCCGATGCCGCGCACCCTGTCGCTCACCGGCAGCCTGCGCGCGGAGCAGGAAGCCGAGGTCGCGGCGGGCGCGGCCGGGCGCGTCGTCAGGGTCGGCTTCGACCGCGGCAGCGAGGTGAAGGCGACCACCATCCTCTGCGAGCTCGACGTGAGCGCGGCGGCGTTGATGGCGGCCGAGGCGAACGTCGCGGCCAAGAGCGCCACCGTGCAGCGCGACAGCGCGGCGCGCGAGTGCGCGCGCTCGGTGCAGCTCTTCCAGGCGGGCGTCCTGTCGCAGGCCGACTACGACCGCGCCACCGCTCAGTGCGACGCGGCCGAGCTCCAGGTCGCGGCCGCCAAGGCGCGCATCGCCAGCGTGGCGCGCAACGTGAGCGACGGGCTCGTGCGCGCCCCCTTCGGCGGCATCATCACCGAACGGCGCGTCGACCCCGGCGAGTACGTGATGCCCGCGAGCCCCGTCGCGACGCTCGTCGCCGTCGACAAGCTGCGCCTCGAGCTCTACGTGCCCGAGGCGCACGTCGCCGCGACGGCGGTGGGCGCCGGGGTGACCTTCCAGGTCGGGGCCTTCCCGGACCGCACCTTCCAGGGCTCGGTGCGCGTCGTGGGCGCCACGGTGCGGCCCGCGACGCGCGACGTGCTGCTCGAGGTGGGGATCGACAACGCCGACCGCACGCTGCGCCCGGGCATGTTCGCCGCGGTCGAGCTCGCGCTGCCGGACGCCGTGGCGCCGGTGGTGCCGCAGAAGTCGCTCGTCGTGCGCGACGGCTCCGAGCACCTGTTCGTCGTCGTCAACGAGCGGCTCGAGGAGCGCGTGGTCACGATCGGCGGCAAGCGCGGCGACGACGTGGCCGTCGTGCGCGGCGTGCGGGTCGGCGACCTCGTCGTGACGAGCCCGAGCGAGTCCCTGCACAACGGCCAGGCCGTGAAGTAGCCGGAGCGAGGAACGGACCATGCAGTGGCTGGCCCAGGTGTGCGTGCGGCGCCCCATCTTCGCGTGGGTGCTGATGCTGGTCGTCGTCGTGGTCGGCGGCGTGAGTTACCGGGGTCTCGGCGTCGACGAGTTCCCGAACGTCGAGTTCCCGCTCGTCATCGTGCGCACGCTCCTGCCTGGCGCCTCGCCGGAGGTCGTCGAGACCGAGGTGAGCGACCGCATCGAGGGCTCGGTCAACACCATCGGCGGCATCGACGAGCTGCGCAGCATGTCGGCCGAGGGCATCTCGCAGGTCATCATCTCCTTCACGCTCGACCGCGACGTCGACGCCGTGGCGCAGGAGGTCCGCGACCGGGTCGACGCCGTGCTCTACGAGCTGCCGCGCGGCATCGACCCGCCGGTCGTCAGCCGCATCGATCCCTCGGCGATGCCGGTGCTGCTCGTGGCCGTGCACTCGCCGACCTCGATCCGCGACACGACGGAGCTCGCCGACAAGGTCATTCGCCGGCGCATCGAGAACATCTCGGGCGTGGGCCAGGTGACGATGATCGGCGGCAAGAAGCGCGTCATCCAGGTGTGGCTCGACCCGACCGCGCTGCGCGCCGCGGGCCTCACGCCCGCCACGGTGCAGATGGCGCTCGCGACCCAGAGCGTGACGGTCCCGGGCGGCTCGCTCGAGACCGGCCCCCAGAACCTGTCCTTGCGCGTCGAGGCGCGCGTCACGAGCATCGAGGAGCTGAAGCGCCTCGTCGTGGCCGAGACCGCCGGGCGGCCGATCCGCCTCGAGGAGCTCGGGCGCGTCGAGGACGGCGAGGAGGAGTCGACGAGCTACGCGCAGATCGACGAGGAGCGCACGGTCGTGCTCTCGGTGCGCAAGCAGGCCGGCACGAACACCGTCGCCGTCGTCGACAGCGTGAGCGCGCGGATGAAGGAGATCGAGAAGGAGCTCGCCGAGCTGCACCCCGGCGTCACGCTCGAGGTGGTGCGCGACAACTCGGCGGTGGTGCGCACCGGCATCAAGGCCGTGACCGAGCACCTCATCGTGGGGGCCCTCCTGGCGGCCTTCGTGGTGCTCATCTTCCTCGGCAACGCGCGCAGCACGATCATCTCGGCGCTCGCCATCCCCATCTCGGTCATCGGCACCTTCGGGGTCATGAAGCTCGCCGGCTTCACCCTCAACTTCCTCACGCTGCTCGCGCTCGCGCTGGCGGTCGGCATCGTCATCGACGACGCCATCGTCGTCCTCGAGAACGTGGTCCGCTACGTCGAGGAGAAGAAGAAGAAGCCCTTCGTCGCGGCCGTCGAGGCGACGCGCGAGATCGGCCTCGCCGTGCTCGCGACCACGCTCTCGCTCGTCGCCGTGTTCGTGCCCATCGGCTTCATGAGCGGCATGATCGGCCGCTTCCTCGCGAGCTTCGGCCTCACCATGGCCTTCGCCATCGTGGTGTCGATGCTGGTCTCCTTCTCGCTCACGCCCATGCTGTGCGCGCGCTGGCTGCGACCCGCGAGCGACAAGCGCCGGCCGCTGCAGCGCGTGGTCGACTTCTTCTACCGCCCCATCGAGCGCGCCTACATGGCGCTGCTCGGCTTCTGCATGCGCCACCGCTGGCTCGTGGTGCTCGCCAGCTTCGCCGCGCTCGGCTCCTGCATCCCGCTCGCGAAGAGCCTGCCCTCGGGCTTCGTGCCGCCGAGCGACAAGGGCGAGTTCGAGATGCGCGTGCGCACGCCCGAGGGCACGAGCGTCGAGGAGACGCGCCTCATCGCCGAGCGCGTGGCGCAGGACGCGCGGCGCATCGACCACGTGACGCGCACGGTGTTCACCATCGGCGACGATTCGCTGCAGTCGACCAACATCGCCATCATCTACGTCTCGCTCACCGACCCGGCCACGCGCAAGGAGACGCAGCGCGACATCATGGCCAAGATGCGCGAGGAGGTGATCCCGAAGCACCCGAAGGAGCTGCTCATCACGCTCGGCGAGGTGTCGAGCTTCAACACGGGCGAAGCCCAGGCCAACATCACCTACTCGCTCTCGGGCAGCGACATCGATCTCCTCGCCGGCTACGCGCAGACCATCACCGACGAGCTGCGCCAGGTGCCCGGAGCGGTCGACGTCAACAACTCGCTCATCCTCGGCAAGCCCTCGATCGGTGTCCACATCGACCGCGAGCGCGCGGCCGATCTCGGCGTGCGCGTGGCGCAGATCGCCGACTCGCTGCGCCTGTTCGTGGGCGGGCTCAAGGTGTCGACCTTCGAGGAGAAGGGCGAGCAGTACGACGTGCGCCTGCGCGCCGACGCGCGCTTCCGCGCCGACCCCGAGGGCCTGTCGGTCGTGTCGGTGCCCTCGAGCAAGCACGGCGCCGTCATGCTGAGCGGGCTCGTGCACCTCGAGCCCAAGACCGGCCCGTCGCGCATCGACCGCATGCAGCGGCGGCGCACGGTCAACATCACGGCCAACGCGGCGCCCGGCGTGGGCGACTCGACCATCGAGAAGGCCCTGCAGGACATCACGGCGAAGGTCGATCTGCCGCCCGGCTACCAGCTCCAGGCGGTCGGCATGTCGAAGGAGGCCGCGCGCATGGTGACCGGCTTCCTCATGGTGGTCGGGCTCGCCTTCGCGTTCATGTACATGGTCCTGGCGGCGCAGTTCGAGTCGTGGCTGCACCCCGTGACCATCCTGCTCGCGCTGCCGCTCACGGTGCCCTTCGCGCTCATGTCGCTGCACCTGCTCGGGCAGACCCTCAACCTGTTCTCGGCGCTCGGCCTGCTCGTGCTCTTCGGCGTGGTGAAGAAGAACGCCATCCTGCAGATCGACCACACGAACCAGCTGCGCCGCGAAGGCAAACTGCGGCTCGAGGCCATCCTCGAGGCCAATCGCCACCGGCTGCGGCCCATCCTCATGACGACGCTCGCCTTCGTGGCGGGCATGCTGCCGCTCATCCTCTCGAAGGGCATCGGGGCGGGCTTCAACCAGTCGATCGCCGGCATCGTCATCGGCGGCCAGACGCTCTCGCTCCTGCTCACGCTCATCGCGACGCCCGTCGCGTACTCGCTCTTCGACGATCTGGCGCACCTCGTGCAGCGCATCTTCCGCCGCAAGCCGGTCGACCGCGGCGAGCGCGAGCTCGAGGCGATGATCGCGGCCGAGCGCCCGCGTGCCCCGGCCGAGCCCACGCCGCACCCCGCGCCCGGGGAGTGAGCGCGGGTCGCCCTGGGGCAGGGGCATGCGGTTCGGCGCGGCATGGGCCCCTCCCCTGGCTCGCGCTGCGGCGCAGGCCGGCGGTGCGTTGCGATGGGGAGCACCATCGCCTGCGTCCTCGCGCTCGCATCGGGACCCTCCCATGCCGCGCCGAACCGCA
>JADLAB010000195.1 GCA_020848455.1 Polyangiaceae bacterium
CGCGCTCGACATCGGGGCCCTCCCACGCCGCGCCGAACCGCATGCCACGGCCACAGGGCTCGGGGTGGGGGTAATACTCAGGTCCGGATGCTGCCTGGCGAGCCCGACGCCTGGGGCCCGAAGCGTGGGGCCGAAGCGTGGGGCCGAAGCGTGGGGCCGAAGCGTGGGGCCCGAAGCGTGGGGCCGAAGCGTGGGGGCCGAAACGTGGGGCCGAAGCGTGGGGCCCGAAGCGTGGGGCCCGAAGCGTGGGGCCCGAAGCGTGGGGCCCGAAGCGTGGGGCCCGAAGCCTGGAGCCACGTCACGCTGGAGCCGAGGCTCCTTCTAGTCGCCGAAGCGCGGCGGGCTCACCTTCGGGGCTGAAGAAGCCTGGAGCCCGAAACCTGGCGCGCGAAGCTTGGGGCCCGAAGCTGGAGCCAGAAGCCTGTTGCCACGTCGCGCTGGAGCCGAGTTTCCTTCTGGCCGCGCATCGCGCATGGGCGCGACCCGCGTCCCATGAAACTCCGCGTGGTTGCGCCCTTGTTTCTGATCAGACGCGTGCGGCCTTTTTCCACGCGGCGAGCGCCGGACCGAGCGCCTGCTCGAGCTCGCTGCGCAGGGGCGCGAGCGCCTTCTTGTCCGCGCCGGCGCGCGCCGCCTCCTCGACGCAGGCGATGGCGGCGACGTGGCGGCCACGGCGGCTGAACGCCGTCGCGAGATCGATGAACAGCTCCTTCGGCGGCGCGCCGAGCGTCTGGGCGCGGCGCAGCGGACCTATCGCCTCGCCGTGGCGCTGGCTGTCGAGCAGCATGCGCCCGAGCCGCTGGAAGATCCCGGACGCCGCGCGCCCGTCCTGGGCGTACTGCACCGCCAGGCGCAGGATCTCCTCGCCCTGGCTGGGATCGCCGAGCTTCGACACGGCGGTGCCGAGCAGGCCGAGCCCGTCGGCGATGCGCTGGCGCGCCGCCTCGGGCAGCATCTGGCCCTCGGGCGTGCGCCAGTAGATGGCGAGCGGCATCGGCCAGCTGCCGAGCAGCGCCACGACCGCCTTGTGGTCGCCGGCCTTCGCGGCGGCCTCGGCCTTCGCGACGTGCTCGAGGTCGATGGCCGTCCCGCCCTGGCGCTCGACGCCGCGCTCGAGATCCTCCTGCACGTGCTCGCGCAGGCGCGCCTGGAAGCTCTTGAGCGGGTAGCTCTCGAGCTGCGCGGCGCGCTCCACCACCACGGTCGGCTTCTTGCCGTCGATGACGAGCTCCTTCAGCCCGTAGCCGTAGAGCGGCGCCAGGAGCAGGACCCGCGGCCCGATGAAGCGCTGCACGCCGTCGAGATCGTCGGCGCTCACCTGGTCGATGCGCGGGGGCGGCGGCTCGCCCGCGAGCAGGGCCGCGACCAGTCGGTGACGGAACTCGACGACCGTCATCCGCTGCAGCGGCGCCTCGGTGGCGGGGTCCTCGTCGATGCCGCCGAGGCTGAACTCCACGAGCGACTGGTCCGGGTTGAACCGGTCGATCATGAGCGAGCTCACGCGCGCGCCGGCGATGAGAGCGAACGCGAAGAAGCGCTCGCCGAGGACGTCGCACAGCGTGTGGAAGCTCGAGATGCTCTCGCCGAGTCGTTCGAACCAGCCGTCGGTTCGAATGCGCTCGAGCGGGATCTTGCGTTCGGCCATGTTGGGGATCTGGAGCGGCGGGGTCGAAGGTCCTCCGGGAACCGCGCTCGGGGAGCCTACACCGAACGCGTCGCGGCCGTCATGCTCTTGCGGGCGCCCGCCCCATCACACGCGTCGATAGCTCGCCTCGAGAAAGGGGCGCCACGCTGCGTCGGGGGCGCGCAGCTCGATGCGGAAGTGGTAGCCCGTCTCCGTGGGCCGGTAGACGTAGCGCGACTCGCCGCGCGGCGAGCTCGCGAGGTAGGTGAGCGTGCCGCCCTCGAAGCGGCCGCGGGCCACGACCGGCGCGCCGCCGCCGGCGCTGTCGACCCACGTCATCACGTAGAGGTCCGGACCGGGCTCGTAGCCGTAGACGCCGTGCCCCTCCATCACGACGCGGCCGGCGCGCTCCTCGCGGTAGTCGCTGACGAGACACAGGCCGCCGAGCGCCATGCGGGCCTCGAGGTGGCCGACCGCGCGGCCCCCCTCCGGGTCCCAAGGTGAAGGGTGCAGCGTTTCCTCGCCGACGAAGCGACCGGCGAAGGCGGCCAGCGCGGCGTGCGCCGGCGTGGGCTCGGGCATCGACATGGCCGCACGCTCTCACGCGCCGGCCGCCGCCGCCAGCCGGCGCTTCACTTCGACTGCAGGGTCACGAGTCCGGGACCGACGTAGCGGGCCTCGGCGAGGGCGCCCGTGAGGTAGCTGTCGTAGGCGTCGAGGCCGCGCAGCCAGCGCTCGTAGAACGCGACCACGTACGCGCGCCCGAGACCGTTCACGGTGGCGTTGTCGAGCGTGGCCGCGTTGCAGAAGCTGCACGTGAAGCCGCAGCTCGCGACGTCGTCGAGGAAGCTCATGTGGTTCGCGCCGACCACGGTCACCTCGAGGCTCGGGCTCTGCGCGCCGGCGTAGAACGTCGTGTAGTTGTCGGCGGCGGGTGCGCAGGCCTGGAAGCCGCCCGTGGCGTCGGTGAGCTCGCCGACGAAGCCCGTCGGGATCGCGAGGCCCGGCATGAGGGCGCTCACGTCGGGGCAATCCTGGGCGCTGCACTGCATCGCGCTGTCGACCGGGTCGAGCGCGATGGCGGCGTCGATGCGCGCGTCGTAGGTCGCGCCGAGGAGCGCCGCCTTGCCGCCGAGCGAGTGCCCGCTCGCGCCGGCGTGGGTCGTGTCGGCCTTGCCTGCGAGCTCCGGGGCCTGCGCGGCCCAGTCGAGGCCGGCGACGAGGTCGCGCGCGTTGTCGGTGTGCTTGTTGCCGACGAACCCCGCCGGGAAGTCGACCGTGAGCGCCACGTAGCCGAAGCTCGCGAGCCGCCGCACGTAGCCGTAGTACTGGCTCGGCGGCAGCTGGAAGCCGTGGCCGAACACGACGACCGGGTAGGGCCCCGCGTCGGGGCCGGCGGTCGGGTACGCGCAGTGGATCGCCACCTGATGGCCCGTGGCGGCGACGGTGAAGCCGGCGTCGAGCTCCGCGTAGGTGTACGGGCCGTCGAGGTTCGGATCGGGGGCCGCCGGCGGGTTGCCGCCGGTGCCGCTGCCGCCGGTGCCGCTGCCGCCCGTGGAGCTGCCGCCCGTGCCGAGGCCGCCGTGGCCGCCCGTCCCGGTGAAGGTCGTGTCGCTCTCGCCCGAACAGCCCGCGACGAGCGCCACGACCACGCACGCCCCGAGCCACGTCGACCTGTCCATCACGCCTGCCTCCTGCGTCGAGCGGCCCTGCCGCTCCTCGTCTCGTTCGTGCGCCGCACGCCGCTCGCCCGCGGCGGCGCGCTCGCCGCGCGACCCGGGTCCCTCGGGCCGCGCGCCGTCGCGACCGCGCCCGTGAGCCCGCCCGGCTCCGGCGGCTGCGCGGTGAGCTCGCGCAGCATCGGCAGGAGCAGCTTGCGTCGCAAGAGCACGACCAGCCGCTCGCTCAGCTCGGTGGCGGCACCGACCATCGCGCCGAGCCGCTCGCCCGCGCGCGGCACCACGCCCTCGCGGAACAGCACGAGCTCGGTGCGCACCAGCGCCCGGATGGCCTCGAGGTAGGGCACGAGGATCGCCGGCGGGAGCATGTCGGGGCCGATGCCGGCCGCGCGCGCAGCGCCGAGCGTGCGCAGGAGCGCGAGATCGTCGCCGGCGTAGCGCTCGTCGGGGCCGCGGCCCTCGGGCGTCAGCAGGCCGAGGCCCCGCAGGAAGTCGAGCTCCGCTGCCGGCATGCCCCCGGCGATGAGCTCGGCGCGCGTCCGCTGGCCTGGCGGCGCCATCTCGCCGAGCGCCTTGGCGAGCGCGGCGTGCGTCTGGTCCGCGCGTAGCGGGTCGCTCTGCTCGAGCATCTCGCGGATCACGCGCAGGGGCAGGTAGCGCTGCTCCTGCAGCTGCTTGATGGCCCGGATGCGGGGCACGAGCGCCGCGTCGTAGTAGGCCATGTTGCGGCCGGTCTTGACCTGGGGCGGCGGCAAGAGGCCCTCGCGCAGGTAGTGCTTGATGGTCGCGGCCGGCACGCCGCTCGCCCGCGCGAGCGCCGACATCTTGAGGAGGCCCGGGGACATCAAAGTAGTAGGTTGTACTTCCTACTTTCCATCGGCGCTGTCAACCCCGGAGCTCGCCCCCCGATCCGGCGGCAAGGTTCTCGCCGCCGCGCTCGCGCGCGATCGGCGGCGCCCGAGCGCGGCCCGGCGGCTCGGCGCGGCTCAGCGCGGGACTTGCCGCCGCCCCCGCGCGCGGCCGAGCACGCGCAGCAGCACGGCGGCCTGGTTGCTGTCGGGCTGCGCGCTCTGCGTGAAGCTCCCCGCCGCACCGGCGGTCGCGGCGCAGCGGACGGCGCGGCCGTAGCTCTGGATCGCCTCGCCTGCGACCGCGTCGTCACCGCCGACGGCCGCCTCGCCGATCCGTGCGAGCGCCGGCCCGAGCTCGCACACGCTCAGCAGATCGGGGGCCACGAGCGGCGCCGCACCCGGGCAGCAGCGCGCGCGCACGACGGCCACGCCACCGAGCGAGTACCACCCGAGCGCCGACCACTCGCGCATCGCATCCGTGACCGCGCTCGGCCCGAAGCGCACCAGCAGGGCCTTGAGGGCCGACACCGAGCGGCGCGGGTCGCGCTCGCTGCACACGAAGTCGAAGGCGTCGCGGCTCGGACGCGCGTCGCCTCCGAAGGCACCGAGGGGCAGGAGCTCCTGCACGCAGGCGGCGAGGTCGGTGGGCGCAGCGGGCGACGCGCTCGGCGCGCTCGGGCTCGTTCCTGCCGAGCCGGCGCCGCTCGTCACGGGCTCGACGCCCGCGCCGCTCGGGCTCGCGCCTGCGCGGCCGCTCGGGGTCGGGGCCGTGTCCGCGCCCGCGGGCGGGGTCGTGGCGGCGCCCCCGGGCTGGAGTTGCAGCCAGGCCACCGCGGCGCCCGCGCCGGCGGCGAGCAGCCCGAGGGCCGCCGCGAGCGGTCGCCAGCGGCCGCGCCGGGTGGTGCGCGCCGGCCGGGGGGCCGCCACCGGCGCCGCCTCGGGCGTCGTGCGCGTGTCGTCGCGCGCGCTGCCGCTCGGCTGGGTGGTCGGCGCGTCGTCGTTCTCGCGCGCGGCCGGCGTCCGTGCGCGCGCCCTGCCGGGCTCCGCCCCGGTCGCGGCGCGCGGCTCCTCGGGCACCTCGATCTCGACCCCCTCGGTCGGGGCGTCGTCCGCGAGCGCCGCTTCGATGGCGGCGGCCTCGCGCGCCTGGCGGGCGGTCCGCTCGTTGCCGGCCCGGCCGAGCTGTGCGGTGCTGCCGAAGGTGAGCGGCGGGAGGCGGCGCGTGGCCGGGCTCCACAAGAGCAGCGTCGAGCGCAGCTCGCCGGCGTGCGTGAGCCGCAGCCCCGTGTCGGTGCTGAACGCGCGGTCGACCGTGCACTGCAGCACGTCGTCGCGCAGGCCGTGCAGGGCGATCGGGGCGGGCGGGCGGAAGCCGATGCGCGCGCGGATCTCCTCGTCGCTCGCGCCGGGATACGGATAGCTCGCCGTGAGCAGGTAGTAGAGCAGCACGCCGAGCGCCCACACGTCGTCGTCGGGAACGGCGTCGTCCGGCCCGCGCGCCGCTCGGTCGGCGGAGTGGTACTCGAGCGGGTCGGGCACCTCCACCGGGTCGCGCAGCGCGCCGGGGCCGCTCGCGTCGGCGCTCTCGACGAGCACGGCCTCGGCCGAGATGCGGCCGTGGGCCTCGCCGAGCGAGTGGAGCGGCTCGAGGGTGCGCGCCACGCGGACCACCCAGCCGACGGCGTCGCGCGGGCCGAGCCGGCCGTGTTGCGCGACCCATTGCGCCAAGGTTTGCACTGCGAGCCATGCTTTCACGGCGGCGCCCGCGCGGTAAAGTCCTGGGCGGACGTTCGCGCTCGGCCGGGCCGGAGCGGGCCTGCGTCGGGCAGAGCGCGCGGTGTAGCAAACGTGCCTGCCTTCGGGCGGTGCGATTACCGTAACGCTTCGAGTGCGCGCACGGCATGCGGCCGTGGTGCGTCGCGCTGCACGCCGTCGCGTCCGCCCGCGGGAGTTGCGGGAGGGCGGGGCGCGCGTGCGAGGCGTTCCCTATCGGAGGAGACGATGAAGAAGGTCTGGCTGGTGCTTGGTTCCTTGGGCGCGATGGCGGCAGCGATGGGCGTGGTGCAGAGCACCGAGGCCGCGGGCAAGGTCACGCCGGCGGTCGACAACTGCATGAACGCGCACGCCGTCCTGGCGGCCAGCAAGGGCGGCGACAGCGCCGTCATCTGGCAGGCGATCGACGGCGTCATGCGCGTGCGTCCGCACTGGGCGAAGGTCAGCGACTACGAGCCCATGGTCGCGCAGAAGATCTCGTTCCGGCAGTACAGCGTGAAGTGGGGCGAGGGCATCACGGCCTACGTCGCGCACTGCGGCCACGGCGGCACGTGCAACCAGCTCGCCGAGGCGGTGCTGAAGGCGTATCCGGACATCGGCTCGCCCGTCGTGTACTGCGGACAGGTGCCGTACTTCCTCGACAACCCCTCGTCGGCGAGCATCTAGCAGGCAACTCGGCTCCAGGGACCCGGTGGCTTCGGCCCCGGGAGCTCGCCGCACCTGACGCCGGCACGTCCATTCGCGCCGGGTGCGGCGTGCGCGCCCCCGACCGCGCCGAGCACGAGCTCGATGCGTGGGCGGGGTCGCGCGCGGCGCGGCAGGGGACCGCTCAAGGGCGGCCGACCGCCGTGGTAACGTCGGGCTCCGATGGCGCACGTCGCACTCCCCACCCCCGGCCGGGCCCTGTGCCTCACCGTGGTGGCCGCCGCGCTCGGCATGCTCGGCTGCCAACCCGAGGAGCGACCGGCGGGGCTGCCCTCGAGCTTCGTGCCGTGCCGCATCGGCGGCGGGAGCCAGGAGGGGCTGTGCGGCGAGGTCGTGGTGCCGGAGCGCCGCACCGGGCCCGACGCGGGGCGGACCCTCGCGCTGCGAGTCGCCGTGCTCCCCGCGCGGCAGAAGGGGCCGGCAGACCCCATCTACTTCCTGGCCGGTGGGCCGGGCCAGGCCGCGAGCCGCGCGTTCGTGCCCATGCTGCCCGCGCTCCGTGACCTGTCGCGCGATCGGGACCTCGTCTTCGTCGACCAGCGCGGGACGGGTGGCTCGGGCCGCCTCGCCTGCGCCGACGCCGTGGACGACGGTCTCGGCGACGACGACGCCCTGCATGCCGCCCTGAGCCGCTGCGCGCGGGCGTGGCAGAGCGAGGTCGATCTCGAGGCCTACACGAGCGTCGATGCCGCCGAGGACCTCGAGGCCGTACGGGCCGCCCTCGGTCACGAGCGCGTCAACCTGCTCGGCGTTTCCTACGGCACGCGGCTCGCCCTCGTGTACCTCGCGCGCCATTCGGAGCGGGTGCGCACGGCGACGCTCGACGGCGCCATGCCGACCGCGATGGTGCTGCCCGTCGCCGCACCTGTCGACGCCGAGGCCGCCCTCGACCGGCTGTTCGCGGACTGCCGCGCCGACCCGCGCTGCGACCGCGCCTTTCCCGAGCTCGCGGCGCGCTTCGCCGGGCTGCTCGCGAGCCTCGACGCCGCGCCCGCCAAGGTGACGCTCGCCGACCCGCGCACCGGGCGGCCCCGCGCCACCGTCGTCGGGCGCACCCTCTTCGCCAAGGCCCTGCGCAGCCTGCTCTACTCGGCGGAGCTGTCGGCGCTGGTGCCGCTCGTGGTGGACCGCGCGCTCGCGTCGGACTTCGCGCCGCTCGTCAGCGCGGCGACGCTCGTCGGCGACGCCGCCGGTGCGGACCTCGCCGTGGGCCTGTTCTTCGCCGTCGTGTGCCAGGAGGATCTGCCGCGCGTCGACCCCGACGCCGACCGGCGCGCGCGCGGGACCTTCCTCGGGCGCTCCGTGCTCGACGACCTCGAGCGCGCCTGTGCCGCCTTCCCGCGCGCCCCCCTGCCCGAGGACTTCGCGGCGCCGACGCGCGCCGACGCGGCCGTCCTCGTGCTGAGCGGCGAGCTCGATCCGGTGACGCCGCCGCGCTGGGCCGACGAGGCGCTGCGCGCGCTGCCGAACGGGCGCAGCGTGGTCGTCCGCGGGGCGGCCCACAACGTGATCGCGACCGGCTGCGCACCGCGCCTGGTGCGCGACTTCGTGGCCGCCGGCTCGGCCGCGGAGCTCGACCCGGCGTGCCTCGAAGAGCGCCACCGCCCGCCCTTTTTCGTCGACTTCGCGGGGCCCCCGCCGTGAGCCGGTGCGCGCGATGATCGAGGTGCGGGCCCTGCACAAGCGCTACGCGGCGGTGGTCGCCGTGGACGGCGTGTCTTTCCGCGCCGAGGACGGGCGCATCACGGGCCTGCTCGGCCCGAACGGCGCGGGCAAGACCACGACCCTGCGCATGGTGGCCGGCCTCGTCCGGCCCGACTCGGGCGTCGCGTGCATCGACGGCGTGGACGTGGCGCGCGAGCCCGAGCGCGCCAAGGCGTGCCTCGGCGTGCTGCCGGACGCGCGCGGCCTGTACGCCCGGCTCACCGCGCGCGAGAACGTGCGCTACTTCGGCGAGCTGCAGGGGCTCGGCGGCGCCGCGCTCGAGCGCCGCATCGACGCGCTGTTCGAGCGGCTCGAGCTCGCGCCGCTCGCCGCGCGACGGGTCGCGGGCTTCTCGCAGGGCGAGCGCACCAAGGTCGCCATCGCGCGGGCGCTGGTACACGCGCCCGGCAACGTGGTGCTCGACGAGCCCACCAACGGGCTCGACGTCATGAGCACCCGCGCCATGCGCGCGCTCATCCGCGGCCTGCGCGAGGAGGGCCGCTGCGTCGTGTTCTCGAGCCACGTGATGCAGGAGGTGTCCGCGCTGTGCGACGACGTCGTCGTCGTGGCGGCGGGGCGGGTCGTGGGGCAAGGCTCCCCCGACGCGCTGCGGGACGCGGCCGGCACGCGCAGCCTCGAGGATGCCTTCGTCGCCCTCGTCGGAGGCGAGACGTGAGCGCGGCGCTGGGCAGCGGCGGCAGGC
This sequence comes from Polyangiaceae bacterium, assembly GCA_020848455.1. Taxonomy (GTDB): domain Bacteria; phylum Myxococcota_A; class Polyangia; order Polyangiales; family Polyangiaceae; genus JACRDA01. The sequence continues at coordinate 9,040 of JADLAB010000195.1, forward strand.
TCCGGCCGTGGGCGCGCCTCGTCGGCGTCGTGTGCCAGAAGGAGCTCAGGGACAGCCTGCGCGACCGGCGCTCCCTTTTGTCGGCGCTGCTGTTCCCGCTCGTCGGTCCGCTGCTCGTCGCGGGCGTGCTCACCTTCGTCGCGCGGCGCGAGACCTCGGAGCGCCCCGTCGAGGTGCCGGTCGTCGGGCGCAGCGAGGCGCCCGAGCTCGTGCGCTCCCTCGAGGACAACGGCGTCGTGCTCCGCGATCCGCCCGACGACGTGGAGCGCGCGGTGCGCGACGGCGACGCCGAGGTGGTGCTCGTCATCCCCGAGGGTCACGGCGCGGCCCTGCGCGCCGCGACGCCGGCGAAGGTCGAGCTCGTGAGCGACTCGTCGCGCAGCACCGGCAGTCGCGCCGAGCGCAGGTTGCGCGAGCTCTTGCAGACCTACGGCGGCACCCTGGGCGCCCTGCGCCTGGTCGCGCGCGGCGTCCACCCCGAGCTCGCCCAGGCCGTCGCGGTCGTCGAGGTGGATCTCGCGACGCCGCAGCAGCTCGGCGCGCGCCTGTTCGGCATGATCCCGATGTTCGTGCTGCTCGGCGCCTTCGTCGGCGGCATGTACGTCGCCACCGACTCGACGGCCGGCGAGCGCGAGCGCGGCTCGCTCGAGCCGCTCCTGTGCAACCCCGTCTCGCGCGGCGCGCTCGTGGTCGGCAAGTGGCTCGCGACGGTCGCCTTCGCCGCGGCGACCGCGATGCTGACCCTCGCGACGTGCTCCTTCGTCCTCGGGCGCGTGCCGCTCGACGCGCTCGGCATGTCGTTCGGCCTGACGCCGTCGCAGATCCTCGGCCTGTGTGCCGCCGTGCTCCCGCTCGTGCTCTTCGCGCCGGCCCTGCAGCTGTGCGTCGCGACCTTCGCCCGCACCTTCAAGGAGGCGCAGACCTACCTGTCGTTCGCCATGTTCCTGCCGATGCTGCCCGGCATCTTCCTCGGCCTCGCGCCCTTCAAGAGCGCCCCGTGGATGAGCGCCGTCCCGATCCTCGGTCAGCAGGTCATGCTCACCGACCTCATGAACGGCCGGCCGGTGCCGGCGCTCTCCCACGTGCTCGGCACCGTGTCGGCGCTCGTCTTGACGGCGCTCAGCCTGCGCTTCGCGGCCTCGCTCCTGCGCCGCGAGCGCATCGTGTTCGGCCGCTGAAGGGTCGCCCGGGGGCAGGGGCATGCGGCTCGGCGCCGCGTGGGCCCCGCCCCCGACTCGCGCTGCGGCGCGGGCACGGGGCTAGTGGCGGGGTGCGAGCTCGAGCGCCCGCGTCCTCGCGCTCGACATCGGGGCCCTCCCACGCGGCGCCGAACCGCATGCCCCTGCCCCCGGGCTCGTGGGTTGGGTTCGGAGAGGATCGCCCGGGGGTCGCCCGGGGGTCGCCCGGGGGTCGCCCGGTGTCCGGGGTGCGCGGCGCGGCGTCGCATGGGCCCCAACCCCAACTCGCACTGCGGCGCGGAGAGGGGTCGCCCGGTGGCTGTGGCGCGCGGCGCGGCGCGGCGTGGGCCCCGCCCCCAACTCGCACTGCGGCGCGGGCACGGGGCCGGCCTGACGCCAGAAGCCTGACGCCTGAAGCCTGGAGCCAGAAGCCTGGAGCCAGAAGCCTGACGCCAGAAGCCTGACACCAGAAGCCTGACGCCAGAGCCTGACGCCAGAAGCCTGACGCCAGAAGCCTGACGCCAGAAGCCTGACGCCACGTCGCGCTGGAGCCGAGTTGCCTGCTAGGCCTGCTCGGGCTGGGGCTGCGCCTGCGCCTGGGGCTGCGCGCTGCGCTTCGCCAGGCGGTCCATGGCCTTGCCCAGGCTGAGTAGGTCAGCCGTCCACGCGCTCGAGGACCGCCGCCGCTCCGAGGCCGCCGGCCGCACAGATGCCGAGCAGCGCGGTGCGCTTGCCGGCCCTCGCGAGCTCGTTGGCCATCGTGGTCACCATCCGCGCCCCCGTGGCGCCGAAGGGGTGCCCGAGGGCGAGCGAGCCGCCGTGGACGTTCAGTCGCGCCGGATCGACCTCGCCCACGGCCTCGTCC
>JADLAB010000196.1 GCA_020848455.1 Polyangiaceae bacterium
CGCTCTTCAACTGCACGGCGCCGCCCCAGGGCACGAGGTGGCTCTCGGCCTTGCCCGGCCCGGCGACGAGCCCCACGGTCACGCACCCGCCCTCGGTGCTCGTGAGCAGCACGCCCACCGTCATCGCCACGCAGCCGTCGCGCGGGCACACGCGCTCGGGCTCGGGCCGCACGTCGACGGCCTTGCCGGGCAGGGCCTTTTTCACGAGCTCGACCAGGTGATCCTGCACGTCCTTGGCGAGCTTCGTCGTCGCCGGATCGGTCGAGCGCGGGATGATGCGCGGCCAGAACACGACGACCCCGTCGGCGGCCCCGAGCGAGCGGCTGATCTCGGGTGCGTCGCTCGAGCCGGCGGGCTGCGGTCCCTCGCTCGAGGGCTCGGGCGTCTCGCCGACGTCCGCGCTCGCGCTCGCGCTGCCCTGCGCGGTCGGGTTGTTCGGACCCTTCGGCTTGTTGCAGCCGAGGACCGCGAGACCGAGACCGAAGAGGACGCCCATCGCCACGGTTGACTTCATCACCCCGTGATCCAAGCCCTTCCGGCCCGGGACCGCAAGCTCAGCGCTTGCGGCGCGGACGTGCGGGCGGGCCGGCTTCGCCCGTTGCTCCCGCCGCGCGCTCGGTCGCCGGCGCCGAGGCGGCCGCGGCCTCGCGCGGAGCGGCCTTCCGCAGGCGCGCCGGACGGCGTGCGCGCGCGACGCTCGGCCCCGCGGCGACCCCCGCGGCGGCGTCGGTGGCGAAGGTCGCCGGACGCGCCGCGGGCGGCTCGAACGGCACGAGCGGCCCGGGCACCTCGGCCCCGGCCCGCGCCGCGAGCCGCAGCAGGCGTGCGGCCGCGTCGGGCGCCTCGCCCGCGTCGTCGTCCTTGAAGAAGATCTGCGCCTCCTCGCAGCCGAGCCGGAGCAGGCGCTCGACCCAGCCCACGAGCTCGTCGTCGCCGTAGCGCGATTTGCGCAGGCGCAGGTACGCGTGGCGCGCGGTCGCGACGAGCGGCGCCGCCTTGTTCGCGTCCTCGTCCTCGGCCCAGTCGACGGTGACGAGCGCGACCCCGTGCGCGCGCAGGAGCGCGAAGGTCGCGTCCGTGTACCAGCTCTCGTGCCGGAACTCGATCGCGGCCGGGACACCCGGCGGCAGGACCGCGAGAAAGGCCGCGAGCCGCGCCTCGTCGGCGCCGTCGGCGCGCAGATAGGGCGGCAGCTGAAACAAGAGGCCGCCGAGCTTCGGCCCGAGCGCCTCGGCCTGGCCCGCGAGGTAGCGCACCGAGTCGCCGGCATCGACGAGGCGCGCGTGGTGCGTGATGCGCTGGCTCGCCTTCAGGACGAAGCGGAACCCGGGGGGCGTCGCCGCCGCCCAGCCGGCGAGCATCTCGCGCCGCGGCATGCGGTAGAAGGTGTTGTTGATCTCGACCGCCGGCAGGCGCGCCGCGTAGTGGCCCAGCATGGCGTCCGTCCCGAGGTCCGCCGGATAGAAGGGCCCCTTCCAGTGCGCGTACGCGAAGCCGCTCGTCCCCGTCACGATGCGCATCACGCAGCGGAAGGTAGCGCTCCGCCCGTCGGCAGGCCAAGCAGCCGCCCATCGGGACGGCGCCGTGGCTCGCCGTCCGGTGCGGACCTGCCCGACGGCCTCCGGCATTCGCCGTACGACACGTGGTCACGAGCTCCGCGCCCGCGCGCGCGCCCGCAAACCTTGCCGGCGGGCCGCGGGACTCGCGCGCGCCGGGCGGTGGGCCTGCGTCGCGCGCGTGGCGGTCGCGTGCCCGACGCCTGGCGGCGCCCGCGGCACGGGGCCCGGAATCCGGCCGCCTGCGAGGGCGTGCGTCGGCGCGGGCGGGCGTCGGGCGGGCTCGGCGCACGCCGGAGCGCTCGCTGGTACCGGTCTTGCGACGCGCTCGGGGCGCGACCGCTCCGGCGACGCGCACACAGTGGACCGAAAGGAGGCACGACATGCGACACGAGCGATGCGGCGACGAAGCCGGCGCGCGGCCCAGCATGCGCGAGCCTCAGCGCCTCGGGCCCTATCTGCTCTGCATGCAGATCGGTGCGGGCGGGATGGCCACCGTGTCGCTCGCGCGCGACGACCGCCGGACGGGCGTGCACCGCTTCGTCGCGGTCAAGCAGATCCACGGGCACCTCGCCGACGATCGGCAGTTCGTCGAGATGTTCCTCGACGAGGCCCAGATCCTCTCGCAGATCCGCCACACCAACGTGTGCGCCGTCTACGACTTCGGCTCGTGGGACGGGGCGCATTTCCTCGTCATGGAGTACCTGGCGGGCGAGACGCTCTTCGCCGTGCGGACCGCCATGGCGCAGCGCACCGCCGACACCGTGCGCGTCGAGCGAGACGCGGCGGTGGCGGCGCGCATCCTCGCCGACGCGGCCGAGGGGCTGCACGCGGCGCACGAGCTCCGCGACGCGCAGCAGATCGAGCTCGAGGTCGTGCACCGCGACGTCTCGCCCGAGAACGTCTTCGTGACCTACGAGGGCACGGCCAAGGTCGTCGACTTCGGCACGCTGCGCGCGGCCAGCCAGCGGCACGAGACCGAGAGCGGCATGGTCAAGGGCAAGGCCGCCTACCTTCAGCCCGAGGTCCTGCGCGGCGCGACGCCCGACCGGCGGGCCGACGTGTGGAGCCTCGGCGTCGTGGCCTGGGAGCTCTTCACGGGCCAGCGGCTCTTCAAGCGCAAGACCGACATCGAGTCGGTCGACGCGGTGCTCCGGCACCCCGTCCCCAAGGTCTCCACCACGCGCCCGGGGCTGCCGGCCGCGCTCGACGACGTGCTGCTGCGCGCGCTCGCGCGCGATCCGAAGGAGCGCTACCCGACGGCCCGCGCCTTCGCGCGCGATCTCATGGCGGCGGCGGCCCGCGCGGGCCTCACCGCCGGCAGCGGCGACGTGGGGGACTGGCTCGACGAGCTCTTCCCGCACGGCCGCGCGTGCAAGGCGCAGCTCCTCGCCCTGGCGGCGGGCCTGCAGACGCCGACGCACTCGCTCTCCGTGCGCAGCGCGCCACCCCACTCCGACGAGGGGCTCGCGTTCGGCGACGAGGCGCCGGGTCCGGAGGACTCCGAGGGCTTCGCGCCCACGCGCTGCCGCACCCTCCCGCCGCCGCCCCTGACCCAGACGGTGAGGTCCGCGGCGCTCCCCGAGGCCGACTGGCGGCGCTCGACCGGGGCCCCCGGGTCCCGCCGTGGCTCGAACCGACCCCCCGGAGCATCCGCGTCCGCGCGCCCCGCGCCGGAGCCGCTCGAGCCGACGGCAGTCGCCACCGCAGCGCCCGGCTCCCCGCTGCGGGCGCCCGCGCGCTACGTCCTCGTCGGCGCGCTGCTCCTCGCCGCGGCCGCCCTGGCGGGCCCCTTCGTCACCGCCGCGGTGCTGCGCGCCGACTCGGCCGCCCCACCGACCGTGGAGCCGGCGCCGCCGAGCCGGACACCGCCCGCCGCGCACTCGGGCGACGCCGCGACCCTGGCGCGCACGCTCGTGCCGGCCGTCGACGGACGCGACGACGGGCCCTGGCTCGAGCTCTGGGCGAACGTCGACGGCGAGCGACGCCTCGTGCTGCGCAGCCGTCCCGGCGACGTCGAGCTCCTCGAGCGCCGGCCCGCGCCCGACGCGACCGCGCCGGCCACCAACGGTCAGCACGCGCCCGGCCCCCGGCCGTAGCACCGCCGACAGCCGAGCACGCGCCGTACGCGCCCGGCGCGTGCTAGGGATCGAGCAGATGCGACGCCGGCCGCTCGCCCTAGTCTGGTGCGCCGGGCTCGCGCTCGCGGGCTGCACGACGCCGTCGGCCCCGGTCGGCACCGCGGGCGCGGCGACGGGGACGGGCGCGACGAGCGCGACCGCGCGAACGAGCACCGGCCCCGGCACGAGCGCGACCGGCGGCGCCGGCACGCCGACGCCGACGGCGAGCGCGGCGAGCGCGACCCCCGACCCCGGCGACCCGCCGGGCCCCCCGGACGAGCTCTCCGTCGCCGAGGCGCGCGCGCGCATCTTCGTCGACGACGCCGCGGCGGTCGCGGCCGGCGCGGACGCGTGCTCGGGCGAGCGAGCCGAGCGCGGCGCGGCGATCCGCTGCCTCCACGACAAGGCCTGGAGCGGCTCGCCCGCGACGCGCGCCGCGGCCGACGCGCTCTTCGAGCTCACGGGCGGCGTCGTGGGGCTCGAGCCCGCCCAGCACATGGAGGGAGGCTGGCGCGGCCCGATCGAGCTCGTGCCCGAGGCGCCGATCGGCCGCCACCTGCGGCACCTCACCTGGATCGTGGACGCCAACCGCGACTTCGTGCGCTTCTTCGCCGCGCTCGAGGCGCGCGCGGGCAAGAAGGTCGGCTACCGCTACCGCGGTGTCGCCTACCGCTTCACGCGCTCGGTGAACAAGGCGACGCCCTCGGCCTACGCCTACGACTGGCAGGTCGCCTACAACGTGATGGGCTCGCTCCACTGGTCGGGCGACGCGGTCCGCGAGACGCTGTTCCACGAGATCTTCCACCTCAACGACGCCGCGCACGGGGACTGGTCGCCCCGGGCGCTGTCGGCGATCTACGAGGGCATCATGACCCGCTGTACGAAGCGCCCGACGGGGCCGCCCGAGCACGCCTGCCTCACGCCCTACGCCCCCGGCTCGACCACCGTACGCGGCGGCACCTACTACGCCTTCACGCCCGGCAACGGCGTCATGGAGTACGGCGCCGAGCTCGCGCTCCGCTACTACCGGGAGCACCGCGCCGCCCTCGGCATGCAGCCCGCCGGCGGCAAGCCCTTCAAGTGCGGGCCCTCCGACAACGGCGTGGCGTGGCGCGCGCTCGTCGACGAGTTCTTCGGCGGCGTCGACCTCACCGCGCCATGCCCGTGAGCCCGCGCGCGCTCGGCTGCGCCGCAGCGCTCACGCTGCTCGCGACGAGTCCGCTCGCCCGCGCGCAGCCCGCGACCGCGACCGCCCCGGCCGACGCCGCCGACCCCGCCGACGTCAGCGGCCTCGAGCGCCCCGCCGAGAGCTCGTGGGACGCGGCGCGCGAGGTCGCGAACGTGCTCGTGTTCGTGCCGCGGGAGACCATCGACCTCGTGTTCCAGGGCATGACGGCCGCGGCCGAGCTCGTCGAGAACGAGCACCTCGTGCCGCGGGTGCGCGAGATCTTCTCGACCACGGGCGGCGAGGTGTTCGCGTTCCCGACCCTCTTCGCCGAGACGAGCCACGGCGCGAGCGTCGGGGCGCGCATGATCGCGTTCGCCGACTACGCGGCGACGACCTTCCGCGTGGGCTTCGGCGGCATCCACGACCTCGTCGCCGAGGCGCGGGTGCTCGTGCGGGCGCGGCGCGAGCACGTGCCGCTCCAGCTCGCGCTCGAGGGCCTCGTCGAGAGGCGCAGCGGGCTCGAGTACCTCGGGGTCGGTCAGACCCCGACACGCGACCCGCGCAACGTGTACCGGCCCGAGCGCGTGAGCGACGTGGCGCTCTACGGCGAGACGCGCGTGCGCGCCATCGCGGAGGCGGGCCTCAGGCTCGACGATCTCACCGAGCTCTTCCTCTCGACGAGCCTCGGGCGGCGCACCATCGTGGACGAGCCGGGGCTCGAGGGCACCCGGGACGAGGGCCGCGAGCTGTCGCGCGTGTTCGTCGACCCGCCCTTCGTCTCGCGCGACACCTGGACGAGCTACTCGGAGGCGGCGCTGCGGCTCGACACGCGCCGCACCCGCGGCCGGCCCTCGCCCGGTCTGTCGCTCGAGGGCTACCTCGGCGGCGTGACGGAGCTCCGCGGCGAGGACGTCGCGCTCGTGCGCGGCGGCGGGCGGCTCGCGGGCTTCATCCCGATCTACCGCGCCTCGAACATCCTGTCGCCGCGCCTCGTCCTCGACCTCGAGCGGTCCTTCTCCACCGGGCCGGTCCCCTTCACCGAGCTGGCGCAGCAGACCGATTTTCGCGGCTTCGACACGCACCGCGACCTCGTCTCGGCCGTGGGCTCGCTCGACTTCGCCTGGCAGCTCGTCGACTTCCTCGGCGCGCGCCTGTTCCTCGACGCCGCCATCGTGGCCCCCTCGGTGGGCGATCTCGACTTCACGCACCTGCGGCAGCTCCGCTTCGTGGCGGGCGCCGGCTTCGACCTCTACAGCGCGACGACGAGCCTCGGTCAGCTGTCGCTCTCGGTCGGCCCCGAGGGCGCGCGCGCGCTCCTGTCGTTCGGAGTGCCGCGCGGCCACGGCGACCGGCAGCACTGGGAGTGACCGATGGCGCGACGCCCCCCGACCCACCACCGAACCGCCGGCAGCCATGGCGTGCCGGGCCGCCGCGCGTCGGCCGACCGCGTCGCCGTCGCGGCCGCGCTCGCGCTGCTCGCCATGCCCGCGTGCGGCTCGCGGCCCGCGCGCTTCGCCGACCGTCCGCCCGTCCTCGCCGCCGCCGACACGGCGCCCATCTCGGTCCCGCTCGTCCGCCGCAGCGTCGTGCCGGTGATCCTCGCGGACGTCTACGTGCGGCGCGCCCTCGTGCGCGCGCTCGATCCGCGGCGCACGCCCGACGCCGCCGACGTGAGCTCGCTCGACGAGGTGGTCGCCTCGAGCTGGTACGCGCCGCCCGCGCGCGCCGCCGAGCCACTCGCCGGCTGCACGTCGGACGGTCCACCCGAGGAGCCGCTCGTCCCGACCGGCCGGCCCGTCGCCTCCGACACGCCCCGTGCGGTCGCCGTGCGCGACCGGCGCGGCCTCGACTACGAGCTCCTGCTCGACGAGCCCCATCACCCCGCGGTGCGCTCGGCGGCCGCCGTCACCGCCAGCCGCCTCATGTGCGCGCTCGGCTACCGGGCCGCCGAGACCTGGATCGCGCAGGTGCCGCCCACCCTGCTCGGGCCGCCGCACCGCACGCTCGCGCCGGGCGAGCCGCCCCCGACCCCCGACGCGCGCGGGCGCGTGCGCGTGGCCGCGATGCGCTGGCCGGTCGGCGTCGATCTCGGTCCCACGCCGCTCCGCGGCACGCGCCCCGACGATCCGAACGACGTCGTGCCGCACGTCGACCGGCGCTCGCTGCGCGCGCTCGAGCTCTTCGCTGCCTGGGTCGAGCTCGACGCCGTCGAGCCGCGCATGCTGCGCGACGCCTACGTCGGCGTGCCGGCGCTCGGGCACGTGGAGCACTTCCTGGTCGATCTCGGCGGGGCGCTCGGCGCCGACACGCTCGCGGCCGCCGAGGCCGAGGCGCGGAACCCCGATCGCTCCTCGAACGAGAGCTTCTTCTTCAAGCTCTTCACGCTCGGCATGTCGCCGACGCCGGCTCCGCCCTCGACCGCGACCCCGCACCCCGGCGTGGGTCAGCTCGGCGAGGAGCTCGCCCCCGAGGCCTTCGCGCTCTCGCCGCCCTACGAGCCCGGCGATCGCCTGCTCGGCTCCGACGCCTACTGGGCCGCCAAGCGCCTCGACGCCCTGCCCGGAGAAACGTTGCGCGCCGCCATCGCCGCTGCCGAGCTCCCGGCCGCGGCGAGCACCTGGCTCGCGGAGGTGCTCGGGGCGCGCCGCCGCGCGCTCCTCGCCCACGGCTACGGCGCGACGACCCCCCTCGAGGTCGCCAACCTCGAGCCCGCGCGCGCAGGCGCGGGCGAAGACGCAGGCGCGGGCCCGGCGCTCGTGCTCGCGGATCTCGCGCTCGCCGCGAGCCTCGCCGAGCCCGGCGCCACCCATTACACGGTCGAGCTCCTCGACGACGAGGGCGAGCCCGTCGTCGCGCCGCGCGTCCTCGTCGCGAGCGGCCCGACCTTCCGCCTGCCGCTCCCGGCGGGCGCGCTCGAGGGCCGCGATTACCTCGTCGTGCGCATCACGTCCGCGACGGGCGACACGCCGCGCCCGCGCCCCTTCGAGGCGCACCTGCGGCCGAGCGCCGACGGCGTGCGGCTGCTCGGGGTGCGGCATTGAGCCGGGTCGCGTGCGCGGACGAGGCCCGGCAGGGCGCAGACGCGGCTGCCCCCCCGCCGCCCCCTCGACTATGACGGGCCCATGAAGCACCTCGTCCTGCCGACCCTGCTCCTCTGCGCCCTCGCCGCGTGCGACGAGCCGCGCACCACGACGACCACCGCCAGTCGCGAGCCCGCCACGAAGAGCGGCACCGCGACGAAGAGCGCGGCGGTCGCGACGGGCAGCGGCGCGACGGGCAGCACCGCGACGAGCAGCGGCGCGACGGGGTCCGAGCCGGCGCCCCCGAAGCCGTCCGAGGTGACGCTGCCCGCCAAGCTCGCGACGCCGGCGCCCGCCGCCGATCTCGCGGCGCTCGGCGCGTCGCACGCCGCGCTCGGCCTCGACCTCTACCGCAAGCTCGGCGCCGAGAGCCCCGGCAACTTCGCGATGTCGCCCGCGAGCATCGGCTTCGCCCTCGGCATGACCTACCTCGGAGCGCGCGGCGACACGGCGACCGAGATGAAGCGCGTGCTCCACGTGACGCTCGAGCCCGGCCCGCTCGAGCGCGCCTACCAGAGCCTGCTCACGGCCTGGCTGACCCCGAAGGACGACGCCACGGCGCCGGTGCTGCGCGTCGCGAACCGCCTGTTCGTCGAGCGCACCCTGAAGGTCGAGGAGCCCTTCCTCGCCTCGACGCGCGACGGCTTCGGCGCGCCCGTCGAGCTGCTCGACTTCGTCGGCGCCGCGGAAGCGAGCCGCACGCGCATCAACGGCTGGGTCGAGGCGCAGACCGTCGGCCGCATCTCGGAGCTCATGCCTCCGCCGGCCGTCACCCGCGACACGCGCCTCGTCCTCACGAACGCCCTCTACTTCAAGGGCACCTGGGACGAGCCCTTCTACGAGCAGGCCACGAAGACGGAGCCGTTCTGGGCCGAGGGCACCCGCGAGGTGTCGGTGCCGACGATGCACACGCTCCGGCACCTCGGCCACCGCGACGCCGGGGACTTCGCCGTGCTCGAGCTGCCCTTCGGCGAGAGCGCCCACTACCTCATGACCATCCTCTTGCCGAAGAAGCGCGACGGCCTCGCCGCGCTCGAGGCGAGCCTCGACGTCGCGCGCCTGATGCCGCTCCTGCGCGACCTCGAGCACCCGCGCGTCGACGTCGCCTTGCCCAGGTTCAAGATCGAGCCCGGCGCGTCGCTGAAGCTGAAGGACGCCCTCGAGGCGCTCGGCATGAAGAGCGCCTTCGACGGCGGTGAGGCGGACTTTACGGGCATCCACCGCTTCGCCAAGCCCGAGGACCGGCTCTACGTGAGCCAGGTCTTCCACAAGGCCTTCGTCGACGTCGGCGAGAAGGGCGCCGAGGCCGCCGCCGCAACGGCGGTGTCGATGGCGCGCGCCGGCTCGGCACCGCCGACCGACCAGCCGGTGCCCTTCGTCGCCGATCACCCCTTCCTGTTCCTGCTCCACGATCGGGCCGAGATCCTGTTCATCGGGCGCGTCGTCGCGCCGAAGTAGTCGCGCGGCGACTCGGCGGGGTGCCTCGTCGGGCAGCGCGTGCCGCGCACCCGCCGAGCGCCGAGCTCTGTCGGGGCCGCGGAACTGGTGCATAATCGACCCATGCGGCACATCGTCCTCGCCGGCCTGCTCGCCCTCGTCGTTCACGCAACCTGCAGCGACGAAGGGTCGAACGCGACTCCGCCGGGCGGATCGGGCGGCACGGGAGCGACGGGCACGGGCGGCGGTGTCACGGGGGGCGGGGGCGCAGGCGCGGCGTCGCCGGGAGGCAGCGCTCCGGGTGGTGCCGGCGGCGACGTGGGCACGGGCGGCGCGGGAGCCGGCACGGGCGGCGGGCCCGGCGGCGCCGCGGGCGCGGGTCAGGGCGGAGCCGGGTGCTCTGGACCCGTGGGCACCGGCAGCGGCCCCTGCGAGTTTCCGCAGGGCGTCCCGAACGACCAGTTCTACGCCGCGTGCGCCTACTCGGACACCGACCCCTCGGTCGACGCCGCCGTGAACGCCGCGATGGTCGCGCTCACGGGCTGCGGCGTGTCGAGCGACTGCCCGCTCACGGGCTTCGGCGGGGCGACCGTGGACGAGACCTGCCAGATCTGGTTTGCGGCCGTCACCGCGGCGCTGCGCGCACAGGGCTACTGCGCCGGGCAGCACGAGGTGGGCTACACGGACGAGATCGCCGTCAGCAACACGGGCTGCGACGGCAAGTGGTACGGCTACCACATCTGCAACTACGGCGGCCCGAAGGTGGTCTGGAGCCCGGGCGCCCGGCGCGGCTGGTGGGCGATCAATCCGGCGTACTGCCCGTAGGGCGGTGCGCGCCCTGGGGCGCGCCGATCGCCCCGTCGATGTAGAACGCCGCCGCCATCACCAGCGCGGTGTGGCGCATGCTCGGGGTCACGTCGCCGTCGATCTGGCTGCTGTTGTCCGGGCCGAACTCGATCAGGTTGCCGCGGACGCGCACGCTCCACGGCCGGTCCGATCCGGCGAAGGCGAGCTCGTCACCGACGATGCGACCGAACAGCTGCTCGCGCGGGCTCGCGCCGGCGGGTCCGACGACGTAGATGTCGCCCCGGTCGTCGAGCCGCGCCGTGACGCCTCCCTTGGTCATCACCATCGTGCCGTCGGCGTGGAGGGTCGGCCCAGGCACGAGCACGGTGCCGGGAGCGTTCGGCCCGGCCGACTCCGTGCGACCGTCGGCGAACAGCCGAGCGATGGGTTGACCGCGAAAGGAGAGCGTGAGCGGGTGAAGGTCGACGCGCGGGGCCACGGCGACGCTGGACGAGCTGACCCCCTGCGAGGGAGTCGGCGCCGACCTCGCGCACCCGATGGTCACGAGGGTCATGACGACGAAGCCGTGCTCGAACCGACCCACGAGCCGCCGCGTAGCATCGCGGTCGTGGGGGAACAACGCGCGCTCCACGGCACGCCACGGTACGGAGGCGCGCTACTCGATCGCGATCGCCGCGCGCCTCGAGATTCTTGCGGCGTCCCGTCGTGACGAGCTCGAGCCACGCCACGATGAGCTCGTGCGTGCACTCGAGGAACGGATTCGCTCCCTCGAGTCTCGTGCCTGAAGTCTGAAGCCTGATCCCTGTGGCCGCGAGACTTTCGCCCGAAAGGGCCGAAGTCGAGTCAGGGGCAGACCGTCTCCGGCGGCTCGACGCGCCACAGCTCGAGCCGGTCGCTCGTGGGCTTGCCGTCGCGGGTGCCCTCGACGTGCGCGACGAGGCTCGCGTCGCCGGTGCGCTCGTAGGTGATGCGGCTCGGATCGGCGTGCTCGGGATTCTCGAACACGAGTCGCCCCTCGCTCCGCTCGACCAGGCGGAAGGTCGTCTCGGCCTGCCCGGACGGGCTCGCGTGGTAGAGGACGGCGTCGCCCGCCTGCTCGATGCGCAGGTGCTCGTAGAAGCGCGTGCGGCCCGCGATGACCGACCGGCCCGCGCCGAGCATCGTGCCGCCGCGCGGCAAGGTCCAGTGCTCCTCGGTCTGGCCGTCGATGCTCGCCCAGGCGCCCGCCAGCCACCCGAGCCCGGGGAGCGACCCGTCGGGGAGCAGCTCGCCCGGCGACGCGAAGACGAGCGGGGACGGGGGCTTCGGGCAGCATGCGCTCGCGGCGCAGGCGAGCGCGAGCGCGACCCGGACGAGGGCGTGTGGGCGCGAGGGCATCGTGCCCCCACTCTACCCTTGCCTTCGCTAGCCTAGCAGCGGCCGGTTGAGCTCCGTCCGCCAGCTCGTCGGATCGGGGCTCGACTCGGGCCCCGCGGCGTACACCTCCCAGAGGTTCGCGGCCGGTCGGTGGCCCCCGGCTTCGACCCAGGCCGTGAGCTCCGCCCACGCCGTCGCGAGGCCCTCGTACGGGCCGCGGTACACGGTCCGCGCCACCCGCGCGGCGGCGAGCTCGCTTGCCTGCACGCGGCCGACGGGCTTCACCGGCGCGGCGACGGGCACCCCGACCTCGAAGTCGAAGACGTCCGGGCTCATCCGGAAGTGGTGCGAGAAGACAGGACCCGCCGGCGCGATACCCTGCGCGGCGAGCGCGCCGAGCACCTCCGCGATGGCCGGCCCCATCACCTTCTGGATCTCGGCCCGCGGGACGGTCAAGCGGATGACCGCCGTCTCCAGCCTCTCGGTCTCGACGATATCTGGCTCGTCCAGCATGCGCGCCTCCTTCTCCCCGGCCCCGTGCGCGGCCAGCCTCGTGGGTCCCTGGTCTCGTGAGGGCCTAGCCTGCCGCGTGCCCGGCCGTGGTGCCAGCGCCGAGCAGGCGCGCGGGCGCGACGGCGGCCGCGAGCGCGTGCTCCTCGCCGAGCACGAGCGCCGCCGCGAGCTCGCCGAGGCCGAGGCCACAGCTCATGCCGCGACCGCCGAGGCCCGCGACCCAGTGGAGGCCCGCGAGGCGCGGATCGGGCCCGACGACGAAGCCGCGGTCGGGCGCGAAGGTGCGCAGGCACGCCCAGAGCCGGCGCACGCGCGCGCTCGCGACGCCGGGGGTCGTGGGGGCGAGCAGGAGCGCGAGCCGCTCGAGGGCCTCGGGCGAGGTCGGCGGAATGGCGGGCGCGGCGGGCGGGATGCCAGGGACCCAGGGCTCCTCGTCGCACGGGCTCGCGAGCAGGCCGCCCGACTCGGGCCGGAGGTAGGTCTCGCCCGGACCGAGACGCCACACGACGGGCCCGTCCGGCGCGACCGGGCGCTCGGGCTCGAGCTGCGCCAGGTGGCGGCGCAAGGCGACGAGCGGCAGGGGCACGCCCGCCGCAGCGGCGAGCTCGGCGCTCCAGGCGCCCGCCGCGAGGACGACCGAAGGCGTCGCGATGCGCGTGCCGTCGTCGAGCTCGAGGCCCTCGACGCGACCCGCGCCGAGGCGGAGCGCGCGGACGCCGCGGCCGAGCTCGAGGCGGGCGCCCCCGGCGCGCGCCCCCTCGGCGAGCGCGGTCGCGATGGCGTCGATGTCGAGCACGCCGTCGTCGGGGAGCAAGAGCCCGCCCTCGGCGTCGGTGCCGTCGAGGAGCGCGCTCTCGGCCGCGAGCGCCGCCCGCGGCACGAGCGCGTGCCGGACGCCGTGCGCGGCGAGGGTCGCGGCGAGCGCCTCGAGCACGGGCCCGGGCGAGAGGTAGAGCGCGCCGGTGCGGCGGACCGCGGGAGCCTTCGTCGGCAGCGTCTCGAGGCCGCGGCTCGTCGCCTCGCCGAGCGCGAGCCCGACCGGGTCCGCGTCGAGCTGCCGGAAGATGGCGGCGTTCCGACCCGAGGCGTGGGTCGCGAGGAGCGGCTCGCGCTCGAACAGGCGCAGGTCGCGCACGCCGCGCCGGGCGAGCGCCCACGCGATCGCGAGCCCCGCGATCCCGCCGCCGACGACGCACACCTCGGCGCGCTGCATCAGTCCGTCTTCGCCGTCGTCCAGTACACGCGCGAGGTGGCTCGGCCGTCCTCGAGCGCGGTCGCCGTGTAGACGACGTGGAGCGCGCGCCGCGCGGCGTCGAAGACGAGGGCGTCGTACTCGCCGAGCCAGGTGCGCGCGTGGCGCACGAA
>JADLAB010000197.1 GCA_020848455.1 Polyangiaceae bacterium
GGTCCGCGTCCCGGGGGCTCGCGCACGCCCACGCGCTCACGCCCGCGGC
This sequence comes from Polyangiaceae bacterium, assembly GCA_020848455.1. Lineage (GTDB taxonomy): Bacteria > Myxococcota_A > Polyangia > Polyangiales > Polyangiaceae > JACRDA01. The sequence goes on from JADLAB010000197.1 coordinate 50, forward strand.
GAGCCAGGCGAGCGTGCCGCGCCCGCGGCGGGCGTGCGGGTGATGAGGTCGCACGCCCGCCACGCGCGCGGTCACTTCTTCTTCAGGTTCGGATCCCTCGGCTTGGCCTTCTCTGCCGCGGCCGCCTTCTTCTGACCCTTGTCCCTGTCGTCTTGCTTCTTGGCCTTTTCCTTGGCCTTCGGAGACTTGTCACCCACGGGGCACCACCTGGGCTCGGGCTTCGGTTCGGATCGCGTGCCCCGACGGTAGCACGAGCCTCGGGCGCCGAGGTCACGCCGTGCGAGCGCGCCGCGTCAGGCTCGCTTCTCGCGGAAGCCGATGGCGTCGAGAAAATCCCGGATCGCGAGCAGGTAGGCCCCGCGGTCGAGGTGCACGATGTGGCTGCCAGGGAACCAGTGCAGGCGGCAGCGGCCCCAGTGCTCCCAGAGGAGGCGCGCGTGCTTCGGCGGCGCGAGCCGATCGCCGATGCCGCCGATGATGAGGCGTCGCTCGCGCGGCACGACGCACGGCCAGCTGAGCGGCGTCGAGACGGCGAGCAGGCGTCGCGCGTCGGTGAGCGTCGTGCCGGTGAGCTTCAGCATGGCGCGCGTCGCCAGGCCGATGGGCTCCCACTCCATCACGAGGTCCGCGATCGAGACGACCGGCACGTTCGGGATCACGAACGCCAGGCGGCGCTCGACCGTGGCGAGGAGCGAGGCGGTGAGCCCCCCCAGACTCACGCCCGTGACGCCCACCTTGGTCACGCCGCGCGCCTGCTCGAGCCAGTCGAGGAGGATGCGCGCGTCGTACACGCCCTGCGCGAAGGCCTCGTTGATGCGCGGCGCCCCAGAGCAGCACGTCGAAGCCCTGCCGGTAGAGCCAGGGCAGCGAGAAGAACCACTCGTTGACGTGGTAGAGGTCGGCGCTGAAGCCGTGGATGGCGACCACGGTGGGGCGCGGCCCGCGGTGGTGGCGCCAGTAGCGCGCGTGCGCGACCGCGTTGCGGCGGTGCCGGGCGTAGCCGGCGGCGAGGGCCGGATTGACGGTGCGGAAGGGGCTCTCGAAGCAGAGGTCCTCGCAGGCGCCGTCGCCCGGCACGAACAGGGGATTCCGGGCGCGCATGCCCGTCACCGACACGCCCCGCGGCGGCGTGTGGAAGAACGCTTCGGGCTCGCCCGCGAGCGCCAGCGGCTCGTAGACGGCGCGCGCCCGCACGGCGGCGGCGAGCGCCAGCGGATGGTACCCGAGGGGAAACGCCAGCGACCCCACGAGGCACGCCCCGAGCGTGCGCAGGACGACGTCGACCGCCGCCGTCGCGCCGACGCGCGCGCGGGCGAGCCGCTCGAGCTCGAAGCGCTCGGCATGCGCGGGGAAGTCGAGCGGAAGCGCCTCCCACCACGGCGCGCGCGCCGAGAGCGTCGGGGCGCGCGCGGCACCCGAGTGCGCGATGCGGGACACGATCGCGGGCGTCATCGTCACGTCCAAGTTAGCACCTTCGTCCGGCGTCGCTCGTCGCGCGGCATCGTTCGCAGCCGCACGACGCGAGGGACGAGCGCGCGGCAGGCGGTTCGGCGCGTTTGTCCGTGCCCGTCCCGGCGTCGCGTTGTAGGGTCGCCGCGCGCATGGCGGAGAAGCTCTCCACGCATCCGGGGCAGCGCTTCGCGTGCCGCGACTGTCCGGCGCGCTGCTGTCGCCTGCCCGCGAGCGTCGCCATCGACGCCGACGACGCGGCGCGCTTCCTCGCCGAGCCGTGGGTGCGCGAGCGCCTCCCGGAGCAGGGGCTCGCCATCCTCGAGCGCGGCGTTCTGCCGATGCGCGAGGTCGAGCGCGGCCTGCGCTGCGCGTTCCTCGACGACGATCGGCTCTGCGGCCTGCAGAAGCGCTTCGGCGAGGCCTACCTGCCGCGCGCCTGTCAGGCGTTCCCCTTCGGCTTCACCCGCAACGAGAAGGACGTCACGGTCGCGCAGCTCTCGCAGCTCTGCCCCTCGATTCGCGACAACTACGGCGAGCCCGTCGACGCACAGCTCCGCGGCAAGCTCGCGAAGAAGGGCGCCACCGAGCGCATGTCGACGGCGATGGCGACGCTCCGGGGCGTCATCCTGCCGCGCACGCAGTACCTGCGCGTGGCCGCGGGCTGGGACGAGGCGCTGGCGAGCGACGCCCCGCCCCTGCCGGCGCTCGCGCGGATCTACGAGGCCACGCGGGCCTTCGAGGACGCGCTCCCGCTCGGCTCCGAGAAGGTCCCGGACGCGGCCGTCGACGCGGCGCTCGCGGAGGCGGCGGCGCGCGAGCCCGAGCCGCTCGGCGCGCGCCGCGCCCCGTCGTTCCACGCGCGGGTCGTCTTTGCGTACCTGCTCGGCAACCTCTGCTACCCGTCGCGCGTCCGCCTCGCACAACGCATGCGAACGTCCGCCTCCCGCTTCGAGGCGCTCTGGAGCTTCGGCAACAAGCTCGCCTGGCTGCTCGGCCGGGGCACGGTCGATCTGCTCTACGTCCCGCGGCCGTTCAAGCTCCAGCGCGTGCGCCGCGTCGCGCGCTTCCTCGCCGCGGACGGTGCCGAGGCGCGGCGCGTCGCCGCGTACCTGCGGCTCGTGCTCGCGCGGCGGCAGATTCTCTCGCGGCCGCGCCATCTCATGGCCGTCGTGCTCGATCTCTCGCTCGCGGCGGCCGTCATCTCGCGCTTCGCGCGCTGCCGGGCCGCGGCGGACGAAAGGACCACCGTCTCGGCCGAGGACGTGGGCGAGGGGATCAGCATCGCCGAGCTCGTCCTCTTGAGCCACCGGAGCCTCACCGAGGACGGCCGGCTCATGAAGAACCTGCGCTGGCTCCTGCTCACGAAGCCCGAGCGCTTCCGCGGCGTGCTCGAGGGCGAGGCGTGAGGCACCGCCCGTCGCGGCGGCGAGCTTTCTTCTAGAACTGGTAGTGCGCGCGCGCGAACACGGTCGAGCCGCCCTCGGCGGGGTCGCCGAACTTCGTGCGCTCCTTGCCGATCTTGAGCTGCGCGCCGACGGCGAGGCCCATGCCGGGGATGACCTCGTACTCGACCTCCGGCACGACGACGGCCGAGAAGCCGTCGGGCGTGAACATCGAGTGGTGGGCCCGCACGCGCGTACCCTCGACGGGGTCGAAGTAGTCCTCGGTCACGCCGAGCAGATCGAAGATGGCGAGCGTGCGGAGCGAGAGTGCGTCGTCGAGGAGGCGCACGTCGAGCTCCGCCGTGAGATAGTCGCCGAGGCGCGGGCGCACGACCTCGTAGGCGCTGGTCGTGCCGTCGCCCGTGAGCGCGCACTGCACGGCGTTGCACGCCGGCCCCGCGACGCCGCCGAACAGCACCGTCTCGCCCGCGCTGATGAAGTCGCCCGCGCCGTACTCCTCGGGCAGGCCGTGCACCCATTGCAGGCCGGCCGTGAGCTCCGGCACGAAGCGGTACGACAGGCCGACCACCCACTTGGCGAAGGGCGTCCGGCGCACCGTTTCGGGGATCGGGCCGCCCGGGATGCCGTCGCCGTCGTAGTCGTAGCTGCCCGGCCCCGCGGCGGGGATCACGGGCAGGGCGCCCTGCTCGATCTCGAGCTCCGCGCGCTCGGGCACGACTAGCGCGGCCTCGAGGTGATAGTCGAGCGGGGCGGCGTCCTCGTCGAGCTCGTCGAGCGGGATCGCGCCCGCCACGTTGAGTCCGAAGGCGTGCATGCGCGGGTAGCCGAGCTCGAGCGCGTTCACGAGCGCGCCGCGGGTGCAGGTGCCGGGCTCGTCGGGGTCGCACACGGGCGCCGCGTCGTAGTGGATGCTGCGCTTCTTGGCCTGCGGGAAGTCGGTGCGGCCGAGGTAGTACGAGAGCGCGACGTGCTGGCGCGCGACGTCGAGCGCGACGCGGTAGCCCACCTGCATGTTCTCGAAGGCCGGCTTCGGCAGCTCGGGCACGATCTCGCGCACCACGTGCGGGATGCCGACGAGCGGTCCGGCGGCGGCCGCGGCCTCGGCCTCGAGCCGGTGGCGCAGCGCGGCGTCGTCGAGTCCGAGCCTGTCGACACGAGTCCAGCCGAGGTTCGCCGTCTCCGGCAAGAGGGCCGGTCGGAAGATGGGCACGAGCACGCCCGAATGGCTCAGGTACCGGTTCACCCGGTAGTCGATCCGCAGCATCAGGTTGCCCTGCTGGCGGCCGTACTCGAGCGGATCCTCGACGTCGTCGGCGTTCAGGTTGTCGGTGGGGTTGAAGTGGCGCGCCGTGCCCCAGCGCACGAGCTGCTGCCCGACGCGGAGCAGCAGGCCGTCGGTGAACAGGCCGTCGACCTCGACGTAGGCGGCGCGCGGGTCGAAGCGCAGCGGATTGACGCGCGGCAGGAGCGACAGCTCCTCGAGCCCCTCGAGCGTCTCGGGTCGACCGTAGAACACGACGTCGAGGTCGAGGACGGCCTTCACCGGGGCGTACTCCGCGCTCACCATCGCGTTGACCAGGTTCTCGTTGCGCGCCACGCCGAGCGGGGCCGTCAGCCGGTCGTAGAACGCGCCGACGGCCTTCTCGTGCACGCGGAAGCGCACGTCCGAGCGGATCCCGCCGCCGAAGGTGAAGGTCGGGATGGGGGCGGATTCCGGCTCCTCGTCCGCCGCGCTCGGGGCCTCTTTCTCGGGCTCGTCCTCGGGTGCCTGTGCGGCGGCCGGAGCGGACGAGAGCAGCAGGAGCCCGGCCAGGGACAGCGGCAACGCGGTGCGCCACATCGTCGTATTTCTCACCTCGTGCCGGAGCGCGCGCGCCGGGCGCGTCCGTGCGGGTGTCACTTCTGGTGACAGCTGTTGCACTCGAAGGGGTTCTCGAAGCGGTAGGGGGCGCCCCACGTCACCGCGACCGCTGCGAGGTGACACGACACGTCGCTGCACGAGCGCGTGCCGGGGTCGTAGCTGGCGCTGCCGAGGTCGAAGCCCGTCGTCAGCATCGGCACGGGCGCCGTCGTGAAGGCCACGGTCCGCTCGCCGTCCACGTGGCGTGCGTGGTCGGCGATGGGCACGGGCGAGTACACCGACCAGCCGTAGGTGGCCGGGGCCGTGCTGCGCGTGCGGGTGCCCTCGGCCGTCACGGTGGCGGCGTGGCAGCCCGTGCACGCCATCGGCTCGGCACCGTGGAGCCAGCCGTGGAGGTTCTCGTTGCCCCCCGCGTCGATGTACGAGTGCGAGTCGCCGACGCCCGCGGCGACCTCGGGGCTCGCGGTGCGCGGCGGGAAGCCGTGACAGCCGCCGCACGAGAGCGTGTCGCCCCAGCTCGGCGTCCGGTACGTGCGCGCGAGCGTGACGCCGTAGCTCGGGTACTGGATCGGGTAGCCCGCGAACGGCAGATCGACCCCCGGCTCGGGGACGGGACCGGGGGCGTCCACCCCCGCTGCGCTGTGGCAGTACACGTCGCTGCAGGTCCCGCCCTCCGTGTAGCGGAGCCCGTCGGCGTCGACGGCCACGGTCGCGCCCGGCTGGTAGCTCGCCGTCCCGAGGTGCATGGCCCGGAGCGAGCCCGGCGCCGCCCCGGCGGGTGACAGCTCGACCTCGGCCTGTCCGCCGCCCGCGTTGTCGACGCCGTTCGCGTGGCGCGCGAGATCGAGCGGGTGGCAGTTGCCGCAGTCGAAGGCGTAGGCCGTCCCGGCGGGCAAGAGCTCTGCCGTCGCTCCGACCCCGCCATAGCTCGCGGAGGTCGGCAGCGCCGCGAAGTGGACGAGGTGGCTCCCGCTGGCCGGCGGCGCGCCGTGGCAGCCGTCGCACGGGCCATTGGTCGCGACTTGCAGCAGGCCGTCGATGTGCAGACCCGCCGCGACGTCGATGGTTCCGGTCGTCCCGTCCATCGTGCCGGGGTGGCAGGTCTCGCACGCGTCGTTCTGCGGGTGCGGCCCCGGGGGCGGCGCGCCGTGGCAGGTCCCACAGGCGGCCTGCGAGCCGTCGACCAGCGTCCACTGCGGGGCCGTGTTCGTCCCGCCGGTGAGCGTCGCGCCGTGGCAGTAGGTGGCCGCGCAGGTCGCGAGCGCGCGGTCCCAGCTCGGCGCCACGGCGTGGGCCTGTGCGAGCACGCCCCACTCGAGCTCGGCCGGCGCCGCGTCGCGGTGGGTCGGCTCGTCGGCCGAGGTCGGCACGCGGTGGCACTCCTGGCAGAGCACGGCGCGCCGGATGGCGCCGTCGCGCAGGTGCGACGCATGCGCACCGACCTCGACGGCGGTCGTGTCCGTCAGACCTCCGACGGAGGTCGGGGGCGCCGGATGTCCCGCACTGCCATGGCACGAGGAGCAATCGGGCGTGACGTCGACGACGCCGTTCACGTGCCTGGCGCCGGCGATGTCGATGGTGCCGCTCGAGCCGTCCATCGTCTCGGCGTGGCAGTCCTCGCAGGCGTCGCGATCGGGGTGGGGCGGCGGTGGCGGCGCGCCGTGGCAGCTGCCGCAGCCCGTCTGGCTGCCGTCGACCTCGGTCCACACGGGGCTCGTCGTCGTGCCGCCCGCGAGCGTTGCGCCGTGGCAGTAGCTGCCGGCGCAGGTGGCCTCCGCGCGCTCCCAGCTCGGCGCGGCACCGCTCGCGCGGGCGAGCGCGCCCCAGGTAACCTCGGCCGGCCATGCGTCGAGGTGACCGGGATCGGTCGCGCTCCACGGCACCACGTGGCACTCGCCGCACGCCACGGCCGCGCGGTAGCTGCCGTCCACGAGGTGCGCCTGGTGCGCGCCGACCTCGACGGCATCGGTCGCGCTCGCACCCGAGAGCGCGCCGGGTGGGGCTGCGTTGGCGGCGCTGCCGTGACAGCAGCTGCAGTCGGCGCCGCCCGCGACCGGCCCGTGCTCGGCCGCGGGGTCGCACCCGAAAAGGGCGAGGCCGACCGAGGCCACGAGGGCGAACGAGGGCCCCGAGCTCGTCGTCTGCTGGCTCATGGCAGGAGCTCCACCACGCCGTTGACGTGCGTGCTCGGCAACACGTCCCCCGGCAGAGGGTGACAGGTGACGCAGTTCGGGTCGTTCACGTGGGGCAGCGCCGGCGGGAAGTCGTGACAGCTTTCGCACCAGGTCACGCCGCCGACCCAGTCCGGCGTCACGGTCGTGCCCCCGCTCACGGTCGCGCCGTGGCAGTGGGTCCCGGCGCAGGTCCGGGTGACCGGATCCCAGCTCGGCACCGCTCCGAACGCCGTCCCGACCGGCCCGCCGAAGGTGAGCTCGGCCGGCGAGGCGTCCATGTGCGCGCCGTCCTTCGGGTCGGACGGCACCACGTGGCACTCGGAGCAGGCGTAGGCCGCGTGCAGGAAGGTCTCCCGCACGTGCGCCTGATGCGCGCCGACGGCGACGTCGCTGGGGTCGCTCGAGCCCGTCGTCGACACGGGTGGAGCGGCGTTTTCCGCGCCTCCGTGGCAGCTGTTGCAGCCGAGGTCGCCCACGTCGACGACGCCGTTGACGTGCTTGCCTCCCCCGACGAGCAC
>JADLAB010000198.1 GCA_020848455.1 Polyangiaceae bacterium
GCGTGGGGGTAAGGGGGAGGTGTCTCCTGAACTCGGCCGCCGACCGGTCGCCGTCGCAATGCCGCCCCATTTCGCGTCGCCAGCAGCTCGCGAGCCGAGCATTTCCCCTGCGCGCGAAATCCAGGCTCAGGCAGCGAGCGAGACGATTCGGCCGAACCTGGATGAGTCTCAACATCCTGAACTGAACCGGCCGCGGAACTGGACACGTGAAACTGGTGGCGCGTCGCGTGCACATGCGCGTAGCATCGAGAAATGCCGTTCGTCTTCCTCGTGCTTGGTGCTGTAGTGCTGGATTCGGTAGCGCGATCCCGTACGCATGCGTTCAGCATGCTGCAGGCGCGGCACGCGCTGCACAGAGTCGCTCAGGCGCTGGGCGTTCGCGCGCCAGAGCTGCGCGACTTGCCGGGTGCGGCGAACGCGTTCGCGACGGCGAATGGCGCGGTGCTCGTCGATGTCGCGTGGCTCGAGGCGCACCTCCGCCGGGCGTGCGGGGATGGTCGATGCCGCGAGTCGGTGCTGGTGTTCCTGATGGGTCACGAGCTCGCCCACGTCATCCTCGGACACGGATTCGTGCCGATGCCAGGACGTACGATGTCGATGGAGCTCGACGCGGACCACGTCGCAGGCGTGGCCATGGGGCGCCTCGGTGTGGATCCTCGGGCGGCGATCGAGGTACTGGCCGGGCTGATGCAACACGCCTGCTGGCCCACGCACGGCTGCCCAGATCAACGCGCCATGGCGATTTGGAAGGGCTACGGTCGGGGCCTTTGCGAGGGGCGCCTCGCGGCCTGAAGAGCGACGCGATCCCCCGACGAGGTTGGCGACTTCCCCGGAACGAAGCGCCTGCTCAGCCGCTTCCGGGGCGAGCCATGGTTGACGCTTGCAGAAAGACCTGTCCCCAGATGAGGAAGTACCAGATCGCTAACGTCGGGCTATCCTCGCCGACACTGCGCCAGAAGATGAACCCGGGAGGCACGCCTCGCGGCGTCATGACTCGCACGCGCTGCAGAAGCGCAGGCCAGGTTTCCTCGGTCACCACGTAGGTCTCCACATCGACGTCGGCGGGAAGTGGCACATCGTAGATGCGGTAGTGGAGCCCGCGGACGAGCTTCTCCGTGAAGGCGGCAACGTCGTCCGGGTCGATCCTCATTGCGTCGGATGCAAGGGCGAGAAGTCCTGAAGGCTGCGGCGTCCACCGAGCTTGGATCGGACCGAAGCCGGGGAACTGACCTGCGGAGCCAACAGTTCAACTTGTCGCGATTTCCGGCGCGGATCCGAGCATCGCGTTCGTCGCGACCGTCTTGTGGCCGGAGAGAACGTTGGACGCGATCCCAGACGCCGTGAGCGGCAGGGTTCGTTGCGTCGATGCAGACCGCCCACTGGCGCTGCAGGCGCTCTTCGACCCGGCCGTAGTTGCGGTTGCACCTCGGGCAGCTCGGCACCTTGATCCTCGCGGCGCCCGTTGGCGTCGTGCTCGGGTACCAGCTCTCGGGGAAGACGTGCTCGCGCTCGAACCGCTCCCCGTCAACGCGGCAGTACGCGCACGCGGCCAGAGAAGCGGGTGGGCCCGACATACCAGCGGTACGCTACTCGCGAACGGCGAGTTGCGACAGCGGCCCGCGAGCCGCGGCTGCGACCTTGGCCGGCACATCCACTGGTCGACGTGAGCCGGCGCGGCGCCTTGGCCCACGCGGCCCCGGACCCAGTACGGACGCGAAGATGGCGACGACCGGGTGACGCCGTGGACGTTCCTCCACGAAGGACCCGCAGCTCGCTCGCCGGCGTCGAGCGGACCCGACCTCGGCGGCGGGTCAAACGGCGGGAGCTTCGCCGCGGCGCGGGTGCACACGCTGTGTTCGCCGCGCCGTCGCTGGCGTAGGCTCGCGGCTTGGCGGCCGCGTCCGCCACCGACCCCATGAAGCTCGAGAAACTCCAGAAGGGCGCCCGCGTTCGCGGTCTCGCCGTCGAAGGCATCGCGACCGTCAAGGTCGTTGAGTTCTACGGGCAGGCCACCGTCGAGGTGAGCTTCCGGGACGCCAAGGGCGTGCTGCACGAGCGCATCCTGTCCCGCGACGACGAGGCCGGGCTCGAGCTCGTCGAGGCGACGCGGCCTTGGTCCTTCGATGCCGATGGCGATCTGTTCCGGCTCGTCTCGGAAGCGCGGCGCATCGAGCTCGCTTGGCTCTTCGACCCGTACGTCGCCATCACGTCGTCGACGGTCGAGGCGCTGCCGCACCAGATCAGCGCCGTCTACGAGGAGATGCTGCCGCGCCAACCCATGCGCTTCCTGCTCGCTGACGACCCGGGGGCCGGGAAGACGATCATGGCGGGGCTCCTCATCAAGGAGCTCATGATCCGCGGTGACCTCGAGCGGTGCCTCATCGTGTCGCCGGGCAGCCTGACCGAGCAGTGGCAGGACGAGCTCGCCGACAAGTTCGGCCTCGAGTTCGACCTCCTCACGCGCGACATGATCACAGCCGCGCGCACCGCCAATCCGTTTGCCACGAAGAACCTCCTCATCGCCCGCCTCGACCAGCTGAGCCGCAACGAGGAGCTGCTCGAGCGCCTCAAGGCGGCCCCCGAGTGGGATCTCGTGGTGTGCGACGAGGCGCACCGCATGAGCGGGCACGTGTACGGCGACGACATCACCTACACGAAGCGTTACACGGCGGGCGAGGTGCTCGGGGCGCGCACGCGAAACCTGCTCCTCATGACCGCGACGCCGCACAACGGGAGCGAGGACGACTTCCAGATCTTCCTCGCGCTGCTCGACGGGGACCGCTTCGCCGGTCGGTTCCGCAAGGAAGAGCACCACACCGATCCGTCCGACTTGATGCGGCGGCTTGTGAAGGAAGATCTGCTCCGCTTCGACGGGTCGAAGCTCTTCCCGGAGCGCAAGTCGTACACGGCGCAGTACGAGCTCTCGCCCGAGGAGGCGCACCTCTATGCCGAGGTGACCGCGTACGTACGCGACGAGATGAACCGCGCCGAGCGCTTCGTCGACAAGGAGGCGGTGCGCAAGATCAACGTCGGCTTTGCGCTCATGACGCTGCAGCGGCGGCTCGCATCCTCGCCCGAGGCAATCTTCCGGTCGATCGAACGGCGGCGCACGCGTCTCGAGACGCGCCTGCGCGAAGAGAAAGTCGTGCTTCGCGGCGGGCTCATCGGCGCGGGGCCGGGCCCCACGCTCGACGCCGACGACATCGACGAGCTCTACGACGCCGCGCCCCAAGATGAGCGGGAAGACGTCGAGCAGCAGGTCGTCGACTTCGCGACCGCCGCCCGCACCGTCCAGGAGCTCGAGCAGGAGATCGTCCGGTTGAAGGAGCTCGAGGTCCTCGCCAAGCAGCTTCACGCCTCGGGCGAGGACGCGAAGTGGCAAGAGCTCAGCGTCATTCTCGACGACCCGCTGATGACGAACGAGGAGGGGCACCGGCGGAAGCTCGTCATCTTCACCGAGTTCAAGGACACTCTCCTCTACCTCGTGCGCAAGGTCCGGACGCGCATCGGCAAGCCCGAGGCCGTGGTCGAGATCCACGGCGGCGTGGCGCGCGACGAGCGGCGCCGCGTCATCGAAGCCTTCATGAACGATCCCACCGTGCTCGTGCTTGTGGCGAACGATGCCGCCGGGGAGGGCGTGAACCTGCAGCGCGCGCACCTGATGGTCAACTACGACCTGCCGTGGAACCCGAACCGCTTGGAGCAGCGATTCGGTCGCATCCACCGGATCGGCCAAAAGGAGGTCTGCCACCTCTGGAACCTCGTCGCGAAAGAGACGCGCGAGGGCGACGTGTACATCCGGCTCCTGACGAAGATCGAGGCGGAGCGCGAAGCCCTCGGGGGCAAGGTGTTCGACGTGCTCGGGCAGCTCTTCGATGAGAAGCCGCTGCGCGAGTTGCTGATGGAGGCGATTCGGTACGGCTCCGACCCGGCACGCCGGATCGAGCTGCTGAACCAGGCAGACGGCGCCGTCGGCCACGCCCACATCATCGCCGTCATGCAACAGCGCGCCCTCGTCCAGAACCACATGGACATCTCGAAGGTCGCTGCGATCCGCGAGCACATGGAGCGCGCGCACGCGAAGCGCCTGCAGCCGCACTTCATCCAGTCGTTCTTCGAGGAAGCACTCCGGCGCCTCGGCGGCACGATGCACCCGCGGGAACCCGGACGCTTCGAGGTCACGCACGTGCCGGTGCGCCTGCGCGAGCGCGACCGCGCCATCGGCACCGGAGCGCCGGTCCAGGCACGCTACGAGCGCGTGACGTTCGACAAGCAGTTCGTCGACGAGCAGCCCCGAGCGCACCTCGTGTGCCCGGGCAGCACGCTCCTCTCGGCGGCGATCAGCTGCACGCTCGACGACCACACCGATGTCCTGAAGCGTGGCGCGATCCTCATCGACGACGCGGACGACTCGCTCTCGCCACGCCTGCTCTTCACGCTCGAGCACGTAGTCCAGGACGGCCGGAAGGGCCGGAGCGGCACCTACAACGTCGTCTCGCAGCGGCTCGAGTTCGTGGAGGTCGGGCCGAACGGAGCGTTCCGCCAGGCTGGGGCCGCTCCGTATCTGGACTACCGCGGCGCCACCGAGGCGGAGCGCCGCGCGCTCGAGAAGGAGCTCCAGGTCGACTGGCTGCGGCAGGACTGGGAGGCGCTCGTCACGGCGTTTGCCATTCAGGTCGTCGCCCCGCGCCACATGGACGAGGTCAAGCGCCTCCGGCTCCCCCTCATCGCCAAGATCGAGGCCGAGGTGAAGGCGCGGCTCATGAAAGAGATCCGCTACTGGGACGCACGCGCCGAAGAGCTTCGCGCCCGGGAACGGGCCGGCAAGAAGACGAAACTCCCGGCACAGGACGCCGAGAGCCGAGCCAACCGCCTCAGCGACCGCCTGAAGACGCGCACGACCGAGCTTCAGGCCGAGCGCACGCTGCTCTCGACGCCGCCGACCTTGAAGGGGGGCGCGCTCGTCGTGCCGCGGGGTCTCTTGCGGAACGTCACCGGACCCGCCGCCGCGGCCCACAGCGTGGCGAGCGATGCCGATCGCGCAGCATCCGAGCGGCTCGGCATGCGGGCGGTGATGGACGCCGAGCGCGCTCTCGGACGCACGCCCACGGACCGAAGCGCCGAGCGTGGCCTCGGCTACGACATCGAGTCGAAGGATCCGGTCGCGAACCACCTCTACTTCATCGAGGTAAAGGGCAGGCTCAACGACGCCGACACCGTGACGCTCACTCGGAGCGAGATCCTCTGCGCGCTCAACACCCCGGATCGGTTCCGGCTTGCCATCGTGTTGGTCGAAGGCGGCGTTGGCAAGGCACCCGTCTACGTAACGCAGTTCGACTTCGGTCAGCCCGGCTTCGCGCAGACGAGCGCGACGTACGGGCTCAGCCAGCTACTCGCCCACGGAGGGCCGCCGCGGTGAGTCGCGATCCTGCGGCGAGGCTTCCAGTACTTCGCGCCACGGCAAAGGTCTTTCCGGACGGCATGCTCGGTCTGAAGCTCCCGACCGAACTGCCACCCGGCGACTACGACGCGGTCGTGGTGCTCCAGGCTGCGCCTGTGCCCGGCGAGCTTGGCAACGCATCCAAACCCATCGAGCCGATGGAGCCCTTTCTCGACCGCATGCGGAGAGAGCACCTCGAAGCCGCCCTAGCCCGGACCGGAGGCAACAGGACGCAAGCCGCCAAGCTGCTTGGCGTGGACGTGCGCACCGTGTTTCGGCTGATCGACAAGGATCCAGCATGATCAGGAAGAAGCTCATCGAGGTGGCACTGCCCCTTGAGGCCATCAACGCGGCGTCCGCCCGAGAGAAGTCGATCCGCCACGGGCATCCGTCCACCCTGCATCTGTGGTGGGCGCGCCGCCCGCTCGCGGCAGCGCGGGCCGTGCTGTTCGCGCAGCTCGTCGACGATCCGTCCTCGTGGCCGGAGCTCTTCCCGACGGAAGAGGCGCAGAGCCACGAGCGGCAACGGCTCTTCCGGCTCATCGAGGAGCTCGTGCAGTGGGAGAACTCCGGCAACGAGCGCGTCATCAATGCCGCTCGCGTCGAGATCGCCCGCAGCCACGCTCGGTCCTCCTCGTCGCCGAAGGCAAAGGCTGTCCTCGCGGCGGACCCGTGTCGGTGATCTCCTCATCGCGCGGCCGCTTGGTGAAACTCGCTGCGGCGTGATCGGCGGCGTTCACCGTTCACCAGCTGGGAGCTGGGCCCTGGCGGCTGGGAGCTGGTAGACGAGGCGGGCGCC
>JADLAB010000199.1 GCA_020848455.1 Polyangiaceae bacterium
CCGCGATCGCCACGCCGGCGGTGATGGCCGCCGCGGCGTAGTCGCGCGCGGAGGCGCCGCAGCCGGTGCCGGCGCTCGCGGCGGTCGCGCCGGCCAGCAGCGCCACCCAGCAGCAGCGCGCAGAGCGACGCATGGGTCGACGTGGGCATTCCGCCACCGCAGGCTGGCGCATGCCTGGAGCGTACGCCCGCCCGCGCGTCGGTGCACGGCGCCGCCCGGCTCCGGCCCGGCGCGGTCGTGCCGGGCTGACAGCGTGCCCGCGGGCCGGTAGGATCGCCTCTTCGGTCGCGCTCGGATGCGCGACCCCAAATTTCGGTCGCGCTCGGATGCGCGACCCTCAAAGGGGTGAGCCATGCGGTTCCTGGCGATCGGGGTGGTCCTGGCGTGTGCGGCCGTCGCGACGGCGTGCTCGAAGAGCAGCTCGGACAACGGCGGCACCGGCGGCAGCGGCAACACCGGCACCGGCGGCAGCGGCAACACCGGCAACACGAGCACCGGCGGCAGCAACACGAACATCGGCAACTGCTCGGTGTTCCCGGCCGACAACCCCTGGAACACCGACGTGTCGGCCTTCGCGGTGCACCCGAACAGCGACAACTTCATCGATTCCATCGGTCGCGCGACGACGATGCACCCGGACTTCGGCACCGTCTGGGACGGCGCGCCGATCGGCATCCCGTACGTCGTCGTGCCCGGCACCCAGCCCCTCGTGCCCATCAACTACGTCGCCTACGGCGACGAGAGCGATCCGGGCCCCTTCCCCGTGCCGCCCGACGCTCCCATCGAGGGCGGCCCGGCGAGCGACGGCGACCGGCACGTGCTCACCATCGATGCCGACAACTGCGTGCTCTACGAGCTCTACCGCGCCTTCCCCCAGGGCGGAGGAGCCTCCTGGGACGCCGACTCGGGCGCGACCTGGGACCTCACCATCAACGACACCCGTCCCGTCGGCTGGACCTCGGCCGACGCCGCCGGCTTGCCCATCTTCCCCGGCCTCGCGCGCTACGACGAGGTGGTCGAGCAGGGTGCCGTCGAGCACGCCCTGCGCTTCACCGTGTCCTCCTCGCAGAACGGCTACATCCTGCCGGCCCTGCACTACGCCTCGAGCGACCCAGATCCGAACCTCCCGCCGATGGGCCTGCGCCTGCGCATGAAGGCCGGGTACGACTGCTCGACCTACTCGGCCGAGGCCCAGGTACTCTGCACCGCCTTCAAGACCTACGGCCTCATCGTCGCCGACAACGGCTCGGACTGGTACGTATCCGGCGCCCCCGACTCGCGCTGGAGCGACGAGAACCTCGCCGACCTCGGCAACATCCCCGGCGACGCCTTCGAGGCCGTCTACACGGGCGACGTGCAGACGTACTGACGGGCCGCTCGGCGCGTCGAGCTCGTCCCGAAAGGGCTCGGGGCCCTTCGTCGAGCCGCATGGCACTCAATCGCGCCGGTACACCGTCACGACGCACGCGCCGCCTAGCCCGAGGTTGTGCTGCAGCGCGACCTTCGCGCCCGCGACCTGGCGCGCGCCCGCCGTGCCGCGCAGCTGCCACACGAGCTCCGCGCACTGGGCGAGCCCCGTCGCGCCGAGCGGGTGGCCCTTCGACAGCAGGCCGCCCGAGGGGTTCGTCACGAACTTGCCGCCGTAGGTGTTGTCGCCCGACCAGATGAACTTCTCGGCCTCGCCCTCGCCGCAGAGGCCGAGCGCCTCGTAGGTGAGTAGCTCGTTCGCCGTGAAGCAGTCGTGGAGCTCGATGACCTGCACGTCCTTCGGCCCGAGGCCGGCCTTGTCGTAGGCCTTCTTCGCGGCGTTCGCGGCCATGTCGTAGCCGATGGCCTTGATCATGCTGTCGGCCTTGAACGTCGCCGGGGTGTCGGTCGTCATGGCCTGGGCGGCGATGTAGACCGGGCGGCTCGCGCCGTGCTTCTTCGCGAAGTCGTCCGAGCACAGGATCGCGGCCGCGGCGCCGCAGGTCGGCGGGCAGCACTGGTAGCGCGTGAGCGGGTCGAACACCTCGGGCGCCGCCATGATCTCCTCTACCGTGAGCGGGTCGGTGAAGAGGGCGTACGGGTTGTTCTTGGCGTGTTTCCGCGCCTTCTCGGAGATCTTGGCGAAGGTCTCCTTCTTCGTGCCCCAGCGCCAGCGGTACTCGCGCCCCGCGCCGCCGAAGAACTGCGCCGCGGGCGGGGCCTCGTTGAAGCCCTGCACCTTGCTCATGACGGCGGCGTGCTGGTCCATCGGGTTGGTGCGATCGGTGTACTTCGACCCGAGCGCGCCCTTCTCCATCTGCTCGAAGCCGACCACGAGCACACACTCCGCGAGGCCGCCCTCGACCGCCTGCCGGCCGAGCAGCAGCGCGGTCGAGCCCGTCGCGCAGTTGTTGTTCACGTTGAAGACGGGGATGCCCGTCAACCCCACCTCGTAGATGGCGCGCTGCCCGCAGGTGCTGTCGCCGAACACGTAGCCCGCGTAGGCCTGCTCGACCGCATCGTACGCGATGCCCGCGTCCTCGAGCGCGGCCCGCGCCGCCTTCGAGGCCATCACGTTGTACTCCTCGCTCGCGCCCGGCTTCTGGAACTTGACCATGCCGACGCCGAGAACGTTGACCTTGCGACCCATCGTAGACTCCGTTCGGTTGGACTTGCCGCTCGTGATGACGGTCGAGAAAGCGTAGCGCGCGCTACGCGCCGAGCCCCTTCAGAAACCCGAGCTTCTGCGCCAGCCGCACGTCGCCGTCGACGCGCAGCCGGCCGCGCTGGAAGAGGTCCTGGGCCGCGGCGCTGCCCGCCGCGAGCGCCGCGAGATCGGCGTCCGCGAGGGTGAGCGTCGCGCCGGCGTCGCTCGCCGCTCCGTCCTTCACGCTGCCGGGCGCGGTGCGCAGATCGACCGTGTAGGCCGCGGCCGGCGCCGTGACCTTGAAGGCGATCGCCGCGCCGATGTCCTTGGCGAGGCCCGGCTCGGCCGCGAGGCGCTTGCCGAGTGCCGCGAAGAGGGCCGCCGCCTTGGCTCCGCCCGCGGGCGCTCTGGCCGGAGCGGCCGCCCCGACCGGAGCCGTCGCCGCCGCGGGCTTCGCTGCCGCCATCTCGCCACGGAGCTTCGCCACTGCCTGCGCGGCCCACGCCGGGTCGATCTTCTGCAGGAACGAGAGCTTCGTCGAGGCCATCACGTTCCCGCTGATCTTGAGCTTGCCGCCGAAGTAGAGCTTCTGCGGATCGACCTTGCCGGTCGACATGTCCATGAAGTCGCCCTCGGACAGCGCGAGCGTGCAGTCGGGCGCCTCGCCCTTGCCGCGCACGACCGAGCCCTTGGCGTTCTTGAGATCGAGCGTCCACTGGGTCGCCGGCTCCGAGAGGTCGAAGAGGAACACGGCGCCGGTCTTGGCGACGAGCTCCGGGTGCTCGCCGACGTAGGCGGTGAGCGCGAGGAACACGTCCTCGCTCGAGGGCCCCGCGCTCGCGGCCGGAGCCGCCGCGGCCGCCGCGGCTGGTGCCGCCGCCGCCGGTGCACCCGCGCCGCGCGCCTGCATCGCCTCGACGACGAGGGCCGGATCGAGCTTGCGCAGGAACTCGAGCCGCTGCGAGGCCATGAGGTCGCCCGAGATCTTGAGCTTGCCGCCGAAGTAGAGCTTCTGCGCGTCGAGCTTGCCCGTGCACATGCCCATGAAGTCGGCGTCCGTGAGCTCGAGCGTGCAGTCGGCCGGCGTGCTGCCGCCCCTGGCGACCGCGCCGGGCGCGGCCTTGACGTCCACCGTCCACACGCTGTCGGGCGCCGTGAGCTTGAACTGGAAGATCTTGCCGACCTTGCTCGAGAGCTCGGGCGTCTTCTTCAGGAAGGCGCCGATGGCCGTGAAGATGTCGTCGCTCGTGGGGACGGCCGCCGCGGCGGGCGCGGCCGTCGCCGCGGCCGCGGGCTTCGCGGCGGCGGGCGCGGCCTTCGCCTTCGGCTGCGGGATCTCGCGGTAGAGCTCGATGGCGGCGTTCGAGATGACGACCTTGTCGCGCTCCTTGACCTTGCAGCGGAACACGATGCGCGTGTCCGATTCCTTCCACATCTCGGTGACGAGCGTCTCGCCCGGGAACACGCTGTCGGCGAAGCGCACCTTGATGCTCTTGAAGTAGCGCGGATCGCCGTTCGAGTACTGCTTGACGACGTGCCGCGCGGCGTAGCCGAAGGTGCAGAGGCCGTGCAGGATGGGTCGCTCGAAGCCGAAGGCCTTGGCGAAATTCGGGTCGGCGTGGAGCGGGTTCCAGTCGCCGCTCAGCCGGTACAGCAAGGCCTGGCTCGCGCCGATCTTCTCGCTCGCGGTGGCGTCGGCAGGCCGGTCCGGCGGCAAGTTGATCTCGGTCGACGGCCCGCGGTCGCCGCCCCAGCCACCGGCCCCGCGGATGAAGGCCGTGAACTCGTTCACGATGAGGAGCTCGCCCGCCTCGTCGTAGCTCTTGGTCTCGGTGACGACGAGCGCGCCCTTGCCCTTGTCCCAGATCTCCTTGATGCGCGAGCGGTGCGTGAGCTTCTGGCTCGGCGGCAGCGGGCGCAGCAGCTCGGTGTACTGCTCGCCGTGGAGCAGCCGGTCGAGCCCGTACTTGAGGCCGGGCGCGGTGAGGCCCTCCTTCGCCATCGTCATCAGCTGGTTCATCGGCGGGATGACGCCGTAGGTCGGCAGGGCCTTGAAGCCCGAGCCGTGCATCTCGTAGACGAGCGCGAGCTCCTTATCGTCGAGCGGGTCGGCCGCCGCGCCGACGCCGAGCGCATAGATCGACAGATCGCGCTCGTCGTAGCGCGAGGTGCGCTCCGGGTACTCGTAGCCGAGCGCGAGATCGACATCGATGAGGTCGTTGCCTCCCTTGCTCGGCCCGGCCTGCACGTTGGCCATCACGGCCTGCATCGACTGCGCGATGTCGGCCGGGTGCTCGGCGCCGTCGAAGCCGGCGATCTCGCCCCAGGCCTCCTTCACGCCCTCGACCGTCATCGTGCGGCCGATGCGGTAGCTCTTGCCCTTCGAGCGCTCCCAGCGGAGCTTCGCGAAGTAGCCGCCACCGACCTCGTAGAGGCCGCCCGTCTCGGTGCACGACTCGTGGCACAGCCACGCGACGAGCGGGCTCACGTACTCGGGCTTCAAGGCGTCGATGAGCTCCTTCGGAAGCACGGTCTCGGTCAGGCGGCTGCCCGCGAGGGGCGCCACGGTGTTGACGTGGATGCCCTTCTTGCGCCCCTCGATGGCGAGGGTGTTCGACAGGCCGAGCAGGCCGAGCTTCGCCATCGAGTAGTTCGCCTGGCCGAAGTTGCCGTAGATGCCGGCGGCCGAGGCGGTCATCACGACGCGGCCGTACTGCTGCTTGTAGAAGTGCGGCCAGGCGGCGTGCGTCACGCGGAAGGCGCCGAGCACGTGGACGCGGTAGATGAGGTCCCAGTCCTCCTCGGTCATCTTGGCGAAGCTCGTGTCGCGCAGGATGCCCGCGTTGTTCACGACGATGTCGAGCCGCCCGAAGCTGTCGAGCGCCGCCTGGACGATCTTGGCACCGTCCTCGACCGAGTCGTAGCTCGCCGCCGCCTCGCCGCCCGCGGCCTTGATCTCGGCGACCACCTTGTCCGCGGCCGCCGAGCTCCGGCCGCCTCCCGTCATCGCGCCGCCGAGGTCGTTGACGATGACCTTGGCCCCGCGGCTGCCGAAGAGAAGGGCGTGAGAGCGCCCCAGCCCGCCGCCCGCACCCGTGACGATGACGACCTTGCCGTCGAACCGAACCTCGTTTGCCATGACGCCTCCTCGGGTGCCGCCGCGTCGTCGGGTCGGTCGCCGCCGACCGCGTGACGATGCCGGGCGATGGGGGGCCGCGTCCGCAGTGCCCAGCCGACCGCCGCGCGTGGTCCGGGCGAGGGCGTGCGCGCCCCGAGTTCCGAGCTCGGACGGTCCCCTGGCGCCCAGGCGCCGTCAAGGCGACTCGGGCGGTTTTGCCATTGCGCCCGCCCGCGTTCGCACCGAAGAAGGCGGCGCGATGGCGTGCGAGGTGCGATGGCTCGAGGCAGCCCGGCTCCCGGAGGCGGTCGCCGTGCTGCGGGATGCCTTCCTCGCGGACCCGCTCTACCGCTACCTCGTGCCGGACGACGCCGACCGCGCGCGCTTGCTCGAGGCCCTCGGTCGAGGCCTCGTGCCGGCGCTGCTCGCGCACGGCGAGGTGCTCGCCGCCGTCGACGGTGGCGTGCGCGGCCTGCTCGGGCTCGTCGGTCCGGACGCCGCCCCGCTGCCCGCCACGAGCGAGCTCGGCATCGCCGCGCGCATCGTCGCGAGCCAGTGGCACCGCCCCGGGGCGCTCGCCCTCGCCCGGCGGGCGTACCGAACCTGGAAGGTCATCGGGCGCGGCCACGCGGAGCTCGGACCCGCGCACTTCTACCTGTGCATCATCGGCGTCGCCCCCGACGCGCAGGGGCGCGGCATCGGGAGCGCCCTCTTGCGGCCCGCCCTCGCGCGCGCCGACCGCGAGCGCCGCCCCTTCTACCTCGAGACCGCGAGCCCGGCGAACCTGCCCTTCTACCGGCGCTTCGGCTTCGAGACGCTGAGCGAGCTCGTGCCGGGCCCCGGCGCGCCCCCGGTCTGGACGATGCTGCGTCCGCCGGCTGCCGTGCGCACACCCGCCGCGAGCTGAGCCCCCGGCGCCCCGCGCCCCGTCAGAAGCTCGGCGCCGACGACGGGTTCTGCAAGAGGTACGGCACCTGCCCGCAGAACACCCACGGCGAGCCCGCGTCCGGGTAGTTCTTGAGGATCGCCTGCGCGAGCTTGTTGCAGGTGCCGCCGTGTCCACAGTGGGCCACGTACGCCGTGGCGCCGTTCGTGAGCTCGACGTCGTACTGCCGGAACGAGACCTTCTGCGACACCATCGGCTCGTAGTCGCTCTGCACCCGGAACTCGTAAGAGTTCGATTTGACGACGTTTCCGATGAGCTGCCAGAGCAGCGCGTGGTTGCCCGAGCGCGACACGAGCAGGACCGCGTGGGCGTTCATGCAGTTGTCGACCGTCTCCTTGACCGTGTTGGCGCCCACCGCCGCCATGCTGATCCCGAGCACGCCCACCGCCGCGAGCCCACCGAGCACCGTCCGCTTGCCGTGATTCATGGTTCCGTCGCCTCCCTGTCGTCGCCGTGCCTGCCCCGCACGCGCCCGCCCGCGGGCCCGCGAGCGCTCGAAGCGCGGCGTGCGGTGCCGTGAGGTACGTCCGGCCGCCCGGGTCCGCAAGCGCGCCGGCCCGGTGCGGCCGCCGGAGCCCGATCCGGGCGCTTTCTCGCGCGAGGGAGGGCTCCCGGGGTTGACCAGGCCACCGAGTCGTGCTTGTATGGCCGGCCCCGAGGCAGCCATGAAGCGCACCTATCAACCCCACAACACTCGCCGCGTGCGCACGCACGGGTTCCGCGCGCGCATGGAAACGCGCGGCGGCCAGAAGGTACTCTCGAACCGTCGCCGCAAGGGCCGCAAGCGCCTCGTGCCGGCGATGTGGAAGAAGTAGCCCTGGCGACGAGCGAGCGGCGTCCGCGCGCGTAGACGCGCTGCCCGATCGGGTAGCGCCGTCGCGGCGTGTGCGCGAGCCGCGCGCGGGGAAAGCCGGCGTGACGAGGGGCGACTTCGTTCTGCGCCCGGCGCAGCGCGTGCGCAAGAGCCGCGAGTTCGCGCGCGCGCAGCGTGGCGCGCGCCGCGCTCACGCCCCGCATTTCGTGCTGCTCGCGTCGCGACGCGGGGACGAGCTGCCGGCGCGCCTCGGCCTCATCGCACCGCGCGCCGCGGGCACGGCCGTGCGCCGCACCCGGGCCAAGCGCCTCGTGCGCGAGTGGTTCCGCCACGCCGAGCTGCCGCCGGGTGTGGACGTCCTCGTGGTCGTCCTGACGGGGGCGGCGGAGCTCGCCGCGAGTGCGGCCGCGGCCGAGCTCGCGGGCTGCGCGACCCGCCTCTTCGGCCGCCGCCCGAGAGGTTGAGGGTCGAAGGCTCGAGGTCGAAGAAGAAGGGCGAAAGCCCGACTCAACTCAGAGCGTGAGCACGAATCGGCAAACGACGATGCGTTGCGAGATCTGGGGTCGAGTGGCCCCACGCGGGCCCTGGACCCTTGCCGAAGAAGCAGGCGGCATCCGGAGGCGCGGTACGTCTCGGGTCGGCGCAGGCGAACCATGCTTGTCCATCGACCGAACCGCGTGCGAGTTGCTCGCCGCACACGCTGACAAGGAGCAACGAGACAAGGACCGCTTGGGCCGCTCGGCGCTCGGGCATGGAGCGGCGCAGCGCGAGGACTTGAAGACGGGCCACTCGCCAGCCCTGGAGCCTTGGCCTCTGAGCACGCGGCATCGGGACGAGCCGACAATCCGCGGCGGATTTCGAGGAGTCCCCGACTGGGACCACCCCCTCTCCTCCGGGAGAGGGGGCCGGGGGGTGAGGGGAAAAGTTAGGTCCGGATGCCGCTTGCGTCGGCGGCAAGGGTTCTGGGCTCGCTCGGGCCCAGTCCCCTCGATCACAGACTCCACAACGAGCGGCTCCCACGCCAATTCCTGCTCAGGCTCTCAGAGCGCACTCGGATCGAGCCCGACCGAGACCTCGGCCGGGCGCCCCGCGACCGTGACGCTCGAGCCCGCACCGGCGCTGCGGCGCTTGACCGTGCCGAGCGCGAGCCAGCGCGCGCCCGCGGCGCACGCGCTCGACACCGTCCCGACCGGGTCGCCGTCGGACGCGACGATGGGCGCGCCGACGGCCACGGGCTCACTGCCGGTGACCGCGAGCTGCACCAGGCGCCGGCTCGCCTGACCGCGCTTCTCGAGCATGAAGACCGCCTCCTGCCCGAGGTAGCAGCCCTTCTGGAACGACACGGCGAGTCGCTCGAGCGCCGCCTCCTGCGCGTAGACCTCGCCGAAATCGACCCCCCAGCGCGGCAAGAGGTGCTCGATGCGCACGCGCTCCCAGGCGGCCTCGCTCGCCTCGACGACCCCGGGCAGCGCGCGCGCCGCGGCGGCCAAGGCGTCGAGTGCCGGTCCGTCGCCCACGCACAGGCACGCCTCGAGGTCGCCGTAGCGGGCGCGCACCGCGGCCGCGAGATCGCTGCCCGCGAGCGCGAGGAGGCGCGCCGACCCGGGGCCGAAGGCGAAGAGCCACCCGAGCGCGGCGTCCTCCGCGAGCTCCACGTCCTCCATGATGAGATGGTGCTCGAAGAGCGCGCGCACGGTGTCGACCCGCTCGCGCGGCAGCCCCACGAGGAGCCGCTCCGCGCCGAGCGCGACCCACAGATCCGCCTGCACCCGGCCCGTCTTGCCGACCGAGAGCCCGTAGGCGCCCTCGCCCGCGCGGAGCGGCTTGAGATCGCAGGTGACGAGCCCGTTGAGCCAGCTCTGGCGATCGGCGCCGGTGACGACGAGCGTCGAGCGCGCGGCGTCGCGGCGCACGAGGGCGCCCGTGGCGACGGCGTCGAGGGCGGCGGCGAAGGACTTTTCGGGCATGGCTCTCCGGCCGCTCAGCGCGGCACGGCCGGCAGCCCGTAGCCGAGCTTGCCGATGAGGTCGCGGAAGATGTGCTCCTCGGCGCGCGCGCGCTCGACGAGCTCGGCGAACTGGGCGGGTTGCCCGGCGAGCAGGGCCGCGAAGGCGCGCTCGTAGTCCTCGAACACGAGCAGCAGATGCGGATGCGCGCTGGCGATCGCCTTCGGCACGCGCATCGCGTGGGCGGCGGCGTTGCGGGCCTCGGCGAGCGCGTGGGCGGTCTCGACGAGCTCGCGATCGTCCATGCGCGGCCGGACGAAGGCTTGCTCGACCCGTGCCTCGTCGAGCAGGAGCGCCGCCCGGTTCAGGTAGCTGCCTGCCCACGCGCTCGAGCCGACGAGCGACAGACCGAGCGCGACGAGCACGGCGAGGCAGTTCCTTCGATTCGCGTCCATGGCACCACCCTCTGCGCGCGAGGCCGGCCCGCATCGCGCCCGCGGTACTTAGCTCGCCCCCGCGGGCTCGTCCACGCGCGCCCCCTGCAGTGCCGCGAGCGCCGCCTGGGCGGCCGCCTGCTCGGCGTCCTTCTTCGAGGAGCCCACGCCCTGCGCGGTCGCGAGCCGGCTCCCGTCGGGCGCCGTCACCTCGACCTCGACGGTGAAGCGGCGCGCGTGCGGCGGCCCGTCGGCGCCGACGACGCAGTAGCGCGGCGCCGCGAGGCCCTGGGCCGGCAGGTGCTCCTGCAGCACGCTCTTCGCGTCGCGCACCGAGGCGGCGCCCGCGCGCAGGCGCTCGAGCTCGGCGCCGAGCAGCAGGCGGCACAGCGAGCGCGCGCGCTCGAGGCCCGCGTCGAGGTACACCGCCCCGAACACGGCCTCGAGCGCGTCGCAGAGCACGTTGCGACGGTGCCGCTCGCCGGAGGCGTCGGCGCCGCGCCCGAGCCGAAGCGCCGCACCGAGGCCGAGCGCCTCGGCGCGGGCCGCGAGCGCCGTCGCGTTCACGAGCGCCGCGCGGAGCACGGTGAGCTCCCCTTCGTCGCTGTCGCCGTCGCGCTCCATCAGGAGCTCGCTCACGCACAGGCCGAGCACGGCGTCGCCCAGGAACTCGAGCTTCTCGTAGTCGCCGACCTCGGGCCGCTCGTTCGCGTAGCTCGGATGGGTCAGGGCCTGATCGAGTCGCGGCGACACGCCCTCGAGGCCGAGCGCGGCGCACAGGGCCTCGCGCGCGGCCCGGAGCTCCGGCTCGGTCTGGGGTCGCTTCATGCTGCGCGCTGTGCCTCTGCCGCCGTCGTCATCGTGCCCCGCGACGTCCGCCGAGGCCGAGGCCGCGTCCGTGCCGTCCGAAGGGCTATGTTACACTCGATGGCCGCGATGGAAGCGCTGTTCGCGTGCCCGTTCTGCCGCCAGCTCTTCCGTCAGGGCGAAGTGACCGTTTGCCCCGACTGCGAGGTGCGCGTCCAGCCGCTCGCGGAGCTCCCGCCCTCGCACGAGGCAGAGCTGCTCGAGCCCCCGGTCGAGGCGCCGCCGCCCGAGCTCGAGCGTTTGCCCTGGACGTACCTCGGCCGCGGCCGCGGTCTGTTGCTGCTGCTCGCCGTGCTCGGCATCGCCGCCTTCTTCACGCCCTGGCTCTACGAGTCGGCGCCCGACCGGCGCGTCTGGAGCGGCTACGACTTCGCTCGCAAGCTCGGCTGGCTGTGGGGCGCGCCGATCGCGTGGTTCGTGATGGTCCCGCTCGTCGCCTCGCGCCGTACCATCCGCCACATGCGCGGCTCGCGCATGATCCTCGCCTGCCTCGCCGCCGTGGCGCTGCTCACCGCCGTCATGCGCCTCGCGTTCCAGCCCGCGCCGTCGCCGCTCGTGCCCACACGCTTCGCCTGGGGCTGGGGCCTCTACGTCACCGCGGCGCTCGCGCTCGCGACGTTCGCGGCCACGCTCCGCTTCGGCGGCTCCTTGCGCGACATGCCGACGAAGAAGCGCCGGCGCGGCGACGAGACGCTTCACTAGGAGCCCGGCACGGCAAGAGCCCACCACCGAGACGCCGAGGCCTGCACCGAGCCGGCAGGGCTCGGCGGCGCCTCCGTGTCACGCTCCGTGTCTCCGTGGTTCGCCTCGTCCGGCCCCGGCCCACGAGGGGACGCGCAGAACACGGCGCCGATGTCGATCGCGATGGTCCACTGCTTGCCGACCGCGTCGTTGTCCGGCGTGCGCGGGTCGTCGCCGAAGACCGGGACGTTCGGGATGCGGCGGGTGTTCGACGGATCGGTCGGGTCGAGGACGTTGCGCGTGCCCGCCTGCGCGCCGACCTGGTAGTCGGCGCCCTTGTTGGCCTCCTGCGGCGAGACGACGTCCGTCAGGGCGTGCACGCCGAGGTAGACCATCTGGTAGCGCAGCTGCGCGCCGAAGTTGATGCGGTGGCGCGTGAGGCGGATCGGGTCGAAGACGACCGAGTTGTTGAAGTCGGCCGAGCTGCCCGCGCACACCGGCTGGCCGTCGAGCACCTGCTTGTCCGGGTCGGGGGTGGCGGGCGTGTTCTCGCCCGTGTAGCCGCAGTGCTGGATCGGGTCGGTGTTCGGCGTGAGGTCGACGAGGTCGGAGTCGCCGAAGATGCGCACCCACTGGTAGCCCACGTGGGGCTGCAGGATGACCGAGCCCGCGATGTGGATGGGCTTCGAGAGCTGCGCGTCGAAGGACGCCACCGTGAGCTTGAACTGGCTCGTGCCGGTGATGGTGCGCACGCCGCCCGCCACGCCGATGTCCGGGATGAAGCCGGGCACGCTGTCGCGGAAGCCCTCGAACAGGGCGAAGCGCACGTCGGCGCCGCCCGACACGATGTTGCTGCCCGCGAGCCAGCCGAAGGTGCCGCCGAGCTCGAGCCCGAAGGGGAAGCCCTTGGCGAGCTTGATCGCGTAGGTCTGGACGACGCTCGGTGGGTCGAGGTTGCGGACCGAGGCCTGGCCGGTCGACTTGTCGCGCGGCCCCTCGGTGCCCTCCTGCCAGTACGAGGCGTTGTGATCGATGGTCGTGTAGTCGGCCTCGATCGCCAGCTTGAAGCCGCCGTAGCCGGTGGTGCGCGCCGCGTAGTCCGCCGTCGGGGCGAGCGCCGCGCCGTACTGCGCGATGAGCTTCGCGAAGGCCTCGTCGTTCGGGTTGCAGCGCCGGTAGCCCGAGACCGGGTTGTAGAACGCCCCGCCCGAGGGCCCCGAGTCGAGGCAGCGTCGGTCCAGAACGAGCCGGTTGAGGGCCGGGTCCAGGCTGTCGGCCAGCGCGTCCGCCGCGAAGACCGTCACGCCGAGGGCGGCGACCGCGCTGAGCAAGGCTGGGGCACGCATCATCGACACCGCGAGGCTAGAGGGTCGGTCCCTCGTGCGTCAAGCGGCGCGAGCGTCCGGGAGCAACAAGCGGGCAGCGACGGGGCGGTTCGCGGACCGGCGGCTCCCCGCTATGCTCGGGCCGATGGCCAAGGACAGCCGCCCCCGGCTCCGCGCCGAGCCGCTCGCGCGACCGCCCCGCATCGTGCTCGTCGAGCCCGAGATCCCGCAGAACACCGGCAACATCGCCCGGCTCGCCGCCGCCACGGCCTGCCCGCTCCACCTCGTGGGGCGTCTCGGCTTCCGCATCGACGAGAAGGCCGTGCGGCGCGCTGGGCTCGACTACTGGCACCTCGTCACGCTGGAGCAGCACGTCGATCTCGCCCACTTCCGCCACGCCCACCCCGCGCGGTTGCTGCTGTTCAGCGCCATCGCCGGACGCAGCTACCTCGAGGCCGGCTACGAGGCGGGCGACGCGCTCGTCTTCGGGCGCGAGAGCGTCGGGCTCCCGGACGAGCTGCTCGCGGCCCACCCGGACCGATGCTTCGCCATCCCGACGCTCGGGCCGGTGCGCTCGCTCAACCTGGCGAACTCGGTCGCCATCGTGGTCTACGAGGCGCTGCGTCAGCTCGGCGCCCTCGCCCGCACGCGGCTCGAGGACGGAGCCCCTTGCCCGGGCGCGTGGTAAACCTCGTCCGTGTCCGTGGCGACTCGCCGCTCCGCCGCGCCCCTCGGTCGCACGCTCGCGTGGGTGGCCGCGGTGTGCCTGCTCCTCGGCCCGGCCTGCGGCAGGCGCCGCCCGAACGCGACCCCGGAGGGCGCCGTCCGCGAGCTCGTCGAGATCCTCCAGCGCTACGAGGGCTCGACGAAGGACGGCACCGAGCTCTTCGCCCTGCTGTCCGCCCAGACCAAGAAGAACCTGACCGCGCGGGCCGACCGCTACGGCGCCGCCACGGGCAAGCAGATCACCCCCGCGGCCATGCTCGTGCCGGCGCGCATCCGCCTGCGGTTCGAGCCACAGAGCTACACGGCCGAGATCAGTGGAGATACCGCGCGCGTGTCGGTGCTCGGAGCGAGCTCGGCCGACCGCGCCGAGCTCGCGTGCGTGCTCGAGGACGAGCTCTGGCGGGTCGACCTGCCGCTGCCCGAGCTGGCTCCCATGCGGTCCCGCGCCGCCGAGCGCCGCTGAGCGCGCGCGCTCGCGGGCGCCGCCAGCCGCGGCTCGGGCGGGCGCGGGAGCGTTTCCCTCAGGCGACCGAGCAGAGGCGGCCGTGGCGCTGGCGCGAGCGCAGCACGCTGCGGGAGCTCGCCGCCACGGCCAGCCCTGCCATGGTGAGGCGCACGCGGTCCGCGTCCGCGAGGCCGGCCTTCTCGAGCTCGCCGAGGACGCGGTCGAGGACGACGCAGGTCTGGCCGAGCTCGGCCGCGAGCAGGCTCAGGTCCGCGGGACGATCCTCACGGGCCAGTTTGTAGAGCAGCTGCAGGGTTGCGAGTTGGATTCGGTTCATGGGTGCACCTTGCCCCGCCACTGAAAGCACGTCCAGTTTCCTGCAATCAGTGTGGAGCCGTTCAGCTTCCACTTCGCTGGATCGAAAAAGAATAATGACTCTGGTTAGTTACTTCGCTCTGCCCGAGGCGCTTCGCCGCGGACGGAGCGCGCACTGCTGAACAAAAAGAACGTGGCAGTGCTCTTTTGGACTGCTTGAACGTATGCATCCCGTCGGACGATGCAAGCGCGAAATCACGACGGAATTCGGCCCGGCACGCCGGGCCGGGGCTACAGCCGCCCGCGGCGCCGCGCGATGGCGAGCCGGTAGAGCGCGTCGTACTGCGCTGCGACGCGGTTCCACCCCATGCGCTTGCGCATCGAGAAGCGCTGCATCTGCTGGAAGTGCTCGGGGCGGTGGCGATAGCAGTCCGCGGCCCAGGCGAGCGAGAGGGCGAGCGCGCGGCCGCTGAGCTCCTGGAACTTGAAGCCGCTCACCTCGTGGTCGACCGTGTCGTCGAGGCCACCGACGCCGCGCACGACCGGCACGGTGCCGTAGCGCTGACTGTAGAGCTGCGTGAGCCCGCAGGGCTCGTAGCGCGACGGCACGGCGAAGAGGTCGGCGCCCGCGTAGATGCGGTGCGAGAGCGCGTCGTCGATGCCGATGCGCGCGCGGAAGTGGCTCGTGGTCGCCGACAGCCGTTCGAACACCTGCTCGGCCCAGGCGAGGCCGGAGCCGAGGACCGCGAACTGCAGATCGAGGCCCGCCAGGTAGCCGAGCGCGTCGACGAAGATGTCGATCCCCTTCTGCTCGGCCAGGCGACTCACGAGCCCGACGAGCGGTACGTCGGGTCGCACGGGCAAGCCGAGCTCCTGCTGCAGCGCCGCCTTGCAGCGGGCCTTGCCCTCGAGGTCGTCGGGGTCGTAGGTCGCCGGCAGGTGCAGGTCGGTCGCGGGATTCCAGCGCGCCTCGTCGATGCCGTTGAGAATGCCCACGAGGTCGCGGCGGCGCTGGCGCAAGAGGCCGTCGAGGCCCGCGCCGCCGTCGGCCGACTGGATCTCGCGCGCGTAGCGGGGCGACACCGTCGAGAGCAACGTGGCGCGCGTGAGGCCCGCCTTCAGCAGGTTCACGTTGCCGAAGTACTCGACGTCGCGCTCCTGCTCGGCCGTCAGCCGCATGCGGGGCAGCTCGCCGACCCCGAAGATGCCCTGGTAGCCGAGGTTGTGGACGCTGAGCACCGTGGCTGGCCCGTCCGGCGGGTTGAGCACGGGCACGAGCGCCGCCTGCCAGTCGTGGGCGTGGAGGACGTCGGGCTCGAAGTCGACGTGGCGACACAGCTCGAGCGCGCCGCGCGACAGGAAGAGAAAGCGCCACAGGCTGTCGCCAAACTCACCGCTCGCGTCGCCGTACACGCCCTCGCGGTCGAACAGCGCATCGTGCTCGAGCAGGTACACCGGCACGCCACCCGCGATCTCGGCGCGGTACACGCCCGTCCAGCACGTGCCGCCGCCGACCGGCACGCCGAGCGGCCCGGGGAGCACCTCGGCGGGGTAGCCCTTGGCCTGGCGGTGGCGCGGCAACACGATGCGCACGTCGTGGCCGCGGGCCCGCAGCGCCGGCGGCAGCGCCCCCACCACGTCCCCGAGGCCCCCCGTCTTCACGATCGGCACGCACTCGGAGGCCACGAACAGGATCTTCAGGCGGGCCATGGGCGCCCCACGGGACCGCGAACGGAGCGTTTCGTCAAGCTTTGCGCGGCACGGCGCGGCGCGCTCCACCGGCGCCGTGCCCGGGGGGCTGGACAGCCACGGCGGCCCATGCGACTCGTCGGGGCCGGACGCCCGGCCCGCGGGGCCCGCGCGAGCCCGTCACCTTCGATCGACCTTCGAGCATGGCTCTCGAGACCTTCAAGAAGTTGCCGCTCGGCGGCGTGGACCGCCGGGCCCTGGTTCGGCTCCTCGACGAGGGCGGCGCGGCTGCGGCCGAGGGGCTCTTCGCGACGCAGCGCCCGGCCATCGCGCCCCAGGGCGCCGAGCTCGGGCGCGACGCGGCGGTCGTCGTCCTCGGCGGCTCGAACGGCATCACGCGCGCGCTCGCGATGCAGCTCGTGTTCGGCGAGCACGCCGCGGTGTACGCCGTCCACTACGACAGCGAGAAGATGCAGATCGGCTGCTTCCACGCGGCGGCGATGGCACGCGCGGCCACCGCCGAGGGGCGCACCGTGCGCTTCTTCAACCGCGACGCCACGAAGGAGTCGACGGTCGAGGAGCTCGTGGCGGCCCTGCGGCAGGACGGCGTGCGCGCCGTCCACCTCGTCAACGGGATCGCAGCCGGCGCGCCCAAGCGCTACGCCGAGCACGGCAGCTACCTCGTCAAGGACCTCGACATGGCGTTCGATCCGCTGCTCCAGGTGCCGGACTTCGCCCACGGGCCGAGCTTCCGCAAGCTCGGTCTGGTCGAGGTGGAGGTCGCGACACCGGCCGAGATCGAGCGCACCAACAAGTTCATGGGCAGCTCGTCGCTGTTCTGGACCGAGCAGCTGGCGCAGGCGGGGCTCGTCGTGGCCGGCGAAAGCGTGGTCGCGTTCTGCGACTACGACTTCCCGGAGAACGACCCCGTCTACGGCATGGGGCCCCTGGCCGGCGCGAAGAAGCTGCAGCGCAGCTCCATGCAGGAGATCGAGCGCCGCTTCGGGCTGCGCACGGTGCGGCTCTGCTACCCGGCGATGGCCACGACCGCGCTCGGCGCCATCCCCGGCGGCAACCTCATCTACGCGCTCACGGCCGAGATCCTGCTCGAGCAGGGCCGCTACCAGTCGATGCCCGACCTCGCGCGCGAGACGATGCAGATGTGGCGCGAGCCGCTGCCGCGCGGCGAGCTGCGCCTCGACACCGCCTACCAGGCCTGCCTGCCGGAGTACCTCCGCCGCCTCGAGGCGCTCACGCCCGCGGACGTGCCGCGCGCGTTCTCGAGGCTGCTCGCATCCTGAGTCCGAGCGCTCACCCGAAGGGCGCGAAGCCGAGCGCCGCGAGGCCGCCGAGCGCGGCCGCACACACCGTCTCGGCGCGCAGCACGAGCGGCCCTAGCGCCACCTCGCGGTAGCCCTGCGCCCGCGCGTGGGCGCGCTCACCGGGTGTGAAGCCGCCCTCCGGCCCGACGAGCAGGGCGACGGACGTGGCGCGCCCGAGCTCGCGAGCGCACGCGGCGAGCCGCTCCGCGGCCGAAGGCTCGAGACAGAGCCCCAGCGCCGCGTCGCCGCGCGGGGCGAGCTCCTCGACGACCGCGGCGAGCGCCCGCGGCTCGTCGACCACCGGCACGTCCCCGCGTCCGCACTGGCGCGCCGCCTCGACCGCCACGCGGCGCAGGCGCGCGCACAGGCCACCGGCGGGTCGGCGCTGGGAGCGCTCGGCGAGCGCGGGCACGAAGCGCGTGGCCCCGAGCTCGGTGGCGTCGCGCACGACGGCGTCGAGCTTGTCGGCCTTCGCCACGCACTGCACGACGACGAGCGCGCGCACCGGTCGCAGCGCCGCGGGGCGGAGCGCCTCGCACCGGACCCGCACGCGCGGGCCTTCGAGCGCCGCCACGCGCGCGTCGGCCTCGAGCGCGCGCGCCGGGTCGAAGGCGACGAAGGGGTCGCCGGGTCCGAGCCGGTGCACGCGGGTGAGGTAGTGGGCGGCCGCGGCGTCGAGCAGCTGCTCGCCCTCGGCGAGCGCCCCGAGGGGCAGGCGCACGAGCGGTCTCATGCCGGGTGCTCGAAGACGAGCATCGTCCAGGCATCCCCCCCGTCGCCCCGCGCGCGGGTCGCGAGCAGCGTCAGCCCCGCACGCGTGAAGGCGGCGGCGACCTCGTCGCGCTCGGCGGCGAGCACGCCGGAGAGCAGGAGCTCGCCGCCCGGGGCGAGGCGCGCCACGAGCGCCGGAGCGAGGGCGACGAGGGTACGCGCCTCGATGTTGGCGACCACGAAGGCGAAGCGCTCGGCGACGTCCGCGACGGGCGTCGGCGCGAGCGCGAGCCCGCCGCCGACCGCGTTCCGCGCCGCATTCTCGCGCGCGACCTCGAGCGCGTCGGGATCGACGTCGAGGCCCGTCGCGCGGGCCGCGCCGAGCAGCAGCGCCACGAGCGCGAGGATGCCGCTGCCCGTGCCCACGTCGAGCACGGACTGCCCGACGAGGGCCGTGCGCCGCTCCTCGAGGTAGGCGGCGCACAGGCTCGTCGTGGCGTGCAGACCGGTGCCGAAGGCCCGACCCGGATCGAGCTCGAGCCGCCGGTCCTCGGGACGCGCGGGGGTGTACTGGACCCACGGCGGCACGACCGTGACGGTGGCCGTGAGCGCGAAGGGCGCGAAGTGCTCCTTGTACTTGTCGCGCCACGCGTCCCCGACGATCTCGCCGCGCTCCCAGGCGAGCTCCGGCGCGCAGGCCCGAAGCTCGGCGAGCGCGTCGGTGACCTGCTCCGGCGCGTCGAAGCTCGCGACCAGGCACACGGCGCCGGCCTCGACCTCGGCCGGATGGGTGTCGTGGTCGCGCTCCTCGATGCCCGTGGCGCCGACCTCGAAGAGCGCGTCGCAGAGCTCGGCCGCGCGCGCCGCGGGGACGCGCACGCTCACGTAGGGGAAGCGCGGCTCGCTCGGCGGCTGGCTCACTCGAAGACGCCGACGGTCACGGTCGAGGTGGTGGTGCGGGTCGTCAGCACCACGACGGTCGCCACGATGCCGCCCACCACGACCAGGCTCACGGGCACCCAGAGCCAGGGGCTCGAGATGACGGAGCTGCCCTCGGGCACGGCCACGCGGAGCGGCGTCTCGGCGTCGCCGCGGAGCGCGGCGGGGATGCCGTTCTCGTCGAGCGCCTCGAGGTAGTACTCGACGAGCGGCGGGCTCACCGCCGCGGCCGGGATCTCGGCGGTGAAGCGCAGCATCGTGTACTGCACGGGCGCGGACTCGAACTTCCCGGTCGAGCCGGTACGGTAGTAGAGCTTCACGCGCGCCACGCTGCCGGCCGGGTCCTCAATCGTGCCGTCGAGACTGATCGGCGAGTCCGCGTCGACCTGGGCCGGCGAGGCGTGCTTGATCGTCACACTCGGGCCGGCGGGGCCGGCGCCGGGCTCTTCCTTGCCGGGCTTGCCCTCGGACTCCCACTTCTTGCGGGTCTGGTTGAAGAAGTCGCGGAAGCGAGGCGACTCGCTGTCGGGCAGCTCGTAGGCCTCGTCGAGCACGAGCAGGCCGCGCACGGCGGCGTCGGCCTCCTCGGTGCGCCCGAGCACGATGTAGTTGTAGGCGAGCAGCCGAAAGACCTCGACCTTGTCGCGGCGCCCGATGCCGGGGCGCATGAGGGCCGCCGAGAGGGTCTGGATCGACTCCTCGTACTGCGCGTTGTCGAACAACTCCTGGCCGCGCTTGACCAGGGTGTCGACCGCCTTGGGCTGGGCGTGGGCCGGGGTCGGGAGCATGACGACGCTCGCCGCGCCGCCCGCCGAGAGCAGTCCGGCGAGCGCCATCCCGAGGTAGCCGCCACGTCTGGCCATGCCCCGCAGCCTACCCTGTCCGTGCCGGCTCGCAAACCCGCGAGTGACGCCGACGGCCGGCGCCCTCGCGGGACGTCGCGCGGTCAGGGCACGCCGACGCGGATGGCGAGCACGAGGATGCCACCCTTGTAGGCCGGCCCCGCCACGAAGAAGATCCCGCCGCGCGCCGAGGTCACGGTCATCTCGACGAAGCGCTTGCCGTCGGGCTGGTCGATGCTGGCGCCGACGACCAGCTTCTCGCTGTCCTTCTCGACGAGGATGTCCTTGAGCTCGACGTTGAGCTTGCCGTCGTTCGGCAGCTTGTGGCTCGCGACCTGGCCGCGCGCGAGCGTCAGCGTGGGCCGGTCGAGCAGCTTGTAGGTGTCGTACGCCGAGAACGGGGGCTTCTTCAGCTGGGGCAGGTCGCCGATGTTCGGATCGATGCCCTTGCCCTCGTTGGTGGCGTGCAGGACGATCACCTCGGCCTTCACCTGCTTCACGTCGGGCTGCTGAGCCGGCACCGGGCGGGGCACGGGCTGGGCGAGCGCGGGGGTACCGAGCGCCGAGAGGGCGAGCGCGAGGGCGCTGATCGCTGCGAGATACTTCATGGCCTGCCTCCGGCGGCGTCGTCGGTGACCCACACGACTGCCGTCATACCGTCTGCGGCGTCGCTGCCGCCCATGTAGAACACCGAGCCCTGCCGCGCGCCGAAGTTCACCGCCGCCACCTCGACCGCCGGAGGCCGCGCCTCCGGCTGAGGCGCGACGGCCGGCTCGGTGAACAGGGCCGCCTCCGGCGCGGGCGTCGCCGCACGCTCCGCCACGATCTGATCCATCGGCGCCGAGAGATCGCCGCTCGCGAGCTCGTCGGACCCAGGCGCGCCGCCCCGGCCCCAGAAGAACAGGCCCGCCGCCGCCGCTGCCGCGAGCGCGGCGAGCGCGAAGATGCTGCGGGCGTTGTCGTTGGCCGGCCGCCCGGTGGCGGCCCGGTCCGCGCGCCGTTCGGCGAGCGGGATCACCTTCGCCTCGTGGCGCTCCGCCTGCTCGGCCGCGAGCGCCGCCATGACGGCGTCGGCGATGCCGTCGGCCCGCGGGTCGCCCTCGGCGCGCTCGCGCACCACGCTGCCGACGAGCTCGAGGTCGCGCAGCTTGCGCGCCGCCGTGGCGTCCTCCAGCTGCCCGGGCGCCGCCTCGCCCTCGTCGAGCTCGCCGTCGAGCCAGCGCATGAGGTCGAGGTCGCTCGGAGCCCGCGCCGAGCTCGAGGCGGGCGTCGGCGGCCTGGTTCGCGGATTGTCGCTGTGCTTGCTCACGATTCCTCGTCTCCGCCGTGGGAGCCCTCTTCGTCGTCGTGCCCCGCGCCGCGCGTCGGGCCCTGCACGTTCTCGGCGTAGCAGTCGGCCAGAGCGCGCTGGAGCTTCTGCCGTGCGTGGAACAGGCGACTCATGATCGTGCCCTTGGAAACCTGCATCGCCTCCGCCATCTCCTGGTAGCTCATGCCCTCGAGCTCCCGCATGAGGATGACGGAGCGGTGGTAGGACGGCAGCGCCTCGAGCGCCTGCTCGATGCGCTTGGCGAGCTGACGGCGACCCACGACGTCGAGCGGGTCGGCCCCGTCGATCCGAGACACGAAGGCGGTCGTCTCGCCCTCGTCGGCGGCCGACGGGTTGTCGAACAGCTCGGTCTCGCGCCGCGCGGGCCGCCGCATGAGGTCGATCGCCAGGTTGCTGACGATGCGGTAGAGCCAGGTGAAGAACGACGAGCCGCCCTGAAATTTGTCGAGGTTGCGGTACACGCGCAGGAAGGCTTCCTGAACGATCTCGCGGGCATCGTCCTCGTCGCGGACCATGCCGAGGGCGATCGCAAAGGCGCGCCGCTGATGGCGTTCCACCAGCTTTCTGAAGGCGCCCTGGTCGCCCGACTGTGCCCGCTCGACAAGCCCACGGTCTTCCTCGGCTTCACGTTGCCGTTCCGCACGGTTGGACGCGCTACCGCGCGGGCTATTCACGCCGAGGGGGGCGTCGAGCCCGTGCCCTAGCCGCGCCAGGAGCCTGGCTGCCTCCGCGTGCGCCGGCGCGCCCGGATCCGGCACCTCGGCACCGAGCCCGAGCTCCGCCTCGGCCTCGTCGCCGCCACCCTCGCCGCTCGGGCGGCCGGCGGCTTCGCCCGGAGGCTCGTGGCCCGGGTCGGACGATGTGGGTGTGTTGGTCACAGGTGCCCCATCCCGCGCCGGGCGGCTACCGCTCCTCGTCGGGATCGGGCAGCTCGCCGAGGACCATCTTCACGTCGAACACGCGGTCGTCGCGCGCCACCCGCACCGACACCGTGTTGTTCACGCCGGCGATGCTCGCGAGCCAGCGCAGCTCGTTCGGGTCCTTCACCGCCTTGCCGTCGAAGGCGAGGATCACGTCCTCCCGTGCGAGGCCGGCCCGCTCGGCGGGCCCACCCGGCACGAGGCTCTTCACGAGCGCCCCTTGACGAGCCGGGCGCCCGAGGCGCCTCGCGTCGTCCTGGGTGAGGCTCTCGACGAAGACGCCGATGGCGCTGCGCCGCACGCGCCCGTCCTTGAGCAGCATCGGCAGGAGCTGGCGCACCATGTTGATCGGAATCGCGAACCCGATGTTGTTCGCGTTGGCGCGCACCGCCGAGTTGATGCCGACCACCCGCCCGGCGAGATCGAGCAGCGGACCGCCCGAGTTGCCCGGGTTGATGCTCGCGTCGGTCTGCAGGAAGTTGAAGTAGCCGGCGGGGTCGAGCCCCTTGACGTCGTCGCGGGTGCGGCCCTTGGCCGACAGGATGCCCGCGCTCACGGTGTGCTCGAGGCCGAAGGGGTTGCCGATCGCCACGACCCAGTCGCCGACCTCGAGCGCGTCGGAGTCGCCGAGCGGCAACGGGCTCAGGCCGTCCGTCGCGACCTTCACGACGGCGATGTCGGTCGGCTTGTCCGTGCCGACGACGGTGCCGGAGAACTCGCGCCCGTCAGTGAAGCTGACGAGGATCTCGGCCGCGTCGGCGATGACGTGGTTGTTCGTCAGGATGAGGCCCTTGGCGTCGTACACGAAGCCGGTGCCGAGCCCCTCGGCCATCGGGACCTCGCGACCGAAGGCGTTCTCGCGCTTGACCCAGGCCTTGATCGTGACGACCGCGGCCTCGCTGCGCTTGACGAGCGGCGCGAACGACAGCGCACC
The DNA here is from genome assembly GCA_020848455.1 of Polyangiaceae bacterium. Taxonomy (GTDB): domain Bacteria; phylum Myxococcota_A; class Polyangia; order Polyangiales; family Polyangiaceae; genus JACRDA01. The sequence continues at coordinate 22,919 of JADLAB010000199.1, forward strand.
GCCGGGGCCGGGCACGACGACCGGCGCGCCGGAGTCGATCGGCGGCAGCGGCGCCGCGGAGGCGGGCACGAGCACGGCACCCGACGGCAGCTCGGGGTCGCTCGGCTCGGTTCGCTTGCAGCCGGCGACGAGCACCCAGCACAACGAGAGGGCTACTGCCACGGCGCCCACGCCCCGTGTCGTCGCGGCGCCCGACGCACTCACGTGGCCTTCGAGACCTCGACGTAGCGCATGCGCAGGTCGTAGAGCGCCTGGCTGATCAGGCGCTCCTCGTCGCCGCTGAGGTTGCCCTTGGTCTTGTCTTGCAGCAGGCGCAAGAGCTCGATGTCCTGCCGCGCCAGGAGCAGGTTCGGCTCGGCGGCGCGCCCCTCGCGCTCCGGGGCGTCGCCGAGGTGCACGTAGGCCGAGCCGACGATCGACAGCACGAAGGTCGTGAAGTCGAGCTGGGGCAGCGCGGGGGAGCCGTCGAGGGCTTCGGCCTCGACGGGGATGGAATCGTGGCGCTCGGGCACGGCAGCTCTGGGCTCCGGTCAGTTGACGTCGTCGCCCCAGCCCTGCGGCGGGCGCGGGCCGAGGGCGGGCTGCTCGATGACCGACCGCTCGGACAGAGCGCCCACGTCCGGGAGGCTCTCGAGCTCGTGCGCGAGCTCCTTCAGCTCCGCCGCCGACCAGCCGGTCTTGCGGCCCCGGATGCGGTTGTCCATCTCGGCCCAGTTGTGCTTCGTCGTTCGCTTCGTCATGCTCGTTCCTTCACTCGGGCGCTGGCTTGCGCCGTAACTGCAAGAGCTGCGGGCCCGCCGAGGGCTCCGCTCCGTCCGGCATCGGCTCCGCCCCGCCGTCCGCGGCGTCGTATACGATAGCATCCTCCCGGCGAATACGTTCCTCGATGTCGGCCTGCGCGCGGTCGAGCTCGGCGTCGGTCGCCGGGCGCAGGCCGCATACCTCGACCACGAAGCGCACGCGCCGGCCCGCGAGCGGGTGGTTCGGGTCGAGCCGCACACGCCCGCCAGCCACCGCGACCACCGTGAGGACGAGCTCGTCGTCGCGACCGCGGGCCACGACCTCGTCGCCGACCCGAGGTCGGCCGCCGAGCTCCGCCGCGTCCATCTCGACGACGGCCTCCTCGTCGCGCTCCCCGAAGGCCTCCTCCGGATCGAGCTCGACCGTGCCCTGCTGGCCGAGCCGCCAGCCCTCGACCGCGGCCTCGAGCCCCGGCAGGATCTGGGCGTGGCCGTGCACGTAGCAGAGCGGACGGGCGCGCCGCACGACGTCGCGTAGCGCGCCGCGGTCGTCGTAGAGCCGGTAGGCGAGCGACACGAACATGTCCGCGCCCACGCGCGCCCGCTCGTGGGCGCCACCCTGCAAACGAGCACGCACCGGGCAAGCCATGGCACGGCGCGGCGGCCCGTTCAACGCCGTTCGACGGCCGGGCGAGCCCGCGCGCGGCCGTCAGCTGCGCTCGGCCTTGGGCTTGAAGAGGTCCGCGAAGGTGCCGAACTTGGCCTCGCGCTGGACCTGCGAGCGGTACTCGCGGTACGCGGTGCGCTCCGCGTCCTCCTTGACGGCCTTGATCGAGAGCTTCGTCTCGCCCTTGCGCGGGTCGGCCTCGATGACCTTGGCCTCGAGCCGCCGGCCGATCGGGAAGAGCTTGCGGAGGTCGGTGCCGCGGGGCGTGCCGGTCTGCCCCGCCGGGATGAACGCGCGCGCGTTGCGGCCCGAGGCGCCGACGATGCGCGCGCCGATGCCGCCCTCGCGCACCTGCGTGACGACGACCTGCACGAGCTGGTTCGACTGCACCCGCACGGGCTTGTCGGTGACCTCGTCGGCCGGGGGCGCGGCGTGGAGCGAGATCTTGTGGTTGTCGGGGTCGAGGTGCGCCACCACGACCTCGATCTCGTCGTCGATCTTGACGACCTTGCTCGGGTGCTCGACCTCGACGAAGGCGAGATCGGCCACGTGGCACAGGCCGTCGACGCCGGGCTCGAGCTGGATGAACGCGCCGAAATCGGTGATGCGCGCCACCTTGCCCTTGTGCCGGCTGCCGGGCCGATACTTGTCGCGCACCGCCTGCCACGGGTCGGGCAGGGTCGCCTTGTGGCTGAACCACAGCTTGCCCTTGTCGTCGATGCGCAGGACCTTGACCTGGATCTCGTCGCCCGGCTTGAAGAGGCTCGTGAGCCGGGCGCCGCGATCGTGGCTCGCCTCGCTCATGTGCACGACACCCTCGATGTTGCCGAAGTCCGGCAACGCGACGAAGGCGCCCCAGTGCAGGACGTTGCGCACGACGCCGCGGCACACCATGTCGGGTGCGATCTTCGCGAGCTCCGCGTCGCGCTCGGCCTTGGCGCCCTGCTCGAGCATCTTCTTGCGCGACAGGACGACGTCGCGGCCCTTCTGGGCGTAGTGCGTCACCTCGAAGTCGAAGCGATGCCCCACGAGCGACGACAGATCGGAGTGGTGGCGCAGCTCGACGTGCGAGGCGGGCGCGAAGCAGCGCACGCCGATGACGTCGACCTCGACGCCGCCCTTGATCACGCCCGTGACCCAGCCCGCGACCGTGACGTTCTTCTCGAGCGCCTCGCGGATGCTCTGCCGCGCCTCGATCGGCTTGACCGGCTCGTAGGCCAGGATGACGAAGCCGCCGCGGGTGCTCGCGCTCTGTACCTTCGAGACGAACTGCACCCCCGCCTCGGGCGCGGGGCCGGAGTGGGCCGAGCGGTCGAGCAGGCCGATCGCCTTACCCGCGATGTCCGCCCAGATGGCCTCGTCGGTGACGTCGGTCACGCGGCACAGCACCTCCTCGCCGAGGTGGAAGGCCGCGCGCTCGCGGTCGGGCTTGCGGCGCTTGCGCGGCTTCGCCTCGCCGGCCTGCGACCCCGCCGCGCCCTCGCCCGCGTCGTCCTCGCCGCCCGCCGCGCTCTCGGCGTCGCCGGACTCCTCGTCCTCGTCGCCCTCCTCGCCCTCGGCGCCCTCGGCGCCCTCGGCGCCCTCGGCGGAGGTCTGCGCCCCCGCCTCGCCCGCCGGGGCTCCGGCCGCCGCGCCCTCGGCCGGCTTGCGCTTGCGACGGCGACGACGGCGCTTCTTCTTCGCGGCATCGGGCGCGGTCGCGGCCGCGCCCTCGGCCCCCGCGGTCCCCGGGACCTCGGTCCCATCGGCGCCGGCGGGCGTCTCGGGCGCCTCGCCCTCGGCGGGTGACGGGGCCTCGGTCGCTTGCTCGGCGCGCGCGATGGCTGGCGCCGACGCCGCCTCGACGGGCGCCGTCGCCTGGGCCGGCGCGGGCGGCGTCGCCTCGACCGGCGCGGGCGGCGTCGCCTCGACCGGCGCAGGCGCCGTCGCCTCGACGGGCGCGCTCGGAGCGGCGTCGCTCGGCTGCCCTGCGACCGCCACCTGAGAAGCGCCCTCGGACGCTGAACCAGCGCCCTCGGCGCCCGCGTTGTCTTGTCGTTCGTCGGTCGTCATTGCCGCCTCGGTACCGAGACCGCTCCCCCGTCCTCGTTCACTGCGTTGCCCGTGCCTTCGGAGATGGCTCGTCTGGGTTTGGACTGCGTCGGCTTCCGCCTCGGTCGCCCGAAGTCAACGCGTGATGGGTAGGTGGCGGTTTTTGCCACCGCTGCGGTCGATCGTCAACGTCGGCTGTCGCGCACCGTTCGCGAGGTCGACCCGCTCGACGAGTTGCTCGGCCACCGCTGCGAAGGCGCGGGCGACCGCGCTCGAGGGCGCCGCCTGCACGATCGGCGTCCCGGCATCGCCCCACTCGCGGATACCCGGATCGAGCGGGATCTGCCCGAGCAGCGGGGCCTCGGCGAACTCGGCGATCTGCGCGCCGCCGCCCGAGCCGAACAGCTCGTGACGCTTGTCGCAGCCGTCGCACACGAAGTAGCTCTCGTTCTCGATGACGCCGAGGACGGCGATGCCGACCTTGCGCAGCATGGCGACGGACTTGAACACGTCGGCGAGCGCCACCGCCTGCGGCGTCGTCACCACGACCGCGCCCGTCGTGCGCACCCGCTGCGCGAGCGTGATGGCGACGTCGCCGGTGCCGGGCGGCAGATCGAGCACCAGGTAGTCGAGCTCGCCCCAGTCGACGTCCTTCAGGAACTGCAGGAGCGCGCCCTGCAGCATCGGGCCGCGCCAGATGACGGCGCTGCGTTCGTTCTCGAGCAGAAAGCCGATCGACATGAGCTTGACGCCGAAGCGCTCGAGCGGCGTGATGCGACCGTCGGGGGCTGCCACCGGGCGCCCCATCACGCCGAGCATGGTCGGGATGCTGGGCCCGTACATGTCGGCGTCGAGCAGGCCGACGCGGTGGCCCGCACGGCTCAGCGCGAGGGTGAGGTTCGTGGCGACGGTGCTCTTGCCGACGCCGCCCTTGCCGCTCGTGACGAGCACGATGTTGCGCACGCCGGGGCAGGGATCGTCCTCGCCCATCTCGCGCGCGGCGACCTGCGTGCTCCAGCGGAGCTCGACCGCGGCGGCACCGAGCGCGCGCAGGGCCTCGGTGACGGCGGCGCCGAGGCGCTCTTGCAGGGCGGCGGAGGGCTCGGCGAGCGCGATGCCCACGCGCACGGCGTCGCCCTCGAGCTCGAGCTCGCGCACGGCGCCGAGCTCGGTGAGCGGGCGCCCGTCGGAGTCGCGGACGGTGGCGAGGGCCGCACGGGCGGCAGCGAGGTCGATGGACATGGCGGCGAACAGGTAGGGCCAAAGGTCGGCCGGGTCAAGGCGCGACGGGTACGGGTGGACTCGAAGACGCGCTCACAAAAACGGCGCGCGCCGTGCGGCTCGACCCACACGGCGCGCTCCTTGTCGGGCCGGGCCGCGGCCTCAGCCGCCGCTCGCCGAGCCGCCGACCGACGCGCTCGCGTTGACGCTCACGCTGAGCGACACCGAGGCGCTGACCGTGCCGGTGACCGCGCCGACGACGTCGCCGACGAAGAGCAGGGCGCACGACGGGATGGTGCCCATCGCCGACACGACGCCGCCGAAGGCGTCGGCGACGCTGCCGGCGGCCTCGAAGGCGACCTTGCCCTGGAGCTCGAAGGCGTTCCAGATGGCGGGGAGGTTCGCCTCGAGCGTGCTCTGGAGGTTGGCGCTGCCGGCGGCGACGACCTCGATCGAGACGCTCGGCGGCGTGCAGGAGGCCTCGAGCGAGGCCTGGCCCTGGCAGCCGGCCTCGCACTCGGCGTCGATGTTGCACGCGGGCGGGTTGAGCGTACCGGTGCAGCTCGGCGCCGAGTAGGCGCCGGTGCAGCCGCCCGTGCACTTGGCGGTGCCGCCGCAGCTACCGCTCACGGTGGGGCCAGTGAGCGTGCAGTCGCCCGTGCAGCTGCCGTCGCACGTGCCGGCGCAGTGGCTGCCGTCGGGCTCACCGGTGCTGCAGGTGCCGGTGCAGTTGCCCTCGCAGGTGCCGTTGCACTCCACCGCCCCCGCGCCCACGCTACCTTCGCAGGTGGCGCCGACGTCGCAGCTGCCTTCGCACACGACGCTGAGCTCGCCCGGATCGCACTGCACCTCGATCGAGCCCGGCGTGCAGGAGCCGCTCACGTCGCAGCTCGCCTCGCAGTTGAACTGCGCCTGCGCGTTGACCTCGCAGTGCCCACCCTCGATGACGAGGTTGATGTCCGCGCCCCCGGTGAACTCGGCGTTGAGCGCCGCGGTCGCGAGGTTGCACGCGGTGGTGACGTCGTCGTCCGTGTAGTTGGCCGGGTCGGCGGGCGGGGCCTCGCCGAGGTCGGTCGCGATGTTGAAGCAGGCCGTCGCGACCGAGGCCTTGAGCGACGTGCTGACGTTGACGAGCGCGTCCGCCGCATTGCTGAGCGCCTCGAACTTCACCTCCAGGCTGGCATCGCAGTCGAGCGCACCCTCGAGGGCCTTCTTGCAGCCGCCCGCCAGGAGGACGGGCGCCCCCACGAGCACGAGGAGGGCCGGAAGGGCCGTGACACGTCGCAAGCTCTTGGTCGACTTCATGACGGAATCTCCTTGTTCAACCCCAACCACCGCGGCTCGACGCGGCGAGCTCGCTGGCCAAAGCATTCTTTCGC